>JAFNJB010000049.1 GCA_017601245.1 Candidatus Brockarchaeota archaeon
GAGTTTTTAAAACCGTTTGGGGTAAACCCAAAAGCACCCGAGGGAGAGAAAAAACCCAGATTGTTTTCAAACGAAACATTGTAAGCACGTAGGAAGCATATGGTAGGTGTAGCTTCAACCCTTGAAACATCCATCAGGACTATTGCCAGTAAGAATGGGAAGAGGATTACTAGTGTCTCTTCATGACTATGCAAGATGCATTTTAAACCAGTTAAGTTTTTTAAAAGGTTTTTGTAGGAAGGGTTGTCAAAAAAGCTTTATTAAAATAGTCTAAAGTAGAAATCACCTTCTAAGATTAACGATTTTCTTAATTTTTGAAAGCATTTTCCCTAACCTCTTTTTCTTAACTTTCAGTTCCCCCTTTAAAATCATGTCGATAGCTTTCCTATACGCTTCTGGGTCTTTGTAGGAGAGCAGTAATAGGGATTCTTCATCAATTGTAGATCCATGGGAATGAGATTTACTTTCCTCGATTGCTCTAGAATTATTCTTTCTTATTTTCGAAGAGAATACTTCTAAAATGAGAATGATTAGACCAATTGTGAAGACTGTTAACATTTGAATGCATTTCAACAATTCTTCGTTAGATGTTACCGTATTCTCTTTAAAATCGACTGAATTTACGAGAGCATCTCCAGAAACTCTTGCATCGTATGAGATTAGTAACGTCGAATCCTGCGCGTTGAAATTTAAACATTCAGGATTAAAAACTATTGAAACGTTTTCAGGTATTACATTATCCATTCTTGCCTCCACCAATAATCCATTGGATAATAATCCAGCAATTCTTATAGAGATAAGTGTAGAGTTTACGGATACATGGAAATCCGCTCCTGCCCTCATAACCGGTTTTTGAATAAGTAACGCAAGCAATGTTAAGAGCATCATTAGACGGATGCACACGTGTTTATTCAACTTCATGGAATAATCGTATCAAGATTCTAATAAGCACCAATATCCTTAAGATACGGCATCAATCCGCCCATCTTATCCTCATCCATATTCAGATTTTTGAGGCGGTTTTCATCTGCCGTTAGAATAAATCTAAAATAGAATATTTAAGCGTTAAGCATCATTGCAAGTTGATTCGGTATTAAATAGCCTAGAAATCTGCCGGGATATGTTTTTCCAATGAGAACCTTTCCAGTATACTTTGCCACAAGACTTGCATTTCCAGAATTTTTCCACACCCTTGGGGGTGAAACCGAGCGTGTTAAAAGCCTCGTCTAAGCCTATGGCTTTAAGTTCGCCGTTGCAAACCGTGCATCTTAAAAAATCTTCCTTAAAAGTAAGGTTAAAACGCTCTACAATCGTTCTGAGAACCTCTTGTTCACTTAACCCCTTTACCATAATTACCGTTATCCCCCTAGATTCAGCATACTTGGCTAGTTCGCTGTCAGAGGTAACAAGTATACGTCCCTCGGAAGCTATTTTTATTGCTTCATCGTCTTCTATGTTGTTTAGGTAAATAGTGTCATAGCCCATTATTCTAAGCCACCTGGCGACGTACCCATGCATACTGTCTACTAGAAACCTGAGGCTCAAACTTCAACAGCCTTCAAGAAATCCATTTCAGTTATAAAACCCTCTAAGGAGTCCGACTTGACAACAAGCGCGGAGCCGTAACTGCTCCTTTTAACCGTCTCCCAGGCTTCTGAAATGCTAGTGTCAGGATCTAGCATGGGTATGTCCCTGACTGTAAAATCCAAAACATTCATAGACATCAATTCGCCGAGTGTTCTATCTGCTTTCCTAATTAATTCTCTCCCTCCCAAGAAACCGACTACAGACCGTGATGAAAAAAGCCCTATTGGATGAGAACCTTCTAGGCAGGGGAGCCTCCTGTATCCAGATTTAACCATTACCTCTATGCCTTCTCCTAGAGTCCTGTCAGCAGATATGCATACTGGAGATTTAGACATGAAGTCTTTTAAGACGCCTCCACTTAGAGAATAGTTAAACTTTTCAAGAACATCCCTTACTGTTAAAACAGCTCTAAGCACGCCATCGTTGTCGATAACTGCTAATCCGTTAATACCCTTCTGTTTCATTAACCTTATTGACTCAATCATACTCGTAGACTCCCCTATGCTAACAATATCCTTACGCATAACTCTAGAAACATTAGTGGAAAGAATGCTTAAAACTGGAGTTTCAAGATCCTCCCTCGACTTCCATAATAAGTATTGAACGACCTCCATAGGAGTTACTACTCCTTGGAGAATACCATTTGGAGCAGTTACAAATATTCTTCTAAAGCCTCTTGCAACCATTGTTTCAAGAAGTCTAAGCAATGGCGTTGTTTTAGTAACCTGTAATGGGGGAGAGGATGCGTAATTCAAAACAGAATTCTTAGAAACGCGTGAAGGAGGCCTCTCCCATTGACGCCCCCGGATATACCTTATTCCCCTATCCTTCTCCAAGACTAATCTTCCGAAGCAAGCCTAATGTCTTCACTGCAATCTTCGCAGAGAAGCCTCCCCTCTACAACATTAAGCGAGTCGGACCAAATTCCGCATTCTTCACAGAACCCTTCGTAAACCTCTTTCTTTACGATTCCTCGTGAACGCTCTATGGAAGTAGCTTCAATTAACTCATACATCGCTGGTATTGCATATACAAGGTCTCTCTCAGAAACTATCCCGACGAGTTTACCCTCCCTCTCCACACCCAGCTTCTTAATCCTACTCTTCCGCATTTTCTCTAAGGCATCTATTATACTACTACTGCTACTGATCTTCTTTAATGGGTTCGACATTACCTCTTTAACTTTGACTGAATTGGGATCCCTGCTCTTTGCAACCACTTTTTCTATAACATCCCTTTCAGTTATTATGCCAATATCCTTCCCCTCTTCATCCACTACTATAAGGGAGCTTATGTCATTATCAACCATTTTTACGACTGCTTCATAAACGCTATCATCTGGATCGATTGTTAAGACTGGGAAGCTCATTACCTCTTCAACTGTCAACGCCCTTTTACTCGATTTCAATCCTCTCCCCTTTCGACTTAAGAATATGATGGCAAGGTATTTAAGCATAATAGGGTTAGACTTATCTATAGGTATTTGGAATAATTTCCTAGAGAATGGGTGGGACAAAGAAGCTTCGTTTAAGCCAGCTAGAAAAGAGGCAGGAGAGGGAGAAAGCCAAGAAGGAAAAGGGAAGCGAGAAGGTGAAAATAGAGAAAAGGGTTGGAGAAGTTTTGAGCGATGCTGACGAGAAAATTTTAGAGAAGCTTAAGGGATTTAAAGTCATAACACCGTACGTTGTTTTCACCCAGACCGGATTAAGGCTAGGAGAAGCTAAGAGGCTTCTTAAACGCTTAGAGGAAAAAGGCCTGTTGAAACGTGTCAATGAGGAAAACAGACTGCCGCTCTATACTCAAGCAGCTTAACACCGTAGGACAGAAACGACAGCCCCATCTTTTAGAGATTTAAGCCTCTCCACGGGAGTTAGCATCCTACCGATTAGGGCTGTTCTAATAAGGCGACATTCCTCGGAAGAAGCTGAAGTGAAGAAAACCAGTCCCTGGAAATAAGGAGAGTAGCCAACATCCCCCATAGAGGCATCTGTAGCAAACTTTTCAACTCCCATTTTCAATCCAATGTTAAGACACACGTATGTATTGCCTATGCTTACCACACCAACTTTTGGCAACAGGTTGCTTAAAGCATGGAAGACCCTCGGCGAAAAACCTCTTTTCACAATAAACCTCCCCAGCTCCTCTCCTTCTGAAACTATTTTAATCTCAAACTCATCCATTGACATAAAAGTTTAACAATATGTAAAACGGGAGAGATTAATAAGGCTTGGGTGGTGGAGAATGGTCCTTTTAATAGGGCCGCCTGATGCTAAAGATCGTTTAAAAAGCCTCGAGAAAGAAAAGGAGAGGCTTGAAAAGGAATATGAAGAATTGCAGAAAAAGTATGAAAGGGGCGAAATAAGTAAGGAAGAATATGAGAGGAGGAAGCATGATATAGAAAGGGAGTTTGTAGAAGTTATGGACAGAATAACCCAATATAAAGCGTTTACAAGCGGTTTTTAAAGCTTAGAAGGACGGGCTCATGGATTTTGAACAGCTTAATCGAAGAAAAAGCCCTAAAAGGCTTATTTCAGGGAGTTTAAACGTAGAAACGCTTAAAAACAGGTTTCCTCCGGGTAGGAGACGATGAGTGTAAGAGGCTCTTCATCACCCAGGGTTATACCCTCCATAATCCTTAAGGAAGGAAGTAGGAGGAGTTGTGAGAAGGAGGCTCAACTCTACAACCTATTGGCCTCAGAGGTTATTTTTGAAACCGTGAGGACTGCACTCGGCCCGCTTAGTTATAGTAAGATAATCGTAGATACCTTCGGCGACACGACTATAACCGGCGACGGTGCAACTATACTTAGCGAGCTTGAAGTAGAGCACCCAGCTGCCAAACTTATAGTTGATGCTGCTAAATCACAGAATAAAGAGGTTGGGGACGGAGTAACAACCCTAGTTGTCTTAACCCACCTCTTGTTTAAAGAAGCGGATCTACTCATGAAGCAGGGTATACATCCCTCCATAATTCTTGAAAACTATAAGGCGGGGATGGTAAGGGTTTTAGAGGCTTTAAGAAATGAGCTTGCCACTAGGGTTGATTTAAAGAATGTTGATCTGCTTAGGAGGATTGCCCTTTCTGCAATACCTTTATCATTGAGTAATGAGACACGTGAGAAACTTGCAGACATTTCAGTGAAGGCAGTAGTTAAGCTACTAGAGAAGGGAGTGGAGAATACAAGGGTTTTCGATGAGTACTTAAAGACTGAGAAAAAGAGCGGTGGCACTGTCTTAGATATTCAACTGATAGAAGGTGTTGCTCTCGATAAAGAGATCGTACACCCTGCAATGCCTAAGAGAATAGAGAATGCTAAAATAGCACTACTAGACCTGCCGATTGAAGTTAAGAAGACTGAAATAGACGAGAGATTGAAGTTTAGCGATGCTAGAATGATAAGGGAGTTTCTAAAGATGGAACAGAAAATGATGAGCGATATCGTTGACAAGATAGCTGGATTAGGAGTGAATGTTGTTTTCGTCCAAAAAGGCATAGACGACTTTGCACAGTACATATTAGCTAAGAAGGGGATAATGGCTTTGAGAAGAGTCAAGAAATCCGATATGGAGAAGCTTGCTCTCGCAACTGGTGCTAAAATAGTTAGCGTAATAGATGATTTAAGCGAAGACAAGCTTGGTTTCGCAGGCTTAGTTGAAGAGAGAAAAATAGGAGGGGAAAAATGGACGTTCGTCGAAAAGACCCCGAATAATGCCGTTCAAACAATACTAGTTAGGGGTGAGAACGATAAGATTACTGATGAAATGGAGCGGATCGTTAAGAATTGTATCTCCGTGCTTAGGTCACTTGTTGAAGAGCCTTACGTAGTTCCCGGTGGAGGGGCTGCGGAAGTATTCGCTACGCGTAAGCTTATTGAAGCAGGTATGGGTGGAAAAGAAGGATTAGTCATGGAGGCTCTCAGCAGAGCTTTTGAAGCATACGTCAAGCAGATAATAGCCAATGCTGGCCATGATCCTGATGAAATATTTACAATGCTCAGGGCTGCACATGCAGAAGGTAGGAAGACAGCTTGCTTCGATGCTTCAGAAGGGAAGATTTCAGATGCGATTGAGAAAAACATCCTAGACCCGTTAAGAGTGAAGAAGACAGCATACCTTTCAGCACTTGAAACGGCAGCAATGCTAGTAAGGATTGACGACATAATAATGGCAGCTAGGATGAAGCCTCCTAAGGGTAAGGAAGGCGAGGAAGAGTAATAACAAAGTGGTGGATGAGAAGGAGTTAGAATTGGTAGCTTTAAGAAACAGTATTGAGGAAAGAGTGGAGCTTTTAAAAAAGAAGTTGACTAAATTTGAAAAGGCAAGGATAATAGGTCTAAGAGCGCTAGAACTTTCTCTAGGAGCACCCCCGTTAATACCGATTGATCAAGAAGGGGGTAGGATGAGCACTATTGAAATAGCTAAACGTGAAGTGGAGATGAAAGTATTACCGTTAATAATCGGTAGGAGGATGCCTGATAATACATATGCTTACGTGCCCCTGAGTGAGCTTGAGATTGAAGATTAAACTGCCCTGGACAAGGGGAAATATCGCATTTAACTGAAGATAGGCATCATTACCATAAGAGGAAAGATTTTTATTTAGGTTAAATGAGCTAACTCCTGCTAAAAAGGAGGTGTAAGAGAAAACCATGTGCGCCCAAACTGGATCCATGCCTAACGTTGTACTAGTCGGCAAGAAGCCTGCATTGGTCTACGCAGTCGCAGCACTAATGCAATTGACATCAGAACACAACGAAGTAGTCTTGAAGGCAAGGGGAAGAGCAATATCTAAGGCTGTTGACGTTGTTGAAATATTGAAGAGGAGATTCTTAGGAAACCAGATGACTCTAAAGAACATTCAAATAGGAACCGAAACATTCCAGACACCGGACAATAGGCAAAGGTTCATTTCAACAATAGAAATCACCATCTCAAAAACATCTTAGAAACAGTCTACAAGCAGAATATCAGTATTGTTTTTTACGTCAATCTTTTTAACGAAGCTTCTTAACCATCAATAACCCCGTTGTCCCGTCGAGATAATAGTGCGGGAGCTCCCTAACCACCTTATACCCAAGTTTCTTATATAGTCTAATTGCCTTCTCATTGTTAATCCTAACTTCAAGATAACTTTCATCAATAGAGTTGCGAACCATCTCTTCCAGAACAGTTTTCATTAACATAGTGCCTATACCCCTATTGTGGAAGGGTTTTCTTACTGCAAGGCTTACGACATGACCCTTCTTTACTATGGAGAAGCCTCCCTCAGAAGGGAAGCCCATTTCTATTCTACATACTACGTAGCCAACAACTTCGTTAGACTTTGCAAGGACTGCAACGAGAAAATAGTTTGGAAACCTTTCGAGCAGATCCATGAAAAAGGAAGGAGGATAATTCTCAGGCAACTCTGATCTATTTATTTCAATTACGCTTGGAAGATTATCCGGCTCCGCATGTTTAATAATTACTTCATCTGTCAGGGCTGTGACCATACGATTCATGAAATGTTAAGCCCATTTAAAACCGTTACGCTCCCCCACCTGTATTAGGCTCTTTTACCGGCTCCAAGATGGTAAGGGAAGCATTCGTTACTATACCTGTTTTCGAACCTTTTGGGAGGAATAGTCTTGAAGCCTTGTAGGCGTCGAATAGAGTATCATATGCTTTAGAGTCCAGTATCATCTTTAAGAGGGGGTCAGGTATTGCTGAAACAGTATGCACAAGCTTTTCTCTTAAAAGACCTCTGCATAAGTCGATGTATCTTAGGATTAAGGGTGTTTCCAGTTCAATTTTGCGATTATAACTTAAAACTAATTCTGGATCGAGTCCTAGACCCATCGAACCTTCTGCAATCAAAACGATTCTATCACAATCACATCCCTGGAGGCAGTTTGGAAATACGCAAAGTGCTCTACTTAAAGACTCGTCGAAGGGATCTCCACCGGCCGATATCATTAACAGCTCGGCTTTTGAATTTGGAATCTTAGACAACAACCCCTTTTTAAATAGCTTCGTTGCTTCATAGGCTTCAACCGGGTTATCTACTATGAGAACATGTGAATTCTCAGACCAGGGGGCAAACATGATAAGCTTAAGATCAATAAGACTATTGATGTCTTCTAAATAGTCTCTAATGTTAACGATATCCCCAGATTTGGAGGCTTCGACTACGTCTGTCTTAAAATCTCTCCAAAGCTTGGAGTTGAAAGGTATTAGGTTTTCGCCTAGCCCCCTGAATTCTATCAAGGGATCAAGATGTGGGTAGCTTAGTAAAAGTGCTGATTCAACAGACGAAACATCGACGGGGTTGCTGTTTAACATATCGAAGCAAGAAAGCTCTTTTAAGTTTTCGGAAAGGTTTTTTCTGAAAAAACCCTTTACATTATTGGGTAGAGTAGGATCCATTAACAATAGCCTTTTCTCTCTCAATATGCTTTTCAAAATGCTGTTTAACATTTGAAGATTAAACAGGTTATTGTTAAGCACGTTAGGGAAGACCCATGCTAAGTCCTCGTGGTCGATCTTAATACTTATACTCGTCGAACCGTAGGGCAGCCATACTGCTGGCACTAGGACACACTCCTGAATCTAGTAGTAACTGTAAATTGTGCTTAAGATATTAATAATCATTGCGTATTATTCTAGGCAGAATAAGAGATAGGTTTTTAAGGTTTCTTATCCATCATTTTTGACTCCGGATGAAAAGGTTAAATAGTATTAACTATGTGATTAAGAATGTATGTTTAGTTGGGAGTCGGATTTCGAAGAGGCCGTTAAGACAATAAATATTTATAGTAAAAAAATTCAAACGTTAAAGACCCTTAGAGAAAGCGGGAAAATATCTGAAAAAACAGCCGAGTTCCTTCAGAAGGAGTTTGACAATTATGTTAAGACGATCGAGGCGAGAAAGCAGACGGTTTTGGAAAAGCTTGAGACTAGGCTTAAGGAAGTCCAGCAGCAGATGGAGATTATTGAGAAACTGATTGCAAATAATGAGATCAGGTTTTCAGCTCAAGAGATTTCAGAAGACAGGTATACAAAGATAGCTACAGCCTTAAACTATGCTCTGGAAGAAACCAGGAACGAATATGAGAGTCTTAGGGAAGCCATATCTATACTCACCAGGCTTCCTGAGCTTATAAGTCGGAGTGAGAATACTGAGAGTTAATAGAGTCCGTCTCCATAGTCACTTTCTCAAGCCTTATACCCTTATCGAAAATGAGCTCGTATATCTGGTTTATTTGAGGGCTTCCCAAAGCCTTATACTCCCTCTCAGTAAGGTATACTATTAATCTTGGTGTGCCATATTTCGGCACAAGCCCTGCCTGTTGGAGGCCACTTAACAGGCCACGGATCATCTGTTGAGCATAAAGTACGTCCTCGGAAGATTTATCGATAATACCGGATGGTGTGATTGAAGTGAAATCAACCCTCACACCCGGCTCACCCTCTACATCAACGCTCCCTATGAAGGTTACTTTAACCCTTACCATCTGTTCTATTAACCATTGACCGACTAATAAAGCTATTCACAGTTATTTGGCAATTTCTGGCTTTTACTCGGGAAAGATTTTTAAGCGAAACGAATTGATTGAGAGCAAAAATGCTTGAGAAAGAGTTTTTTGAAAAGAATGAGGAGAGGAGAAGAAGAGTTGTTAAAGAGCTTGTCAGCCTTAGCAAGCAGAAATACGATCCAGAATCTTGGAATAAGCTTAGGATGATGCTCTACCCTCCTAGAAAACTGGATGTTAACGTTATCATAGACGATTCCACTCTCAGAGAGGGGCTTCAAATGGCTGGTTTAACAACACCCAATGCTGAAGACATGGCTGAGATAGGCAGGCTCCTCTATGAGATCGGTGTTGAGAGAATAGAGGTAATGACCTACACTGATACTGACAAGGAAGCCATACGGATGATGGTAGATAACGGTTTAGGAGATATCCTAGCTGGATGGAGTAGGGCCGACACGAGGGATATAGATGCTGTTATTGAATTGGGATTAAAGCAAATTGGGATAAGTCATCCAGTATCCTACTATCACTTTGCCAAATGGCCTGAAGAACACGTTCAGGATCTTACAATGAGGGTTGTTGAAGCAGTTCAATATGCTGTTGACCATGGGCTGAGGGTATTCGTCCACGGAGAGGATAGTACGAGGGCAGATTGGGATTTTGAGAAAAAGTTTGTAAACGCTGTTGCAGAAGCGGGTGCAGAAGTCTATAGGATATGCGATACCGTCGGCGTAGGATGCTCTCTTCCAGACCATCCTCTTCCAAACGGGATACCGGCTAAGATCAGGGCTCTGAAAAACGAGACGAAGATAAAGAGTGTGGAAATACACGCGCACGATGATCTTGGTAACGCCGTTGAGAATACTATGGCTGCAATAAGAGCGGCGTCAGGGCTTTACGAGAATTTTTACGTCAGCACGACTTTCCTAGGCATAGGTGAGAGAGCAGGCAATGCAGAAACCGAGAAGATAATTTTAAACCTCTATATTCACCACGGTATTGAAAAATGGAACCTATCCCTATTGAGAGAGACCGCTAATTTCATATCCACAGCTTTAAACTACCATCTTCCAACGAATAAGGCGATAGTTGGAGATTCCGCTTTTGCACATGAGTCAGGCATTCATCTGCACGGGATAAAAATAGCCCCCGCCATTTACGAGCTTTTCCCGCCGGAGCTTGTTGGACAAACTAGGAAGATCATAATAGGCAGGAGGACTGGAAAGCATGGTATAATGATGAAACTCAGAGAATTAGTCAACCATGAAGTAGGAGAAGACGACCCTAGGTTGAAGACACTCGTAGAGCTTGTGAGAAATACTCTGCTTCGAGTAGATAGAAAGTATTATTTGACTGAAGAAGAGTTTAAGAAGCTGGCTGCTGAAGCAGGTTTCAAAGTTTAGAGCACTTGTTTATGAACGAGTCCAATTCTATTTCAAATCCAATAGCAGGGTTTTCTAATCCGTTCAGTTCGAGGACTTCAGGATGGATTTCGCCGAATACTCCTAGCAACTTGCCTTCATAGAAGACGTTTGCAGCCCTACCTGGCGTGAACAACGGATCATCGCTTTTTTCAAAATACGGTTTTTCAACTCCAAGACTATTCAATAGGCTGAGAACAACGGCCTTAGCCTCAGAAAATGAAGCTGAGGAATGCGTAGAAACGCCTGCGATAGAGAGTTTTATGGAGAATCCCTTATCACCCTCTGCTTTCACAATGGGCCCTGTCTCGAAAATCCTTTGAGGATATTTCTCATGCCTGCTTAAAGACAGATTCCATATTAAGCATGGTAGTAGAGAATCCCTTAACATTGTAAGCTCCGTGCTTGAGGAATTCGCTAGCCTAACCCTCTCTGTAACTGGCCTCCTAACCCTATGATAATTCTTCTCCTCGCTCGTTATTATGAAGTTGAAAACCTCCGTGTATCCTAGGCCGACCATAACCATCCTAACCCTATCCTGTAAAACAGTTTCGGGATGTTTAGAACCTATAGTGACTGACCTGGGGTAAGTAGGAGTGAGCCTCCATAATCCGTGTCCTATTGCAACTTCTTCAACAAGGTCGACTTTATGCATTACATCAACCCTATAGGGAGGGATACGTACGTAGAATGTTTCTCCATCATTCTTAACGGAGAACCTGCACTTCAAAAGGCTTCTATATATTTCCGTATTGTCTAGATCCTCTCCTAATAGAGATTTTATGTAACCTGCTTCTACACTTATTTCACGTGGTTTGAAATCAGGATATGTTTTCACGGAACCGTCTTGATAGATTATTCTAACGGCCTCTATGCTACCGCCCATATCGCTTAAAGCGTAAAGAAGTATATTGAGAGCCCTCGACGCATAATACTCGTCTAAGGCAGTAACGTCTATGAAGAGATTCCTAGTCTCAGGAGTTAACCTAGTAAGCTCCGAGTTTATTATAGGTGGGAACGATAAAACCTCTCCTGCCGAATCGATTATCAGAGGATATTTTTCAAAGCTCTTGATTATATGACCGTATTCCACACCTTTATCAACCTCGCTGAGAATCTGATTCAGCGTCATACTCCTATCCATCCCAAGGGGCTTGAAGGAAGTCTTCTCAGGATCTGCAGCAATATAGTACACTGGCGGCTTAATCTTATCTAAGTCGTGAATACCGATTGAAACTTTCCTACGATTCCTCCCAATCCCCTGGTGGAGAACTTCTTGGATATTGATTATCTCCTTCAAATCCTCCTCGGACAATTGAATATTTCTGACAACGGCAGAGCATAAGACACCCCTTATAGATTTCAATTCCTCGTTGAAGTAGAAGTCTATTTTCGGTTCTGCAACGTCAACCTCAGGATATCCTAGTTTAATTTCTAAGAAGCCTGCGTATGCTCTTGCTATTCCAGGGTGACTGGAAAAGTCTGGGCGATTTGGATTATACTCTATTTTAACGAAATTCTCTCCAACGTCTTCTATGTCTGTAGCCAGCCAGGGGAGATCGTTAACGAGCTGTTTTAAGTCAACATCTATCCCTAGGAATCTACTAAGCCTCTCCGGGTAAACCTCTATTACAGGCATGTTTTAACCCTCCTAAGCCAGCCTAAATCGTTCTGATACAGGATACGTATATCAGTAATGCCGAGCCTCAGCATTAAGAGACGTTCCAGCCCTCCTCCCCAAGCTAGAACAGGATGCTCTATTCCCAGGGGCTTAGTGACCTCGGGCCTGAAAATACCCATGCCGCAGAGTTCAAGCCATCTTCCCGCTTGGGGAACGTAAACCACGGAATTCATGCTCGGCTCTGTATAGGGGAAGTAGGAGGGCCAGAATTGAACCTTCTCCAACCCTAGTTTCTTATAGAATTGCGTGAGAACACCTTTCAAGTCTCTTAAAGTAACTCCCTCATCCATGATTATGCCCTCTATTTGGTGGAATTCGGCAAGGCTCTTGAAAGAAATCCTCTCGTTTCTAAAAACCCTGTCGACGCTGAAGACCTTTACGGGAGGATCCTTGTGTTCAGCCAAGTATCTCACTGAAACACATGTCGTATGTGTTCTTAACACAAGCTTCTTAGCAGCATCTTCAGACCATTTTCCACCCCAGCCAGTTGAGCCGGTTTCCCAACCGTCCTCATGAGTCTTCTTCACTCTTTCTACGAGCTCTCTGTCGTTAAGCTCAATGGATGAAGGGTTTGAAAGGTAGAAAGTGTCTTGCATTTCTCTAGCAGGATGGTCTTGGGGAGTAAAGAGCGCATCAAAATTCCAGAAGCACGATTCAATTATCGGACCCTTAATTTCTGTAAACCCCATTTCCGTAAATATCTCCCTAACCTCTTTAATGAACTCCGTTAAGGGGTGTAGTCTACCAGGGTATAATGGCTCAACATCGGCTTTAACATCATAAGGCTTGAGCTCAACCCTCCTCCACTCGCCGCTTCTAATCAACTCGGGTGTCAATTGGGTTACTGCAATCTTCAGCTCTACAGTCCTACCCGCTTCCGTTAGTGAAACCAGCCTTTCAGCCCTCTCCATAATCTTCACTAAACCCCTATTGATCAGAAGCCTAACTCCTTCAGTATCCAAGGCATTCTGCTCGAGAAAACCCTGAGAGGAAACCTTACTAAGAATCGACTCGTCTAAGCCTTCTGGAGGCTCCTTCTCGACGACTATATGGGGAACTCCATTAAGAGACTGGATCAAGCCCCAATTCTTCTTACGTAACCAGCCTAGGGCTATGGTAAAGAAGGGCTTGTCTGGATATTTTTCACGTGCCTCATCTAGAGGAATCTTACCGCCCTTCTCCAGAACGATTTTTACAAGCCTTCTCTCGGGAAGGCCATGTTTAGAATGATATTCGCCTTCCGGGGTGAGTTGAACATGCCTCGTAACTTTAGAGGAGAGTTCGATAAGTCCCTTTTGGAAAAGTGAGGAGGAGGCGCTTGCCACAGACGATTCGCTAACCCCTAGTGAACTGCATATTTCACTGAAGCTCAGAGTCCTATTAGCCTTCCTCAACAACTCTAAGATTTCTAGTTCAAGCCTTGATTCCAGGCTCACCTTACCACACCGTATCTACGTGTTTAAAACCGGTTTTTAAATCTGAAACCTTAATAATTCCAATAGAGCATTTATTTTTCCAATGTACTTTGGAGAGAGGCAAATTGATAGGCTTGTTCTAACAGCTCTTGGAAAAGAAAAAGCAAGTCTCGTTATTGAAAACGGTATTCTCGTAAACGTTTTTACTGGAGAACTCATTGAAAACACTGGAATAGCTGTAGTAGGCAATAGGATAGCCCTTGTTGGCAAAACCAGCCATACGATAGGATCGGAAACTTTGATTATTGACGCTAAGGGCAAGTATTTAACGCCAGGATTCTTAGACGGCCACGTCCATATTGAGAGTTCAATGCTTACTGTAACCCAGTTTGCTAAGGCAATCCTGCCTCATGGAACTACGTCAGTATTTATAGATCCTCACGAGATAGCCAATGTTATGGGTATTGAGGGAGTTAGAATCATGCATGACGAGGGTTTAAAACTACCCTTGAAAGTATACGTTTCAATACCTAGTTGCGTACCAGCTACGGGGCCGGATTTCGAAACAGCGGGTTCGGAGATAGGAGTAAAAGAGGTTGAGGAGGGTTTTCTCCTCAGCAATGCAATCGCCCTTGGAGAAGTAATGAATTACCCAGGAGTATTATCCCTAGACCCTAAGATGATCGATGAGATAAGGGTAGCTTTGAAGAATCATAAAATTGTTGAAGGACATTTCTACGGCAACCTCGAGGAGGAGTTGAACGCGTACATTGCAACTGGAATATCCTCAGACCATGAGTCCATTACGATGGAAGCAGGCCTTGCAAAACTTAGACTGGGCATGCACGTTATGGTAAGAGAAGGGTCTGCTTGGAAGGATGTTAAGGAAGTTATTAGAATGGTTACGGAGAAAAAAGTCGACCATAGAAGAGTCTGCCTAGTAACAGACGATAGGGAGCCCAGCGATATTTTGAAAGAGGGACACGTAGACCATGTTGTTAAGAGAGTTATTGAAGAAGGTGTCGATCCAATTAAGGCAATTCAAATGGCAACCTTAAATACTGCAGAACATTTCAAAGTAGATTTTGACATAGGCTCTTTAGCACCAGGCAGAATTGCAGACATATTAATCTTAAACAATCTGGAGAGGGTTGAGATTGAAAAAGTTATAGCAAATGGAATGGTAGTAGCAGAGAATTATAGAATTTTAATCGAAATTCCAGATTACCATTATCCGGAGAAAGTGAGAAAAACCGTCAGACTCCACAAGAAGCTCGATGAAAACGATTTCAAGATAAGGGCTGAAGGCGAGGGGAGGTTTAAAGTAAGGGTAATAGAGGTTTTGGAAGATAAGACTCTGACTAGAAACACCATCGTTGAAATCGAGAGTAAGAAAGGCTTCTTGGAAGCAGATCCTGAGAAAGGCTTGTCTAAAGTAGCGGTAGTGGAGAGGCATAAGGCTTCGGGAAACATTGGATTAGGCTTCGTCAAAGGCTTCGGTTTGAAAAATGGCGCAGTAGCCTCGACGGTAGCTCACGACAGTCACAATCTTCTAATAGTCGGCGTGAATGATAGGGATATGGCTTATGCCGGAAACGTGTTATCCGAAGTCGGCGGAGGGATGGTTGCAGTTAAAAACAATACTATTATGGCTCTTGTAGAACTGCCGATAGCCGGCTTAATGTCAGACAAGCCGGTTGAAGAAGTTGCGGAGAAAGTCGACAAGCTTTTAGAAGCGTTTAAGCAACTCGGTTGCAGACTCAAAAGGCCTTTTATGACAATGTCTCTCCTAGCCCTTCCAGTGATGCCTGAACTAAGGATAACAGATAGGGGAATCATCGACACGGTTAATTTCAAAAGGGTAAGCCTAATAGTCGATTAGCCAATGTTTTTAAATAGCCATAGGAAAGATTCTCAGCATTGGGAAAGCTCTCTCTCGCATGGTTGATTCCAGCATCCCTTAAGATAGACAGGTTTACAAGCAACGAGTTGAAGAGATTCTACTACGACGCTTCTCGGAAAGGCCTTATTGAGAAGAGGGAAGCTGCTGCCGAGCTTGAGAAGGCTTTAAAGCATAAGACTGATTTCGTGACTGCTCTGAAAATAACCATACCAATAAACTGGAGGAGTAGCGTCGCTCACAGGCTCTGGAAGAATAGAGGCGAGAAACCTGGTTTCTCAACTATAATTGAAACTCTTAGAGATAGGAAGATGTACGAGCTTGCTGCAACTTTCGCAATAGCCTTGAAATCAGGAGACATAAGGGATGAGGCTTTTGACGAGAAGGATCGTTTAAAGCCTGAGGAATACGAGTTTAAGATAAGGATTGCAGACAATCTTGAGAAACTCGTTAACGAGAGGGTGAGAAAAATACACCGTGATGGATTTGCTGAGAAGTATTTTAAGGGCAGAGAGGAGGTTTACAGTTTCGAGCTGAAGGATCTTAAATACTCAGAAATGTTCAGAAATGGAGAATACGATAAAATACTCTCCTCATACGATGATCTTAAAGATGCTTGGCACGGTAAAACCGCTGGAATAGGTGAAAGAGTAGTCTCACTCACTCTCTTTGAATCAGGCCTTTTAGACGAGGAGCCTGAAGCATGCGGAGCAATAATAAGGTATGAATGGGCTATTACTAATGTCTGGATGTGGAGCGACGAGTTAAAAGACTTGCTAAACGATCTTAAGGATGGAAACATAAACATGCTCCTAGTAGAATGCTTAAGGAAGGGGCTTAAGAATGTAGATGAAAATTCCGTTTTAAACTTCATATCTACCTATCCTAGTATCTTAGACGAACCTGCTAAGGATTACTTAGATTTAGCAAGAAAGCTGGAAGAGAAGCTCATGAAGTATCCATGGATGAATTTGAATGATTATATTAACGGAGCGAGAATAGTTTTCTCAAAACTTGAAGAAAGGAAAAGAAGACTTTTAACCATTGCAAAATCGAGTAGAAAAGCATTTTAATTCTATTCCCAAAAGCTTAAAACAATTCGTCTTAAAATATTGCGGGTATGAAATTATGAGAATGGAATATGTGAAAGCCAGTAGCATCTTGATTATCAACCTAATATTTCTAGTTAGCGGTATGGTTTTTAAAGTATCTGAAACAACAAGTTGGGAAGTATATTACTACGAGTTAAAGATAAGTTTTGTCAACAGGGGCTTAAACGATTATGGTTTCACGCTTGACGATAAGCTATTTCTCATCTTCTCGAATACATCCATTCAGAAAACTTGCATTCTTGAAGCAAGACCAAGGGTTAAGAAGATACATGAAGATATTGACGGTAACCTTTGGGCAGAACTCGATTTCCCTGAGAAAATAGGCCCTGGTGAAAATTTCACAGCAAACATCGTCTTCATGATAAACCTGACTATAAGAAGCCTACCTCATGTTTCTACGTATTCTTCAGGAAGCATTTTCGAAATCCCCATGGAATTGACAAACTACACTTCGTCGAGCGGAGTATGGAATTATAACAGTACAGAGTTGAGTTATATAGCCGAGCTCGCTACTCAGATAAAAGGTAATGATACTAATGTCCTGAGAATAATTTCTAAAATGGTCGGGTTCATAAGCGAGAGAGTGGAGTATCCATATGGAGAGGAATTAAGACCACCCCAATACCCTAATCAAACACTACCAAAATCTAGCTTAAGGGGTAGGGGAGACTGCGATGATCAATCTGCTCTCTTAATAGCTATGCTCAGGTCCGTTGGCATACCCTCATACTTACAGACTGGGGGGATAATTTCGAATAGCTATGGTATTACAGGAAGCACTTGGGATGGGCATTTACACATTTACTCTAGAGGTATTGGCTGGCACGGTTGGGTTGAAGCATATGTTCCCCCTTGGGGCTGGCTTCCAGTTGACATAACCTACGGATACTCATCTTCTGAACCATTATCAGCCATAAGCAAATCGGCTTCAGCAAGAGAATTCATACTACAATCCGAAAAATACTCGAACATAGATTACATTGCAAAAAGCAGAGAGGTGGAAGAGAGGATAAGGAAGAGCAATGTGTACGTGTATGTAGAGGAGAATGTTTCAAAAACGTATCCCTCGAGCAATTCTAGAAGGCTGAGCAATTATGAACTCATACGCTTCGTAATCTTGTTGATTCTGTTAATCGCTATTGCCGTTCTAGCATCCAGGTTTTTGAAAAAGATGAGTTTAGCAACGTGCTGATTTGAATACTGCTTTTGACGATTCAGAGAACAGGTTATAAGGATAGATTTAAATTCTCCTTTCATTAAACCTATCAATGTTGTCGTACAGCAAGTCAGAATGGATAAGCATAATGGTTATTGTAGGTTCGATTCTTGCAGGAATATTCTTGTTTAAAGAGATCTTCTACATTATCTCCCTTACGGTTTGCTTAACCTTGATGATGTTTGGTTATGTCCTGTTCAACTCTAGAAGGAAAAACTCTCTTAAGAATTCTTCTGGAAACTCTGAGAAAGAGCAGAAAACCAGTCCAGAAGAGAATGTCGAGAAAAAGGAATAACGGGTCTGTTTTAACTTCAACATATTTCGCGACTCCAATATCTATAACCTGTATTAAGAATGGTAGTGGAATACCATTCTTAACATAATGATACGGATGAGAAGGGTCATAAATGCCAATTAAACCGGTTGCAAGAGTTATGATAATGGCTTTGATTATTATCGGTGAATACTCGCCCATTCTCTTCAAGTATTGCAAGACGTTAAGCCCCGTAGGGAGCAAGATTATTAATTTTGCTACTTACCCCAGAGCATAAATAATGGATTTCGAAAAAGCCCTGAGGAAATTTGATAAACTTAGCAAAGAGGAGACGATAAGCCTATGTGAAGAGGCTTACGGATTGTTTAGAAGAGAACCTCCGCTATTAAAGCTGAGTTTCGAAAGGATTATAGTAGTTGGAGATCTTCATGGAGATTTAGAATCGTGCGTTAACGCCTTATCGAATTTTGAAAAGCTTGAAGACACTGGAATAGTTTTCTTAGGGGACTACGTTGACAGAGGGCCTTATCAAAGCGGAGTAATAAACCTCCTTCTGGACGCGAAGAAGAACAATCCTGAAAAAGTATTTCTTCTAAGGGGGAATCATGAAACGCCTTCGATGAACTTTTCTTACGGCTTCGTAGAACTCCTCATAAGAAGGTTTAGAAAAGAATACGAGGAGGTATACGATGCTTATTTGAAAGTATTCTCGGAAATGCCCTTTGCAGCATTGTTCGAAGACAGTACGATACTCGTCCACGGAGGCCTAGCAAGGAGGGTTAAGAGTATTAAGGAGCTTGAAGAAGCGGGTAAGGGCGGGATAGAGCCTGAAGACCCCATAATCTTCGAAACAATATGGAACGACCCGTCGGAGGACGTTGAAGAATTTGCTCCAAACCCGAGAGGACCTGGAACATACCTTTTCGGCAAGAACGCTCTCCATCGCTTCCTTAGAGAAAACGGTTTGAAAATGATGGTTAGAGGACATGAGCCGGTACCCAGTGGTTACGGAATCTCCCTTCAGGGAAGTTTAATAACTGTTTTCTCCTGCAGGTTTTACGGCATAAGGCCGGCGGCCCTAGTCTTAAGCGGAGAATACTCTTTCATAAACCTCGATTAACCTCTAGGCCTTCCAATAGCTAGCTTTATAAACATGCTTAATAGCAGGTTTTTGAAAAATGAGCTCTGAAATAAGCATAGAAGACTTCAAGAAGGTAAAGATGGTTGTAGGAACGATAATATCCGCGGAAAGAGTCAAGGGTTCTGAAAAACTGCTTAAGCTACAGGTAAGTCTTGGAAACAATATTGTGAAACAGTCTGTAGCAGGCTTGGGACCGTATTATAATCCCGAGCAATTAGTTGGGAAGCAATATGTCTTCGTCACGAATCTTAAGCCCGCTGTCTTAATGGGGCAGGTTTCAGAAGTAATGATACTCGCAGCAGTGGAAGATAAGAATAAGGTCTCATTGATATGTCCAGACAGTAAGATTTCAGACGGTGCCCCCGTAACTTAGGCTAGGCCTTCAATATACGGTATCCGGCAGCTTTCCTAAGCCTGTTTTGTATAGCCATTCCTATACCCTCTTCTGGAAAGCCTTCAGCAATGATAATATCCGGATTTCTCCGATCCATATTCCTAAGCGCTGAAAAAAGCCTCTTAGCAACTAGGTCAAGCCTATTACGGGGGGCGAGAACTTCTATCATAACACTACTCGGAAGCTTTCTCGCAGTCTCCTCGGAAACAATACAGCCGACTTTTAAACCGGATTTCAAATATTCTAAAGCTGTTTCAACAATTTTCTCAGAAACCCTATCGTACACTCCCTCTACCACCACCATCTCAGCCTTGGGAGCGTAATGCCTATACTTCATACCGGGAGAGGCAGGTGTCCCTTGGAAATTGCCAGTGAGGATTGAAGGATGCACCTCAATATCGCTCAAGTATTTTCTAAGAGTCTCGATAGGAATCGGCCCCGGCCTAAGTATGACAGACTTACTCTCAGTAACATGGATGACTGTAGATTCTACTCCTATGAAGGTTTCACCAGCGTCGATTATCATATCGATAACACCATTCAAATCCTCGTATACGTCTCTAGCATTTGTCGGACTAGGCCTTCCTGAAAGGTTTGCACTGGGGGCGGCTATTGGAGAACCAAAATGCTTAATCAAGCCAAGGGCCACATTATGGGCAGGCATTCTCACAGCAACCGTTTCTAATCCAGCGGAAACAACAGCAGGAACCTTCTGAGACCTTGGGACAACAATCGTCAACGGACCAGGCCAGAGGTCTTCTATCAGTCTTTCAACCCTCTTCGGCACACTGGTCGAAACCTCTTTCAACATATCCACATTGGAAATATGGACTATCACTGGATTATCCGGAGGTCTTTTCTTAGCCTTGAATATTTTAAGCACAGCTTCTTCGTTGAAAGCATCAGCCCCCAAGCCGTATACCGTCTCCGTGGGGAAAGCGACTAGCCCCCCTGATTTTAACACTGATGCAGCCTCCTCTAAAACTCTCCTAGAAGGATTATGCTTATCCGTCTTCAGAATCCTAGTCAGCAATCAGCAATATTGTAATCAACAGCCTGTTTAATAATGTTTATCCAACAGTCTTCAGAATGCTTGGGAACGCCGTTTGTAAAATAAGGTTTATGTTTAAATGCAGCCCTCATTAAAACGAGGCTATGTCACAATATGAAGATTAAAGTATTCATACAAAGAAGTGGTGAAACGAAGCTAATCGACCTAGGGGAAAACAGTAGAATTGGGGACCTTCTTAAATCCCTAGGTATAAGCCCTTCTGAAATAGTCCCGGTTAAGAACGGTGCTATAGTAACTGAGAGGGAAATCCTAAGGGACGGTGATGAAGTTAAGCTTCTAAGCGTTGTTTCAGGCGGATGAAAGAATGGTTTGTGAAGAATGTGAAAACAGGGGGGTCTACCTGTCTTTAAGCGGTAAGAGCCTGTGTTCAAAGCATTTTAGAAAATACTTTGAGACTAAGGTTATGAGGACGATTAAAAAGTACGATTTGCTTAGGTACGGTGAGAAGGTGCTAGTCGCCTGTTCCGGCGGTAAGGACAGTACTGTACTTCTCAACTTCCTATGGAACCTCGTTAAAAAGAAGCGTGAAAACGTTGCTGCAATAGCGGTTGATGAAGGCATAGCAGGGTATAGAGACATCAAGCTTAAGGGTCTTGTTAAGTTTTGCAACGAAAAGGAAATCCCTCTTCATGTCTATTCTTTTAAAGATTATTACGGATTTACTCTAGACGAGGCTGTTAGAATCTCAAAGGAGAACAGACTAGACTTAAAACCGTGCTATATATGCGGTGTGCTCAGGAGGAATCTGATAAACAATGTTGCTAGAGAACTCGGCTTCTCCAAGGTTGCTACAGGCCACAATCTTGACGATGAGGCCCAGACGATAATGATGAACTACCTCCGTGGGAACCCCTCTCTACTTGCACGCTTAGGCCCTAAGACGGGGGTTATCAGCGACGAGGGTTTTGTCCAAAGGATTAAACCCTTCTACTTCTGCACTGAGAAAGAGGACACGATCTATGCTTTACTAAACGGTATTGAAGTAGATTTCGTACAGTGTCCATATCACGTTGAGAACTACAGGCTTGAAATAAGGGATTTTCTAAATAGGCTAGAATCCATAATCCCGGGCGTAAAGCACGGGTTGGTAAATAATTTTCTTAAGATACTGCCACTTTTGAAAAGAGAGTTTTCAGCTTTAAAAATTGAAAAATGCAAAGTCTGCGGAAATCCTTCTGCTAGAAACACTTGTAGAGCATGTATGATAAAGATGAGAATAGAGCCGTTTTTGAAAAAGGGGAATTGACCTTGGAAATCGTTAAAGAGAAATCCCCATTCATGTTTCCGGAAAACAGGCTTAAATTAGCCTGGTTAATCAGAAGAGAAGGATTCTACGTTAGGATGCACGGCTATGAATACCTCGTGTCCCACGGGGGCAGATTTCTATGCTTGATACTTCTACAACCAATGAATAGGATCGTTATGATTAGAGTATTCAATTGGATTGAGAATTCGCATAGGCTAGTTGGGAGAATTATAGAATTGATAAAGTCTTTAGATAATGTTTCAGAAATAGTTGTTTACTAAAGTTTTTTAAGTAACTTTCTGCCGATTTGAAGGGCTATGCAGAATTTAGAAAAGCCCTTAATACTGGACACAACCCTTAGAGAAGGGCTCCAAACACCAAGAGTATACTTCACCCTGGACGAGAGGATTACAATACTACAGGAGCTTGACAAAGCAGGCATAGATTTCATTGAAATAGGATCGCCCTATGCGAGCGAGGGGGAGAGGAAACTCGTAGAGGAGCTTGGTAGGATAAAGACGAGGGCCGTTAAAGTCGTCCATTGCAGAGCGTTGGAGTCCGACATTGATACTGCACCTGAAAGCGTAGAGTGGGTGGCGCTTTACCTTTCACCAGCTGATAGGCACTTGGAGGCAAAATTCGACAAAATAGAGGATAAGCGTGGATTCGTATTAAAACAAGTTCCTAGAGCGATTAGTTATGCTAAGAGCAAGGGCTATAGGGTAAGGTATACTGCGGAAGATGCTTTTAGAGCAGACCCGGCTTTCCTGAGGCAGGTTGTGGTTAAGGCCGTTGAAGCAGGTGTGGATTCTGTAAGCCTTCCCGATACTTCCGGCGGCGCTTCGCCCATGGATGTTAGGAAGGTCTACGGTGAGATAAGTAGCCTACTCAAAGACATTGGGGCGAGATGTGTAATAGAAGCTCATTTCCACAATGACATGGGCGTTGCTCTTGCAAATACTTTAGAAGCTTGGATGAGCGGAGCCAAAATACTGCACGGTACGGTTAATGCCCTCGGCGAGAGGGCTGGGATAACGGACACGCTTGTTTTAGCAACATGGATGAAAGTAAAATTCGGCTATGATTACGATCTTCCAAGACTAGTTAAGCTTGCAGAGTATGTGAGTAAAATCTCTGGAATAGAAATACCTCCTAATCAACCGATTTCCGGAAGCAACGTTTTCATACATACCGCAGGCACTCACCAGAAGGCTGCTTTCCGAGACCCATTGACATACCAGCCTTTCGACGCAAGCATAATAGGAAGGGAAAGCGGATTTGCCTTAGGGCCGATGGTCGGTAGTGAGGGTGTTAAAGCAGCATTGAAAAAGAGAGGGGTGGAGATCAGTACTCTTGGTGAGGAGGTTTTCGAGGAGATAAGAGATAGGATTAAGTCAGCATACCTTCTTCACGGGAGGGGGGCATCAGCAATGGAGAATATAATCATAGCGGAGGTTTTAAATAAGACAGGTATGGTCAAGATAACTATTCCAGAGAACCTATCCGCGCAAATACTCGTAGACGTTGAGAGCATGGGCGATAAGGATTTTGAAGACTTCTGTAGAGAACTGTTAGCCAAGAACAAGGGCGTTACCGAAATAATTGAAATATGGGGCTCTTCCTTTGACTATATGGTAAGGGTTGAGGAAGTCCCAAGCCTGAAGGAGCTGGATAACATTGTCAACAATTTCAGGAGAGTGAAGGGAGTCTTAAGGACGGAAACTCTAATAACGGGTAAGAAGATAAAATAAGCTCGATTTTTAGAATTCCGTTTAATAAATCGTGGTTTTAATGGAAAAAGTTAAATTTAACACTAAACGATCTGTTCAATATGCTAATTGGACTCATAAGCGATACTCACGATAATTTAATAATGATTGAGAAGTCGGTAGCTTTCTTCAATGAAAAAAAGGTGGAGGTTGTGCTTCACGCTGGCGATGTCATAAGCCCGTTTACAGTAAGGAAGTTCAAAGAGTGTAGGGCTAAACTCATACTCGTATACGGTAATAATGATGGCGATAGGAGTAATCTTCAGAGAATGTTCTCTGAAATAGGCGCCCAATTCTACTGGCCTGCTGCGATACTGGAATTAGACGGTAAGAAGACACTAGTACTACACGGCGAGGACTCTAGGCTTATCGAAGAAATAGCAAGCAAGAACATGTTCGACTTAATAGTGTCGGGACATACTCATGAGAAACACGTAAGAAGAATAGGAGGAACATTATGGGTTAACCCTGGAGAAGCATGTGGATACTTAACTGGAACTTCTACGGTTGGAATATACGATTCTTCAAAACATGATGTTGAGATATTCGAACTCTAGCTTTTAGGAAAAATTTTATATAAACCTCTGTTAAAAGGCTGGCGAACTTGGGCGAGACAATAATTCAGAAGCTGTTTAGGAATAGGCTTGGCAGACCAGTTAAACCGGGTGAAATAGTCGTTGTAGACATAGACTTGGCCTATGCTCATGATGGAACAGGCCCACTTGCCATAGATGCTTTCAACGAGCTTGGCTCCAGTAAAGTATACGACCCCTCTAGGATAAGGTTTGTAATAGACCATGCCTCACCTAGTCCGAATGAAGGAGCCTCAAACCTACAGCTTAAGCTGAGAAAATTCGCAAAGGAGAATAACATAAAAGTATACGAAGTTGGAGAGGGGATATGTCATCAGGTCATACCTGAAAACGAGAATCTTAAGCCGGGTATGATGATAGTCGGCGCTGATTCCCACACCGTAACCCTGGGTGCATTCAGCCTGTTTGCAACAGGCATAGGCTCTACTGATTTTGCAGAAGTCATGACTTCCGGTAAATTATGGTTTAAGGTCCCTGAGGCTATGAAAGTCTCTTTAACAGGGAAATTGAAGCCGGGGGTGATGTCCAAAGACCTTATCCTTAGGATAATAGGCGACGTAGGAGCTGATGGAGCAACTTACATGAGTGTCGAATTCCAGGGTGACGGCGTTAAAACGCTTTCCATGGCGAGTAGGATGACCGTATGCAACATGGTTGTGGAAATGGGTGCTAAGAACGGTATTTTCCCGTTGGATGAGATTACCCTAAAACATGTTGACGCAAGCGGTTTGAAGGATAAGAGCATATTCAAGCCCGATGAAAACGCTGATTACGCTGTGAGCCTCAACTATAAGCTCGATGAGCTTGAACCAGTTGTAGCAGCCCCCCATAACGTTGACAACGTTAAGCCCGTTAAGGAGCTTGAGGGACTGGAGGTCAACCAGGTTTTCATAGGCTCTTGCACGAACGGTAGAGAGGAGGATTTTGAAATCGCTGCGAGAATACTCTCAAAGAAAGGCGTTAAGAAAGGCGTTAGATGTATTGCAATACCTGCCTCCAGAAAGGTATTCCTAAACCTTCTTAGAAACGGTATAATAGATAAGCTTGTTTCAGCAGGATGTACGGTGACTCATAGTACCTGCGGACCCTGCTTAGGAGTCCACTTTGGAATATTGGGATCGGGAGAAGTGGCGGTCTCTACTTCCAACAGGAATTTCAAGGGTAGGATGGGCAATCCGGAATCTAGCATATACTTAGCGAGTCCAGCGACTGCAGCCGCTTCAGCAACAGAAGGAGTTATAACAGACCCTAGGAAATTCGTAGAAGGATGGTGAGAAAATGATACTTAGAGGAAAAGTCTGGGTTCTCGGAGACCATATCAATACTGATGTCATAATACCTGCGAAATACAAGTTTAGAACCGGGGATTTCAAAGAGCTTGCTAAACACGTCTTTGAAGACCTTGACCCCACGCTGGCATCTAAAATATCCAAGGGAGATATCGTTGTAGCCGGCAGGAATTTCGGAATGGGTTCAAGCAGGGAGCATGCCCCCAGGGTGATAAAAGAAGCGGGTATATCAGCGATAGTAGCATGCTCCTTTGCCAGAATCTTTTTCAGAAACGCGATAAACGTCGGGTTACCCGTCATAGAGGTTAAAGACGTTAACAAGCATTTCAAAGAAGGAGACATAGCAGTAATAGACCTTGAGAAAGGAATTGTTAAGAACGAAACAACAGGCGTTGAACTAAAGTTCTCACCCTACCCAGAATTCATAATGAACATTATGAGGGCAGGGGGGCTTGCAGTATATAGGAAGAGAGTTCAGCAAATTTCATAGAAAAACATAAAGCTATGTTCTAGCGTTAGAACTTGTGACTCATATAGATAAAGAGAGTTTCAATAGGCTTATAAATGAGGCTCGAGACGCGCTCGATGAGGTTAGAAGATAGTTTCGATGGATATTAGTGAATTCTCTACAGATAGAAGAGCAAGATATAGCCTAAGGTATTCCATAATAGTGATAGTTGAAGCTTTAGCAGACCTTTCCGTCACTATTCTTGAAAAGGATTTTAACGATGCTGCTGAAAGCTATAGAGAAGCTTTCCTAAAGCTCGTAGACCACAAGGTGATAAGTTTAGACACTTTCAACAGTATAGCTAAACTAGTATCATTAAGAAACCAGATAGTACATAGATACTGGACTATAGATGACTTGAGAATTCACAGGGAGGCTAAGGAGAACGGTATGGAGGCAATTAAACATTTTATTAAAGAGGTGGAAAAGTATGTCGAGACTAAGGATCCTTGAAGAAGAAAAACGCCGATCTAAGTCAATGCCTTGGAGTGAAAGGGAAAAAGTATTAGAACGTTTACTAAAACTCCTATATGAGCATCGAGAGATATTGCTTGCAGTGGTACATGGAGGATTCGTGAGCTCAAATATTTTCCGAGATGTTGACATAGCTGTTTACACAAGGTATGCAATAAGTTACGACGAAGAACCCGTATACGTTGACGAGCTTAAGGAGGATTTGGAAAAGGAAGTTAATCTTCCCATCGATGTCCAACTGCTTGACTATGCTCCTCCAGCATTCAGGTTGGCAGCCCTCAGGGGAAAATTGCTCTTGGAGAGAATCAGCGGGTTAAGAGCGCTCTTAAGGCTTCATGCAGCCGAAGAATTTGAAGCATTACAACTTAAAACTAATAAGTCCAGAATTCTCCATTAAACTGAGCATCCCGCCATATAGCTCTACGTCGCGCCTGGGAATCCTTTGAGTAAAATCATGTGAAAAAATCTTAATTTTCTATTAAATCTTATACGTAAGCCTTTTGTTCACAGCCTTAACGCATATTAGAGATAAGAGTCTTTTTAAAAAAAATATTAAGTACCTTTAGAAGATTAAAAGAATTAA
Source organism: Candidatus Brockarchaeota archaeon (assembly GCA_017601245.1). Taxonomy (GTDB): domain Archaea; phylum Thermoproteota; class EX4484-205; order EX4484-205; family JAAOZP01; genus JAAOZP01. The sequence continues at coordinate 27,190 of JAFNJB010000049.1, forward strand.
AGCTATGAAGTGTGATGAATAATGGAAGATGCTCTTAATGCTGTAAGCATTGAAGGGATTGTGAAAACATTCGGTAATAAGGTGGTTTTGAATGGTGTTTCTTTTACCGTTCGGAAAGGCAATATTCATGGGCTTCTTGGGCATAACGGTGCGGGGAAGACAACACTCTTCCGCATAATACTTGGTCTACTAAACCCAGACAAGGGTTCTGTAAAAATATTTGGAGTCGACCCGAAGCTCGATCCAAGCATTAAATCTAAGATAGGGTATGTATCTGAGCATTTGGCTTTTTACTCCCAATTAACAGTCAGGGAAAACTTGATTAGATTCGGGGATTTGAAAGGTGTAAGTGATTGTAAGAAAGTAGTCGAGGACCTTATTAGGAGATTTGAGCTCTCAGATTTTGCTGATGTGAAGTTCGCTAAACTTTCAATGGGCACCAAGCAGAGGGTAGCTATTGCTCGAGCCATGATGAACAACCCGAAACTATTAATCCTAGACGAGTTTCTAGCCAACATAGACCCTGTTTGGAGACATAGGATAAAGGGAATACTGAAGGATCTGAAGAAAGACGATGTTGCAATACTGGTTTCAACACATATACTTGCAGATGTCGAAGAGCTTTGCGACTATGTTACGATAATAAGAATGGGGGAGATACTGTACGATGGTAGTCTTGACGACCTGTATCAGAAAACTGGCTTAAAGAATCTTGTTGCAAAGATAAATACTAATAATAATAACAAAGCCTATGAGATACTTGCTTGTATAAATGCATCCAAGGCAGAGGACGGTACCTTAATAGTTCCAGTTAGAAGCGAGGAAGAAGTTTCAACTATAATACAGACCCTAGTCGATAATAAGATGAGTGTTTACGAGGCGAGGGTCTTGAAGCCCAGCTTAGAGGAGGTTTATTCCCGCCTACACAGAGGCTGTTAAAATGAATGAGGCCAAGTTCATCGTAAAAGAAGTAAAGTTCGTAACGAAAACCAATGGGCCAGCAGTATTATTATCTCTCGCAATAATTATGCCGTATCTTTTCCCTAATTTTCTTAACCTTCAGAGGGTTGTTTCCGGAAGCGAGGTTATGGAAATTAAGACGACCATCATATCTAACATGGTAGAAACAACATTGCTGGCTATTCCAAACATAACAATTTTCTCCTTTTTCGTAATTCTCATGATAATCATTATGGAGAAAAACGACAAAGTTTTTGAACAAATATTTGTTGCAACACCTCTCTCTCAACTAAAAATACTGCTTTACCATTTCTTTGCATTCATCCCAGTATTAATCCTATTGCTTACAATAGTTCATCTTCTGACTGCCATCGTTATAACTATTATTACAGGCAATCCATACCTAATGTTAGTACTCAGATCTTTTATACTATCGCTTATACTCAGCTTGTCTTTAGGCTACACGACATTTTTAAACGAAATACTGATACCTTCCAAGTACGCATTTTGGATAATTCTCCTCCCACTTATATTAGCTAATATTCTAAACATGGCTCCCTTTGTTAGAAAAGATGCAATCGAATTAACCATTATTTACATGCTAATAACTTTGATAACAGGTTTAATTGGCTTAGTAGAAACTATCCTCCTAAAAGATAAAGTGGCTGAACGGGTAATAACAACTTAACACGGAGGGGGCATATTGTGATAAGCCAGATGATTATGAAAATCGTTTCAACCAGTAAATGCGATCATGACACCTCTGACAAAGAGCATGTATGCTTTAATCTAAGGAGGGGAAGATAAAATGAGTCTAAATATTCTAATTAAAGAGGTACGTTTTATGGTAAAAAGAGCATTTCCCCATATCCCCATGATTATTGCGGTTTCTCTAATGTTAATAGCCCCTCTTTACATTAATCTCCGTGGAAAAGTTTCTGAGGTTTTAACACCAGAGGCCAAATCAATCATCATAAATAACACGATAGAAACGTATACATCACTCTCTATCGTGACAACTTCATCCATGTATCTTTATCTGGTTGGCTCACTAGTTAGAGAGGACAGAGAGGACAAGGTTTTTGAACATTTGTTCTCAAGTCCAATACCGCCTTTGAAAATCATTCTTTACCGTTTTGCAGCCTCTATTCCATTCCTCATTCTATGCTGTGCAATAATGTCTCTGTTAAATTTTCTAGCCATATTAATAGCAGTGTCAGATTTTCTAAGCATTACATACTTTTCAATAGCATTGTTTTTCATTCTATCAGTCATCCTAGGCCTACCATTATGTTACATCATGATTTTTAATGGACTCATAATACCACAGAAATACTTTATTGCAATGATTTTAATCTTTCAACTACCAATATTTAGCACAGGCGGTCTTGCAATTCTATTAAGTGCTACTCAATCTACGCCATTCGAAGCATTTCGTCTTGCAACGATTATTGTTTCAGTAATTATAACGATAATTAGCCTAGTAGAGACTGTTTTTATGAAGGACAGGGTTGTTGAAATGATAATAACAGCTTAGCCTATTTCCTAAGCTTCTCCACAGCCTTCCTGGCTATTTCCTCAGCCATCTGTTGGGTTGAGGCTGATCCGCCGAGGTCGTAGGTTACAACCTTGTTTTCAGCAATAACCTCTTCCGTTGCTTCGAATACTGCTTTAGAAAGATCCTTCTCCCCAAGGTAATCCAGCATCCATGCTCCCGCTAGTATCATTGCTGTAGGGTTAACCTTATTCAAACCTTTATACTTAGGAGCGCTTCCGTGAGCGGGTTCGAACATGGCATAGTTGTCTCCAAAGTTTGCAGAATACACTAGGCCTATGTTCCCTATTAGGGCAGAGGCCTCCTCGGTAAGGATGTCCATGAACAGGTTTGTGCCTACGATAACGTTCTGGTTGAATCTCTGCGGGTTCTTAATCAATTGTTGAGCAAAATTGTCGACGAAATAGCTTTCAACCTCTATGTCGGGGTATTCTCCACCAACCTTCATAACAGTTGGGACGAAAATCCCCCCGTCGGTGAGCTTCAGAATATTAGCCTTATTGATCACTATTAGTTTCTTCCATCCTCTCGCCCTAGCCTGTTTGAAGGCAAACCTGGCGACTTTCTCCGAGGCTGTTCGAGATATTTTCCTTATTGCAATACCCACATCTTCTGAAACCATGAATTCTACTCCGAAGTAGAGACCCTCGGTAGCCTCTCTGACGAAGAGCATGTCGACAGCTCCAAGCGGGCCTTCACGTCCTCTAAAGGTCTTAATCGGCCTGACGTTAGCATACAGGTTGAAGGTTTGCCTTATGGTTACAGCTACGCTCTTCGGAGTATTCGGCTCTGGAAGGGTCGTTACAGGGGCCTTGTAGCATGCGTCGCTCTCTCTTAGAGCCTCCCACGTCTCCTCTGGGAAATAGCTTGGACCACCGTGCTTCTGCCACCATTCGGAGCCTGCATCCCTGATTAAAAACTCTATTCTCTCAGTTGCTCCAACGGCCTGCATAACCTTCATAGCGGCTTCCGTAAGCTCAGGACCCGTTCCATCTCCTCTTATTACAACAACCTTCTTAACCAAGCAGGATCGGCTACGCTGTGAAAAAGCAGTATAAAAATTTTAATCTCCCAGTTCAGTATACTCCATGACGATCACTAGCGTTCAGGTTCTCGCCCAGAAACCTACCTCTGTACAGCTCCCCTGAGTCTTCCACGTTAATAACTATGAGTTGAGCAACTCTGGCGTTTTCCGCAATCCTAATCCCAAGCTTGTTGAATACTACCATTAGCCCCATACCCCTACCCCTATAGCCAGGGTCCCAGACGGCAGTGTATATTGTAGCACCGTTTCTAAGCATGCTTGACCTGGGAAGTAATAATCCTAGAAACCCCGCTGGGATGTTAACGATCTCATGATAAGTAATCCTGTAGCTCCCCTGAGGCAGTTCGTAAAACCCGTTTTTAGGAAGAACATTTATCCCCCTTGAAAACTTTGGGTCAGCGCTTATCTCACCCCTCTCAACTAAGAGTTCTATTTTCTCTACTGTTAAGTCGACGCCTGCGGGCTGAATCTGATCCTCGACACTCCTCAGATTTTCTACAATCCCCATTTCAACAATCTTCTTGCCGGATATTGCAGGCATTACTCTCCACCCGTTTAAGAGTCCTCCGGCTTAATAAACGAATTACCGGGTAAAGATATTCTTTACTTTTAGTAGAAGAGGCCTTAAAGCAGGCTTCTCCAAGCCTCATCGTGAAAATACGTTAAGCCTTGAGAGGAAAATAGAAATTCTCGACTAATTGTGTAATCGAGGATTTGAGACCTACTTCTTAACCTGAATAGTCACGCCCATTGCAGTTAGGACTGATCCAGTACAATAATATGCTAATTCTACAGGGAGAGTACTGTTAAGCCTTGCAACGCTCATAGTAAGGTCTCTCAACGGTGTTATGGAAGTAGCGATGCCAAGCATAATAAGCACTATTCCAGGTATTATTGTGGCGAGCGTGAACGACCTCTTTGGAAACTCCGTTCTAATATCACTGATAAGTTTACGCTCTGGAACTATGCCGGGTATTGCAGTGGCAATTAATCGGATTAGCAGTGGGGTTAAGAGAAGCATGAATGGAAGCATTGTGGCAAACCAGTATATTGTTAAGCCGATTGAGAGGAAAGAAAGTTTTTCAATTGAAAAGGGAAGCTCGTAGAGGAACAGAGACTTATAGAGGAAGACGTAGAGGAAAGCAACTATAGCGTTTCCAATTATGAGGGTTAAGAGCGAAGCCGCTATGAACCTAGACCAAGTGAACTTCTTCTTCAATATTTCCCCGTAAATGTAAAAACCTATGAAGTTTCCAGGTACGGCTGCAATAAGGCTCCCGATGTGTAGCGATCCTCGTTTCATCGAATCGGCAATCAATGTGCCTATTGCAGCTCCTAAGGCGGAGGGAAGCGGGCCGAAGAATGTTCCAAACAACGCAGGTATTACAACAGCCGGCCTGAATTGACCAAAGCCCCAGGGGGAGGGGATATAGGCTGTTGAGTAGCATCCGACAGCGTAAAGGGCTGCGCAAAGAGCCGTGGCGGTTACGAGTAGAGATTTACTATTTCCAGTCTTAGTGGACATTTGTTGAATGCATTCTACAGATTTTGTATAAACCTAGCGTATTTATTTTTAAAACAGTAAGTAACTACATATAGCGTAAATACTTTACGTATCTTACGTAAATGTTTTCAATCGATTTCCGTTAAAACCCTATAAGCAGCTCCAACAGCCACTGCGTATTCGGGCAATTCAGGAACCACTGCTTTGGCATTGAAGCAGGAGAGTACTCTTTGAATACTCTTCAAAACGGGAGGGAGTGTAGCCACCCTGCCGACTAGAACTATTTTATCTTCGAGGCCTAATTTGGATGCAGCCAAGTAGCTTACGGATGAGATGACTTCTCCAACAAGGTTGACAATCCCCGCGGCAAGATCCTCTTGGCTAGAAGTGTCTCCAACCTTACCCAGGTTTGAAGCAGTCATATCTGGAGATAGGATTCCAATACCCCCTCCGACAATATCACCTACGGTGAGATCTACTCTCCTAGAATCACCTTTCTCAGCCATTTCAATCAATACGCTTACGCTAGATATTCCAAGTATCTTCTTCGATAACCCTAAGAGGGTTCCTCCACCCACGCCAGTGCCACCCACGTGCCTTATCTTCCTACCGTTCTCCCTAACCTCTATCAGTGCAGTGCCAGTACCCATACTCACTACCAGGGCCTCGTCCAAGCCTGTTAACACCACTCCTCCAATGCCTGCAGCAGTTATCTCATCCACTTTAACAACCCTCAAGCCCAAGATGTTATCTGGAAGCTGGCGGCTACGCCCACCAGCCATTGCAATAACATCAATATCTTTCAACGAGCAGCCCATCATCATAACGAGCTTACCAAGTAGACCTATAGATGTTGCCAAAGGGTCTGAAGAGGGCATTTCACTTACACTCAGAATCTTCTTGTCTCTCAAAGCTACGGCTTTTGTAGTAGAGCCACCTATGTCAACACCTATTGCAGTCTTCAACTTCTAAGAAGCGGTTTAAAGGAACTTTTAACCCTTATTACCAAACGTTGGTTTCAGAAACGGAAAGGCCCTGTAAATAACATCCAGTATTGGGGGCACCAGTAGTATGAACGGTATTTCCGTACCAAATACCCAGAGGAAGAAGTATATTGCCAACGCTAGGTCTATCCTATCACCGGTGATTGGCAATCCGAAAATCTGGCTGTAAAGCCATATTCCGAAGCCTATCCATAGACCACCTATCAATAGGCCCAATGTGCCACCCACGTAGTAGCTCAAGTATTCCCTCCTTAGAATTGCTCCAACCAGGCCGAGTATGAATATGATTATCGCTAAGAGGAACAACATTGTTGAAATCCACTTAGCATCCGTACCAACCATCCCCATTGAAACCATGTATTCAACATAGGCTAAGGGCCCTAGTGCAGCAACACCCAGGAATATAAGTGGTATTGAAAACTTCCAGCCTTTCCACTCCCCCTTAGACCTTCCGACTCTACCGAGTATGTAGAAACCCAGGAAGTTGGCAGGCACTCCTGCTATTAGGCTCAACAAGGGGTTTGTTTGACCAGTAGCGTAGAAGACGTATAAGTCGCTGAGGAAAATGCCTATTGCAGCACCCATGCCCCCGACGCTGGGCCCGAATAACATTGCAAAAACTGCTGGAACGAAGACTGCTGGCCAGAACCTGACTACTCCTAAAACAGGTGTGAAAATCCCTAGGAAAGTCGCTAGCCCTATGACTGTGTATAGTGCAGCACAGACTCCGATTGCCACTATCCTCCTCGCGGGAGCTTTCTGGTTTAAACCAGCCATTTGGAGTTGAAACGCTGGGATACTGGGTATAAAGATGTTGTACTTACTTTAGATATCGGTTAAAAAGATACGTAACGTATATATTTTCTCAGAAAAGTATTTACTCAATGGTCTGGAAAAGAAGGGTTCAGAAAGTAGGTTCTGGTTCATTTTTAGTGACTCTGCCAAAGACATGGGTTGAACAAAACGGGATAAGAGAAGGCTCTATCGTCACAATGCTCGTTGGAAAAGAGGGCTCGTTAATATTAATGCCAGAAGGTGAAAAAAGGCTTGGGGAAGACCGTGTTGAAATAGACTTGTCCCGTAAGACCCTCATGCCTCAAGACGCATTATTGGGAAGCTACCTCCTAGGGTATAATGCTATAATCCTAAGATCGGACGTTGAGTTTTCAGCCAGTGATGTTTCGGAAATAAGAAGCATAGTTAGAAGACTGCCTGGAGCAGAGATTTCTGAAGAAACGTTGAAACACGTGGAAGTCAGGGTTCTACTAGACCCTGAAATGGTCACTCCTGAGAAACTGATCAGGAGACAGAACTCTCTCACTACGAGCATGATAACTGATTGTATAAAAGCCCTGATGGATTGGGACCCGATGCTCGCTGAGAGAGTCATAGAGAGAGACGATGAGGTGGATAGGCAATACTTCATAGCTGTCAGAGTAATAAGATCTGCGTTTAGGAATCCGGAGCTTCTGGCTAAGATGAACATGGACTTATTGAAGCTGATGGATCTTAGAATGCTGGTTAAATACGTTGAGGATTCTGCAGACCAGTGTGTCCAAATATCCAGGGAGGTGAAGAAGTGTGAGAAGACTCCTAGAGTAGAGTTGCCGAATTTGAAAACAATAGGTGATATGCTTAGCGATGTTCACTTTAGATCCGTTGAACTCTTCAACTCTTTCAATCACGATGAATTACAGGGTTTGATTAAGAAATACTTTGAAATCGAAAACAGCATTCTTGGATTAGAGAAGAAGACAGAGCATTGGGCGAAAAAAGTAAACCTAGCTAGGATTTTCAATAACTTGACGAAGATTCTCGAAAACGCTAAGGATATTGCAGAACTGGCTTCTACACAGGCTTTTAGAACAGGCTTCTTAAACCCGTAGAGACATACAACAATAAAGTCTAAGAGGCTGCTTTAACATGCTCGACTGGTTTTTCAGCCCTAAGGTGGGAAAGAAGCTCGTCTACGGAGCCTACTCCAATTAAGGATTTTACTGCAGCCTCAAGCAGGTTGGAAACAGGCTCGACTGTAATCCCCTTCGATTCTAAAACATCAATTATCTTAAGGCTTTTCATAGACTCGTAATTGAACTTCGGCACTAGTAGTTTTCTAGCGTATTTATCTGCCAATGCTGCATCTATCTTGCCCATGCCCCTGTGGTCTAATCCTCCGACTGGCCATACCTCCCCCTTAGCGGTTATAGCCCCCGTCATTATGACTGTCGGGTCTACTTTAAGTCCTGTTAATGCAGATATCATAGCCACACCTATGGCAAGACCTGCTGAGGGGCCGGATACTGGTGGATAGGAGATGCCTGGGCGCAACTGGAGCTTCTCCATACCCTTAGCCGGCGTGACCAATTCTATGAACACGTCATAATTCCTAAACCTCCATTTTGAAACACTGTTAATGTATATGAATGCGTCTTCAGCACTTGCCTGAATGCTTTCACCATGTTCACTACCCACGACCCTTACTAGGCCCTTCCCATCTGGATTTATTATGACCTCGACAGCGCTCACTAGGCCGCTCTGCTCCCCGACTGCGCCAATGGCTACTAGGCCGTAGCTCTTTCCGATTTCAGGAGTCTCCTCCCTCACGCTTTTTTCAATCATGGTCCTAGCTTCGCTAACAGCCTCTTCTTCAGACAGAGATTCTAAAGCCTGTTGGAAATGTACAAGCCTCAAGGGGTAGTTTGAAGGAGATACTTGTCTAATTCTGCTTAAGAACTCTTTGGACTTTTCATCAACCCCGAGTATCTTAGCAAGTCTCTCTATATCCCTAGAATAGATGCTCCTTATTTCTTCTACAGACCTTCCCTCTTCCATTGCTTTGATAAGCTGCCTGGCTGCATCTATCTCCTTGACCCTTAGCCTATTGGCTTCGTTTATCACGTCGGCAATCCTCCTAGGGCTTAGAGCTTTTTTCCTAAGGGTTTCTAGGACACTTTCTACTGTGGTTTCATCGCTTAAGACATCAAGATACTTCTTTAAATGTATGCTTATTATCTCCCTCTTTTCATCATCAGTCTTCGGATAGCTGAATTCAAAAGTTCTCGTAAACCTTTCCAGGAGAGCTCTATCAAGAACCTCGATTCTATTAGTACTTGCAATAACCACTACGCCAGACAAGGGGACGAATCCATCCAGTTCCGTTAAGAGCTGGCTAGTAACCCTATCTATAACAGGATCGTGCGTACCCCGCATTGGTGCAACAGAGTCTATCTCGTCGAAGAATATTATCGCAGGCGCATTCCTCCTAGCATCTTCGAAAATGTCCCTTATAGTCTTCTCAGGGTCTCCGTATACTCCCTGGATTATAGACGGCCCGTTAACAAGGTAGAACCAGACATTATTCTCACCGGCTATTGCCCTAGCAAGAAGCGTTTTTCCCGTGCCAGGTGGGCCGTAGAAGAGAAATCCCTTGGGGGGAACATACCTGGCCCTGCTGGCAAGCTCCGGGTTTAAAGAGAGGGAAATCTCCTTTATTATCTCCTCTTTGATTCCTCTTAACCCTCCAACGTCTTCATAACGCTCTTTTGGCCTAAGCTTCACTACAGACCTCTTCGCAGCCTCGGTTCTGACGGTTATTGAATAAGCCTTCACCTTGGAAGCTGCCTCTCTGAAATCGTTTAGGGTAACCAGTTCACCTGGGCTTAATTTCTCGCCAACGCTTTCACCGTGTAAAAGCCTATCGATAATACTCTTCTGAAGAGGAGCCATCTTACTGTTAATAACCATCTGGAAGGCGTTAACTATGTCAGCAGGGGTTATGGCTTGCGTCTCGAAAGTCCTCAGAGTATCCTCTATTACTGTCAGAATATCGTTGGGAGGGATTTTAATCCCATGAGCTTGACACTGTTTCTCAACTATCTTAAGCAGCATACTCCTAGACAGGTTCTCGTCTAAGTCTATTGTTCCAGCAACACCCCTCCTGCGTAGAGTATCTATGAGGGATTCGTACTCTGTTGTGGAAACCAGTACTACAGTCCTATAATCCTTTTTCTGTAGTTCGTCGAATTTCTCGAGAAGAACAGTCTGAACCCTCGTTTCCTCCATACCAACTTCAGTAGTAGAGCTAAACCTTTTTGCAAAAGCCTGGAACTCGTCTATCAAGACGATGCTCGGATTGTAGAAAGCGTTGTTGAAGAATTCGCTAAGCCTCTGCGCGCTCTGACCATACCACATTGAATAAACCTGTTCAGGCCTGAGTTTAAGCAGACTTATTAGAAGCCCGTATTCAAGCCCCTTTTCAAAAGCCTCTCTCTGAACTATCTCTGCGAAGAATGTTTTCCCAGAGCCACTAGAACCCTTTATTATAAAGAGCTTTGGAGGAGGTGTTGTGAAGGTTTTCCTTATCTCAGGGTCTCTGAAGACGTGATAGTGAATACTGACCATGACTTTGAAAAACTCCTCGTCCCTACCGACTAGATCATCCCTAGTGGCTTTTGGGAAATGTGGACTCTTCCTGATTTTCCTAGCCTTCTTATTAACGATCTTCCTCCTTTTCTCTGGGGGTAAGCGTAGAAACTTCCACATGCGGTATTTCCATGAGAATAAGTGGAGTAGGGGGGAGAAAATAGTCCTAAGAAACGGTTTTCTATACCACCATTCCTCTTCGAACTCTCTATTTTCATCGGGACCGTCCCAAAACATTCCCTATGGAATATCTTCGATTCTAAACTATTAAAGCTTTATACATTGATGCAAAACACTCAAAGTATAAAAGATAAAAGCCCCTATCTATCAATCGATGGTAGAAAGGTATTGGAAAGAACACTACTGCTGCTTACGGCTGTATCGTGCATCCTCTTGGCATATCCGATTGTTTTTGCAGATAGTGATGTTAACGAGTATTATTTCTCGGGAATAAAGATTCTAGAAGGGGATCTGTTCATCGCAGTATTTAACCCTCCGGTTGAAAACATTCAGGTATACGTCACTACGAGCGGTGGCAGAGGATACTCTTATGCATTGTTAACGAATAGAAGTCTTGCAATACCAGAAGTAATGGGATACAGCTCTACAGTACAGCTCGTTTCACGGGACCAGGCGGCAAACGTTACAGTAGTATTCGATTCTAAAAACACTACGAAAGTAATATACGGAGTGCTTACTAACAACAAGACCTACTACGTGCAAGCATCAACTAGATCATACGTATTTTCCGAGGGAATCCTCTTCATATTCTCTCCTCAGGTAACTATGCCGCCTGGAAAGTCGAAAATAACCTTTAACATAGATACTGTAACCATTAGAAGGGAAGGGGGCTTCCAAATAAGATTGCCGCCTTTAGCTACTGTGATACCGGCTTTAATTACAATACTTTTTTTGGCTTACATAAATGCTTATGTGATAATCGATACCTATTATTTGTCTCAGAAGGAAGAGTTAAGCATTGGCAGGAAGGCAAGCGTAGTGCTATTGTTAATTATTAGCGCAATAGCCATATATTGGCTGTTTGGCTTCATATTTTAAAGTAGACGTCCTCCGGGTACATTCCGCATTTATTACAGTAGTACCTTGATTCTTCAGGTTTCCAAACAAGTTTTGAACCACACTTTGGGCAAAGCGGCGGGGTGCTGAGAGGAGGCTTATTCTCCTCGATTTTAACAACAACCTTCTCCTCGGATTTGGCTTCAACAGTCTTTTCCAAAGCCTGTGGTTTCATGGGTGTAGCTGGAGCAGGACGCGGTTTAAATGTGAGAACAACATAAGTAAGAATACCGGAGAGAATTGCTACAGCTACTATGTTGAATATTGTTCCAACAACCACCATTAGAGAGAGGGTTGCGAAAGCATCCTCTATAATAGGCTGTCTCAGGGGGAGGCTGTATAAAGAAGGTCTCAGACTATTATGCATGCAATAAAGCCCTACAACTGCAACCATTGTTATTGAGAATACTGATGCTTTAATAGCGTCCGAGACTGAAGAAGATAAGATACTGGCAACAATGCTTGTCGTAACAATTACTACTAGAACCATTATAAACCAATTGCCGGAGTTGAAGAATTGAAGGAAATATCCTACAAGCGACTTACCCTCGGTCGCCACTATCTCCACGCCATAGCCTGAGATAGAAAGCCCTAGAGCATAGACCCAAGGGCTGTTTTTCAACCCTGAAACAGGTATGTTCCCAACATCGCATTGAATACTACTCGAGGGAATTATGGAGTCTATTAGCAGGATTGGGAAAAGAACTAGAAGCGTCAGCAACACTACTGTTAGAATTAGCCTCAATTCTTCAGGAAGATTCTTTGAACTACTATTTAGCCTTTCTGTCTAGACTTTTCACCGGGTCTAAGTTTTTCTTCAATAAAAAGGATGGTTAGCGAGAGGAGGAAATTAAGGATAAGAAGTAGAAAAGTAGTCCAAGCTAAGTCCATAACCATACCTGGTTGCAACCCCGGAATTAGGAAGAATGCTAAGATTAAAGCCGGAATGAGTGAGAAGACTGCTATAGCAACGTAGGTGGCTTTCATAGCAATCACTCTACTAGATAACCCTCTTTACGAAGCTTATTGCAAAGATCACAAATATCATCGCTAAGATCCTTAATGGACATGCCTTTTTCAAAAATCTTCTGAGCCAGGTTGGAAGCATACTCGTTGACCATAGTATTATTGAGGAAACGTCTTATTTTAGCACTACTTTTCCTCCTACCCATGTAATTGCTTACGGAAGGCTGCGTTACTTCAAGAAGCTTAGCGACTTGAATCTGATTCAAATTATAATCTTCCACAAGCTTCCTGGATATTAACATTCTCAAAGCTGGAACCACATACTTAACCATATGCTCACAATGTATAGCCATATTCCTAAAACAACAATTATAACTCATTTTTAAAGATAACGGTTAATCTGGCTTAATAATAGACAAATCTGCAAGACCAATTCATTACTCTCATAAATGTAATAAGCTATGTTACAAGACATTACCTACTAGCATATGGAAGATTAAGGATTTTTATAGTTTAGGAGGAAAACAGGCATACCTTCCTCTTCTAAAATGTTACATCCTTCAGATAATTTCCGCAAGTGCCAAAGAGTTTTTGGGATTTAAATTTTTAATTAAGAGACCTCTCATGTATCGCAATATGGAGAGTATTCAGAAGAGGATTGAGATTGTGACAAGAAAGTGGTGGTTCCTCGCAGCATTCATCCTAATAGGAATGACCCCTCCGATAGTCGAGAAAGGTTACGGCCCATCTAATACAGGCACCGTCGTTTACTACTTACTCGCCAACTCCCTCTTGGAGAGGGTATCGCTCTTCTATCCGATCTTCAAGGTGGCCCATATTGCACTGATAATATCTCTCACGATTTTGGGTGATAAGATAGGTAGAGTATTCAATCTCTACGTGGCCGTGAACTACCTACTCTTCGCATTTCTACAAGGAATCTCGATAACCGAGAAGTATGGATTTGCCGTCTTAACTGGAAATGTACTTCAGATGACCTTAACCTCTATCTTCTGGTTCTGGGAGGCGGTCATCAAGAAGAATAGCTTCAAATCCCCTAAATTGTCGCTGAGTAACTGCTGGACTATCCCATTGGCTTTCCTGGCCTTCTGGTACCCGCTGAACCCCGAGACCCTGGGACCGGATTTCAACCTGAGCTACTTACTCACGAATGCAGCTGGCCTCGCTTTCTGCACCATGACTCCGGTCTACCTCACCGTGTTGACGATTTATCACCCTAATGTTAACAAGATGGTGATGAGGGTTACCAGCCTAACGGGAACAATCATAGGCTTCTGGAACATGGTCGGTAATTTCATCATGATGCCTCAATTCTGGTGGAACGGCGTCCTCCACATACCCCTAATGCTGATATCGCTCTACGCCCTCGCGCTCTCCTTTTAAATAATTCACGTTTTTGTCATGCACCCAGATGCTCCAGCATTGATATTAATGCCATTTCTCCCTTCAGAGATTTTAATACGGACAAATATACTCTCCAGAGTCCTCTGATATTTCCCGAGAATAGTTATAGACCAGTAAAATTCGAGAATGAAGAGGAATTGTAGAAAGAAAAGCATTGGAAGATAGTTCTTTAAATTTAAGGATTAGTAGAGTATTCTCACCAATAAAACAGTCTTATGATACTATACCACGCTGGGAATATTGAAAAAGCCTTTTCCATACATTCTTAATGCGATTTATTTTTACCATGGAAACGATATTGAGAAAGCATATTTATCCTCCGGCATGATGTTCTTTTACACTATGTTAAATGGTCTCTAAATCTGATAAAGATTAGGAGGCTCTGGAATATAAGAAAACTTTTTAACTTAGTGGAAGAAGTATAAGAAACTGTGAGCCGGGGTAGCCGAACCCGGTTAGGCGGCGGGCTGCAGAAAAAAAATAAAAACATATAAATAAGTTGTCGAGACCCGCAGTATGCGGGTTCAAATCCCGCCCCCGGCTTTTCCAATAAGCATTAGAAAATTGACGGAGAGAAATATTCAGCTATTAAAGATGCTTCAGTATCGGCGGATTGATTAAATCAAGAATAAATGCTTAGGTAGGCTTTAAACAAGGATTTGTGGCGGCTCATAGTCTACTAGCTTACCCTCCAAGTATTCTGCGTAGCCTTGGAGATCTAATAGACCGTGGCCACTCATGTTGAACAGTATAACCTTCTCCTCACCCTTCTTCTTACATTCTAAAGCGACGTCTATGGCTGCTTTTATTGCATGGCTTGTCTCTGGGGCGGGGACAAGACCCTCGTTCTCAGCGAAGATTTTACCCGCTTCGAAAATCTCAGTCTGATGGTATGCTACAGACCTCATATAGCCGTCGTGTATTAAGAGGCAGAGCGACGGGGCCTTACCATGGTACCTTAGACCTCCAGCGTGTATCGGCGGTGTAAAGAACTTGTGGCCTACGGTATACATTTTCAAAAGCGGTGTCATTTCTGCAGTGTCTCCAAAATCATACATGTATTTACCCCTAGTTGTAGAGGGTACTGCCTTTGGCTCTACTGCTATGAACTCAGCGTCAAGCTTACCGGCTAGCTTCTCCTTCATGAATGGGTATGCCAATCCAGCGTAGTTGGATCCTCCCCCTATGCAGCCTATTATGTAGTCTGGCTTCTCATCTAGCATCTCCATTTGCTTCATGGCTTCTTGACCAACGATGGTTTGGTGCAGCAAGACATGGTTTAGAACGCTTCCAAGAGAATACTTCATACCTGTTTTAACAGCTGTCTCTATTGCCTCGCTAATAGCTATGCCGAGGGAGCCTGGATGGTTCGGATCTTGTTCAAGCATCTTCCTTCCGAATTCCGTTTGATCGCTCGGTGAAGGATATACTTCTGCTCCAAATAGCTGCATGAGTATCTTCCTGTAAGGCTTACTCAAATAGCTACTCCTAGTCATGAATATTTTACACTTCATCTTGAAGAATGCGCATCCCAATGCTAGGGCTGAGCCCCACTGGCCGGCTCCGGTCTCCGTGGTTAAACCCTTAGTGCCCTCAACCATATTGTAGTATGCTTGAGCTATGGCAGTGTTAGGCTTATGGCTCCCAACGACGTTTACATATTCGCACTTAAAGTATATTCTGGCAGGAGTGTTGAGATACTTTTCTAATCGAGTTGCTCTCCTCAAAGGCGTCGGCCTACCAATAGCGTAGTATGCCTGAACTACTTCCTCAGGTATTGGGATATACCTCTGGTCTGAAACCTCCTGTCTTATCAGCTCCTTCGGGAAGATAACTTCCAATTCCTGGGGTGAAACCGGCTTCATAGTAGCAGGGTTCAAAGGCGGGTCTAAGGGCCTTGGAAGATCCGGGAGAATGTTATACCATGATTTAGGCATTTCATCAGGATCCAGATACACAACAGGCGGCTTCATTTTGATCTCCTCTGAGCGTTCTAAACCGGTATATATACTCTATTGGACGATTGTATACTTCTGTACATTCCTATTGGCAAGCCTGCTTATCTGTGGAATACAGTGAATATTTTAAATACGCGAATTAGAAACGGTATGCAGGCTTGTGGAGCAAAGTGTATGAGAAGGTTAAACGTTATCCAGCTAAGGTTAGAGTTGCTAGACTACTCGTTGAAAACGGTCTGAGGATAGCTGAAGACGGCAAGATATACTGTGGCCCAATACACATACCCGATGCTAAGATAGCTAAAGCAGCAAACGCCGACAGGCGCATAGTTAGAAACACTGTCGAACTATTAATGAAGGATGAAAAGCTCAGTAGGATATTCAGAGCCCTTAAGCCAGCAGGCCCGAATCTGGCTGATGCAGCGCCTTACCTGGGTTTCGACGTAATAGAGATATATGCTGATCCGAATAGGCCGGGTATAGTAGCTGGCGCCAGTAGCATTATAGCTGAGCTTGGAATAAGCATAAGGCAGGTTATTGCAGACGATCCCGAGCTTGTTCCAGAGCCTAAGCTTCAGATAGTTGTCAACGGAAGGATTCCTGGCGAGGTTATTGAAAAAATGCGGAGGATAAAGGGTGTTAAGAGCGTCACTTTAAAATAGTTAAACTATTTTCTCATGAATTCTTCAACTTTCTCAATCAACGTCCTTGTTGTTTGAGACGTTATCGCTTCGCCTATTTCAACGCTCGCCTTGTAAGCATTCCCCTCAACACCCATTGAGGAATCAGCGTATTTCACCCTATCCTCCCTCACAAGGCTCCTGTTTATGAAGAGCATTTGAGAAGTCAAGTATGCGCCACCTGAGCCGCTCTTCGGCTCTCCCTCGAGCGATTGAACATCAGGATAATTCTCCCATATGTTCAATTGGAGGAGCTCAACATCCTTAACCGGCTTTTTACTAACAAGCTCTTTTAGGAAAGCATCGTTAACAGGATCAGCGTTCAATAAAACTATCTTCTTCAAACCCAGCTTTGAAAGGTTCTCTAATATGCTTGTTAATAGCGCGCTTAAAACTTCCGGCTTTAGAGACACCATGCCATCTACACCATACGGTATTTCCCCGATGGTGAAAACATAGGGTTGAAGCGACTCAGCTATTTTAAGTGAGTAATAGCTTGCTATTAACGAAGCAGTATTAGCTGGGAGATGCGGTCCCTGATTCTTAATAGAGCCCAGTGGCACAAGCCCCACGAGAGATTGTCCAAGCCTATGTCTCAACTCGTAGTATGTATGCTCGAACATGACCAGTTAGTTTTAAAACAATATTATTTAAACATTAGCCCTGTTGCCAATTATACCAGGGTTAACTCTCCAAGACGTGTTTAAGAAAGTCGACGAGCTGTTTCTCAGACCTCATTCCGACAAGCTCGTGAAGATCGTTTACGACGAGCTTAGGAACGCCGGTGACATTGTATTTCTCAGCAAGCTTTGGAAACTCCATTGCTTCAATCATCTCTCCAGTTATCATGTCGTTTTCAAATGCGAATTGGTGAGCATAGAAAACCATAGAGGGGCAATATGGGCAAGTCGGGGTTACAAAGACCTTAATGTTAAGAGGTTCCCTAATCCCCCTGATGAAATCCCTCGTAGAATCTCTGAGCATTGTTCTACCGTTGCTAACCATCAATATGTCCTTTATGTACGTTTCAAACTCGTAGCCCGAGGGGATTCCGAAAAACCTTATTCCGTAATCCTTCTCAGGAGATGCTATTATAGTGGCTGGGAAAAGCCTAATCCTATATTTTTCAGCTTCGCTAGCGCTAGTCTCATAAGGATAGTGTTTAACCACTATATCCGGGTTTAAACTAGACACTTCCTGTGCTATCTGCAGGGTTTCCTTGCAGAATTTACAGTCATCCTGCTCGGTGAAGACTATTATGTCAACAGGGTTCTTAAAATCCCTGTTTAATATTTCTCTCAGCCTATTCCTGTTTTCATCACTCAGTAGAGCCATTTCGAAGGGAGATGCTTAGGAAAGCTTATATGTTTTTATCGAAAAACACGCTACTAGTCGAGCCTCTCAGCCAGTGCCTTAAGGTTTCTGAAAGCATGAATCCTATCCTTATCGCCGATTTTCGCCTTAGTCAAAGCTTCTTCAAGCATGCTTATAACACGGTCCATCCTTTTCCTATTAACAGGGTATGGTACGCCGTCTTTACCTCCGAATGCAAAGGAGAATTTTATCGGGTCCCTCCAACTCGGTGCAGCGTCGAAAATTATCTGGGCGACCAGTGAGAGAGCTCTCAGAGTGCCGGGTCCAACACCTTTTACGCTTAGAAACTCCTCGTAGCTGCCTGGTTTAAGCTCGTAAGCTTCTTCCAAAGCCTTCCAATTCACATTCCTCTCGAGCACAACCCGGTAAGCAGGAGGCTCAATGCCACCAGGCACCCATTTTAAAAGCGTTTCTGAAGAGGCCTCATCTACGGTCTTCAAGTACCTCCTTAGCCTATAGGTAGGTTCATTAACGAGCTCTAAAGTAGCGTTCCTATTGGCCCTACTCTCCTTAGCAGTTAGGTTTAGAACATTCTCATGTTTTGAAACACCTATTATTCCAGAGTGGGGCTCTTCGATAAGGCTTTTCAAACCCTCGCTTAGCCAATGGTATCTCCTGGCCCATTTCAGCTCCGGGTTCATGCCCTGTTGCACAACCGCCCAATTTCCATCTTTGTCGAAGAGGAAAACATGATGGTAAAGCTGGTAACCGGCTTGAATCATAGAATTGTCGACCTTAGCGCAAATCCTAGACAAATATGTAAGCCTATCCGGATCAGCGTTAACATTCCTCGTTTCAACCGTGTTCTTTATCTCGTTCGGAGTCTTACGGGACAGTGCACCTTTCCCACCGCATGCATAAACCCCAATATCCCTCTTTGAGAGTATTGTTTTCAAAACCCCTGACGTTACTGTCGTCGAGCCCGAGCTGTCCCAGTCGTATCCTAGCACGTTTGAGAAGCCTTGGAACCATAAAGGGTCTGAGACTCTTCTCAAGAGCTCCAGTGTCCCGAACTCTGTGACTATGGCTTCAACAATTGCACCACCTAACCTTATCATTCTTGAAACTAACCACTGTGGCGCCTTACCACCATGAAGGCGAAGGTCGAAGAATCCTCCTCTGGAAGACACTTTTAAGAAAGATAGATTTAAAGACTCTCATAAAGCTTTTTACCCTCTTCAAACAGTTATTTAACCAGACATGAGTATCAGACTCGAATCTGTTGAGATAAAGCCTCCGGAAGGAGTTCAGATAATAATAGGCCAGTCTCATTTCATAAAGAGTGTTGAAGACATTTACGAAGCCATAGCAACCAGTATGCCTAAAGTGGAGTTTGCAGTTGCTTTCTGCGAATCCAGCGGGCCTGCTCTCGTAAGGTTCGAAGGAACGAGTGAAGATTTGAAGAAACTAGTAGTCGAATATGCTTTGAAGATCTCTGCGGGACACGTCTTCATCGTGGTTTTGAAAAACGCTTATCCAATTAACGTTCTGAACAGGATTAAGAATGTTGAAGAAGTTGCAACCGTATTCTGTGCCACCGGTAATCCGATTAACGTGATAATAGCTGAGACTGAGTTGGGGAGGGGAGTACTCGGAGTTGTCGACGGCATTAAAACTAAAGGCGTAGAGAGTGAGGAGGATAAGAAACATAGATACGAGTTCCTTAGGAAAATAGGCTATAAGAAGTGAGAATATAAGTAATAATGCAGAATATGGTTTAAGATGATGCTGTTCATAGCAGGATGGAGTTAGAAGTATTCACCACTCTTTCGACGGCTTAATCAACTCTGAGACATAGGAATAAAACCTTACTAGAGAGTAGATAGGGCGGTATAAGAATAGAGTTACTGGGAATAGGTACCAATACTTCATATCCTGCGGATACTCAACTATAGAAATAGCGCTGAGCGATGTCTGAAGCTCCATTATTGCATATAGGGCAATTACAATCAACCATGACAACACGGGGTTGCTGGATGTGAGAAGAAAGTAAGACAGCCAGGCTGGACGGATGATCAGCATTAGAACATCCATTGTCAACATGTCTGGGGCGCCTATTAAACCAGGTGGGCCGAAGCGTCTTTTGAAGAAAAGATTCCTGTGCCTTATCAACATCCTTATTTGGCTCCTATGCCACCTTACTCTTTGCCTCACCCAGCTACGCCAATTCTCTGGAACCTCCGTCCAAGCATAGGCTTCAGGCATAAAAATAATTTTCCCCTTCACTTTATGCATCTTAAGCGTTAAATCGAAATCCTCGCCGATAAAAGGATCGTAACCGCCTAAGGACTCTAAAACGCTCTTTCTCATTACCCCTACTGCACCCGGGATTATCAGAAGCGTATTGAAGAAAGATTGTAATCGCCTACCTATGTCGAAGGCAATAACATACTCTAGAGATTGTAGTTTAGTTAAGAGGTTTGAGCCATTGTTTGAAACCCTCAGGTTTCCACTGGCGGCAATTATACGGGAATCGTTGAAATATGCTGCCACCACGCTCAGGAAATCCCAAGCAATTATGGTATCGGCATCTACCGTAACAACTATATCTCCACTCGCAGCTTGGAGCCCGTAGTTTAGAGCATATGCTTTCATACTGCTTTTAGACCTTCTTAAGAGGGTGATTTTATTTCCGTAACTAGATGCGATTTTACAGGTATTATCAGTCGAGCCATCGTCGACCACGATAATCTGTTTCCACGGATACCTATTCTCTAAAACA
The DNA here is from genome assembly GCA_017601245.1 of Candidatus Brockarchaeota archaeon. Taxonomy (GTDB): domain Archaea; phylum Thermoproteota; class EX4484-205; order EX4484-205; family JAAOZP01; genus JAAOZP01. The sequence goes on from JAFNJB010000049.1 coordinate 47,882, forward strand.
GACTCTATGCATGCAGCAATAGTCTTCTCCTCGTTGTGTGCAGGTATTATAACCGATATTTGAGGGCTTTCCCTTATTGCAGGGATCTTCCTAAAGCGCTCAACGATAGGCAATACTAAAGCTTTTGTAAGCATCCGAGAATAGTCGAATAGGAGGGAAATAAGACATAGTATGATAAAGCCCTCTATTGTTAACCCTATTATACTACTGAATGTTACAACCAGCATAAACAACACGGGTGTTAAAGCAATGTTGAGGAGGAGGACGATATCTTGCAGTCTCAGTCTTTGCATACTATATTGTCCGAGGACGTACTTCAACAAAATTGTTTAAAACATTTAGGACCATACTACCAACATCATTAATGTTTTTACATTCTACGATACTCATGTTCGGCAACACCCTGTAATAGTCGAATAAAGTCCTAGCCTTATCCGTGAGACCCGGTATGAAAACCATTACTCTTCTAGAAGCATTTACATCCAATGCTTTAAAAATGAGGGAGAGCGCGGAGTCGTCTATGGGCTTATCATTAACAAGAACGTCAACAATTATGACATCGCCACCATTACCGCCTGAAGCAAATAGAGTAAAAGTATGTTCTACACCAGACTTCCCCCTTATCTTAGCGGGAGTTCTAACCATTAGCCCTCTAGACTTTAATGCTTCCACTACAGGATTGAGATCAATGATAAATTTCCCTATGAAATCTTTCTTCTTGGGATTAAGCGTGTAAGAATATAACTCTCTTGAAATGCTCTCATCCTCATAAAAAACATGCTTCTCTCTTAAGCAAGCGTATTTTTTCCTAGGCTCTCCTGTAAACTCTTTGCAAGATACGCATTTATACATCACACCTGGTTTCCTATAGTCTATTCCTAGGGCTCTCATTCTTTTTCTGCATTTTGGACAAATCATGTTTCTAATGTTTTCTTCAAAATCCACGTGTCCACATTCTAAGTGTTCAATAGTAGTACCGATTTTCAATTTAGTAGAACCGCAATGTGGACAAACGAGTTGGATTACAAACCTGTTATCACCACAATATGGGCAGACAATACTTACGACAGATACGTGGTAAAATAGGATTTCTTCTCCCGCCAGTGCTTCTAGGATTTCCCTTGTTACGCGGGTTGAGGTTCCCATTATCTTCTCTGCTTCAGGATATGTGAAGTCACCGTTTTGGCCTATAACAGGCTTTAAAACACTTATAGAGCCATTCATGAAAGCCTTGAGTAGAGCCTGAACATCACTCCTATTCAATAAACGTATAGAAGGTATTTTCTCATTTTCTAATACTTCCATATTACTCAACTCCACGCTCTCCCTCGTAGTATAGATATTCTTCTTTGAAAATAAGATTTTGTCTGTAAACGGCGTATCTCACTCAAATATACGATAACAATTGTCTGTAAAAAATTGAATTATTAAACCATTTTTAATAAAGAATAATGTCTTATGAATAATAAACAACCTGTATTTTTTCTAAATTTGCACCGTCTTGAGTCTGATCTTAGCTAGGCTAGCAAGTATCTCGAACAGGGCACTGTTTATCTGGCTGACATTCTGACACTCTAAAACGTGAACGTTGAAAGTATTATAATAATCGAATAGAGCCCTCGCCTTATCCGTGAGACCCGGTACTACTAGGAGCAGCTTCTTAGCTGCATTAACATCCATAGCCTTTAGAACTATCGAAAGGGCTGATTCATCAACAAGCATATCGCTCACTATAATGTCGACGACAGCATCTACACTTTCCTTCAAATCCCCCTTGTAAGATACTGCTAGGCTAAACGTGTGTTCAACACCCGACTTACCCTTTATCTTAGCTGGCGACTCTACCTTCCAGCCCTTAGATCTGAGGGCCTCTATCACCGGGGTGATATCAAGAAGCCATTTTCCCAAAAGCTCTTTCTTATTCTGGTTAAACTTATACGAATATATCTTTCTTGAAACACCCTCATTCTCATAGAAGGTGTGACGGCCGCTTAAACAAATCAGCCTCTTCCCAAGGAGGCCACTAACAATATTCTCAATTGCCTTAGACCTTGAGGAAGAAGGAGAATAAGTATCAGCCAGTTCCACCATGAACCTGTTACAGCCACAGTATGGACAGGCCAGTATAGCAGTAGCTATTTCCCTTACTAGGATTTCTTCTCCCGCCAGTGCTTCTAGGATTTCCCTTGTTACGCGGGTTGAGGTTCCCATTATCTTCTCTGCTTCAGGATATGTGAAGTCACCGTTTTGGCCTATAACAGGCTTTAAAACACTTATAGAGCCATTCATGAAAGCCTTGAGTAGAGCCTGAACATCACTCCTATTCAATAATGCAGATACATTCGACTTTTCCACTGGAGTAATCTCCACTCCCATACCCCCTCTTCCTCTGGTATACTATACCCCCAGTCTTATAATAAGAGTTTGTCTGTAAGAAATAAACATTCCCTTATGACGATAATTCAATGAATTGTTAGACTATATACATACAGAGCTTTTAGAAAAGACTATTTTGAAAAGCATATATTCCGAGATTAGACACAACCTATCGATAGTATGAGAGTTAAGACTTCTAAAAAGGCGATAAGAGCATTGGGGATAGCTGAGAGCTTCAAGAGGAGTTTTGAGAAGGCTATTTTGGCAGGCGTAGTGATGCGTAGCGACTTTTTAATAGATGGTTTTTCATTTGCCAAAACAACCATCACTGGAGACGATGCTACCGATTCTGTAATCCTTCTCTATAAGTCGTTAAAGAGAGAAGATGTGAATCTAATAATGGTCAGCGGAGTCGTCATAAGCATGTATAACATAGTTGACGTAAACAGGATCTTCCAAGAAACAGGTAAGCCAGTATTGGCAGTAACCTATAGGTCTTCAATGGGGATTGAAGAAGCCATTAAGAAGCATTTCCCAGACAATTGGGAGAGAAAACTCGAAGCATACAGGAGGCTTGGGCCCAGGAAGGAAATAAGATTGAAAACAGGCTTCAAGATATTTGTGAGAAATGTTGGGATAGATGATTTCGACTCCAAGATAATTCTCAATAAATTCACAGTCTTCGGTAAAATCCCCGAGCCTATTCGAGTAGCCAGATTGCTTGCAAGAAGCATCATGAATAGAGAAGACTTCGAGTTAATCAAATAATTCAGTACTCAAATACCTCTCTCCGCCGTCAGGCAATATTGCAACAATAGTCTTATCGTGCCCAATTTCCCTAGCCTTCTCGAGTGCAACCATCATTATTGCCCCAGAGCTCATTCCTATCAATAACCCTTCTTTCCTAGCTGCTTCACGAGCCACTTGGAAGGCTCTTCTCTTACCCTCTTCATCTATCTCAACAATCTCGTCGAAACACTCTTTTCTAAATAGCATCGTGGGATAGGGTTCTTTCGGATTCCTAAGACCCTGTATGCTAACCCCTAGCCTAGTTGTAACCCCAATTATCTTTATTTTGGAGTTAAACTCTTTAAGCCTCATTGAAACACCCACACCAGTACCTGCTGTACCTATTCCGACAACAACCATGTCAACCATACCATTTGTTTGTTCAAGTATCTCTCTAGCAGTAGTCTGGTAGTGTGCAAGAATATTAACAGGATCCTTAAACTGATCCAGGTCAACGTACTTTTCAGGATTCTCTTTCAAAAGCTTCTGTTTCAACTCTATGGCTCCACCAGTACCTTTTTCCCCTGGGGATAATATAAGGTCAGCACCGTATGCTTTTATTATCCGACGTCTCTCAATACTTACCGACTCAGGCATGATGATAGTGATCTTGTAGCCTTTTACCGCAGCCAGCATCGCTAGAGCTATGCCAGTATTTCCGGATGTTGCCTCTAGTATGACCTTGTCCCTATTCAGCCTACCAGAGGCCTCGGCATATTCCATTAAGTAGAGAGCCATCCTATCCTTAACTGATCCACCTATGTTATACCATTCTAACTTAGCATATACTACGGCATTATCTGGACCAGTAAGTCGGTTTATCTTAACCATCGGTGTCCTACCTATCAGTTCAGTTATATCGTTTGCAACAATCATCTACAACCATCACCGCTATAAGTTAGTCTTTGAACCCTGGGTGTGAATACCCCGTAGAGGCTTTTCCATTTTCTGAAAGCCATCATAATGACCATTGTGAATATAAACCAGTTATATTAATCTTTCCATTCAAACCATGCTATTAGAAGCAAAAAATATAAAAAACAGAGTTTTTGAAAAATGCTCGATGACCCAGGCTCTGCTCCAAGGAGTGATCCGAGGACCAAGGCTTGGGATGAGAAGCGTTAGGAAACACCAGTATCTCGCAAGGTTTGACGGAGTCTCTAGTAGGGAAGAGGCAGCTAGGCTGTTAATGGGTAAGAAAGTAGCTTGCATGATAAGCAGAAAGAGGAAGATAATTGGAAGAGTAATCGGCCTCCACGGTAATAATGGAGTAGTGAGAATAAGGTTTAGGAAAGGTCTCCCAGAGCCGTCTAACGGTCTTCCTGTTGTAGTTCTCCCTCAGAGAAACGTTAAACAGTCCTGAGATTCAAGAACTTTACTAAATATTCAAAACAGTATTCTATTCCCAGGGCTTTTCAATAACTCATTCTACCTTTAACCATAGTTATGTTGAGAAGGTTTTCAACAATGGAAGCGTAAAACTCAGGGTCTACTTCTGAAACAACATCACTGGCAACATCGATTACGTAAACAGTGTGAAGCCTGGCATTCTTAACTTCATCCATGCTTACTGGAGGATTCTTATAATACAAGTCGCAAAGCCTCTTAACCTCCTCAATTTCTCCAATGGTCCTAAACCTTGGAGGCTTCGCCAAAACCGGCGGTATTTGAAGAATATAGTAGGGAGGAATGCCAAGGCCGAACTTATCCACCTTCACGCTATACCTAGTTATCTTACTGGCAACCCTAGCCCTACAATACTGTTCAGGATCTAGAGCGTTATCGGGCGGTACAAAGCCCGTTTCCACTTCTACAGCAAGCGTGCCGTCGCCTCTTACTGCATATATGTCACATACAAGCCCCCCGCCAAGGTCATGCTCCACATCGACATCATATCCCTTAAGCATCAAATGCTTAGCGCATACAAGCTCCATAACGGAATGGTTTATTTTCACCAAGCCTTTCCGGCTTAGCTCTACTAGCCTATCCCTCAGCCTTTCAAGCCCCTCCCTAATCCTAGGGGGGACGTTAACCCCTATTCTATCAACCAGGCTTTCAACATCCTCCTTAAACTTGTTGTTCGGCAAGCATTATTGAAACATCTTCATATGGTTATAAAATATTCGGTTTTTAAAGATTAAAATTTTATAGCAAAAACTACAAGAACATGTCCAAAATCCTTTTTATAGCTTATCGAATAATAATTTCCTGCCCGGTGCGGGGAAGTAGGCTTGGGCGAGTGCGGCTGTTAACCAGCCCGGTTACAGCCTTCAACCAAGCCGCTGGGAGATAACATCAAACAGCAGCTTGGCTGGAGGAATGTAATCGGGAAATGGCTAACAGTCGTGTTCGTTCAGGCTTAGACCCTTAAACCGGGCTTTTCCCAAATAATCCCATTAATGTTCTTTTAGAACGGTGATATTCCTCTAGGCAGCTCCATTATCTCATCGTATCTAAAGACTGGCCCGTCTACGCATACGTGTTTACCGCCGAAATGACAGTGGCCGCATTTACCTATTCCACACCTCATCTTGCTTTCTAAGGAGGCGTAAATATTTTCCTCCGAATATCCTAATTCCACTAGTTTTTTCAAAACGAATTTTATCATTACGGGCGGGCCGCATGTGCATACTATTGTCTCAGCCTTATTCAGATTAGGCTTGTCTAAGATAGTTGTCACCACTCCGACGTTGCCTTTCCAATCGCCTTCGCCAACGTCGACAGTCAAGTAGAGTTCAACACCTCGCTCCATCCATTCTCCAAACTCATCTCTATACATGAGGAGTGAGGGGGATCTGGCTCCGTAGCATACAGCTATCCTCCCATACTTATTGCTGTTTTCAAGAAGGTGGAGGAGAAGGGGCCTTAGGGGTGCGAATCCTATCCCGCCTCCGACAAGCAGGATGTCCCTCTTTCTCATTTCCCCGAGGGGCCAGCCCCTGCCGTATGGTCCTCTAACGCCGATTTCATCCCCAGGGGAGGCCTCATGTATAGCTGTTGTAACGCTACCCATCTTCCTAATGCTGAACTGCAAGTTGTTGTCTGAGGGTGTTGAACATATTGAGAACGGTGCTTCTCCGACTCCGTAGACGGTTACCATTGCAAATTGGCCCGGGATGAAATCGAAAGGCTTCGGACCTATTGTTATAGTCTTAGTATCTGGGGTCTCCTCTTTGATTCTGACTATTTTCACCGGCTTTGGAACATAGGGACTCAACCCCATTTCTTCAACACCTCCCTTATGTCTATTCCGGCTGGACATAGTGAGACGCATCTCCCGCAGCCCACGCATCCGTAAGCGTTGAAGGCGAGGGGTATTCTGCTGAGCTTATGGCAGAACCTGTGGCAGAGCCTATCAGCCTTCGTAACCCTGGGGTCTAGGCCGCTCGCCATCCTGGTGAACAATGGGGAAATACAAGTGTCCCAGCCTCTAAACCTTACGTACGAGTCTTTCTCCAAACAGTCTTCTGTTTCAAAACAGTAGCAGAGGGGGCAGGCGAATGAGCATAGGGAGCATTCTATGCACCTCTGAGCGTTCAATTGGAAAAACTCTTCTCCAGCCTCTTTCTCAATTCTAATAAGCCTTGTTTTATCGACTTTAAGTCTGCGATTCATTTCATCAAGCACTTTACTAATCAGCCTACTGTATTCCTCCAGCATTTCTCCATCTGCTTTCCTAAACAGCTTTCCGAATTCTTCTATTACCGAAACACCCCTTGGGGTCCTTGCCTCCACTATAAACCCACTCCTCGTAGGGGTGAATGTCAAGTCTTCACCCATCCCTCTTATCGGACCTGTCTCGAAAACATTACAGAAGCATTCTGCCATAGGCTTGGTGCATGAAAGGCTTATTACAATCGCGTTTTTCCTCCTATTCTCGTAGGAAGCATCTTTGTAGGGAGGGCTTAGTAGGATATTATCTAGGACGCTTAGCGCAGAAGCGTCGCAAGGCCTTATCCCAAAGAGTACGAAGCTGGAATATTCCTTCGGCTCTTCAGTAAACCCCTTCCTAGGATAATGTTTGAAGACAAGTTGTCTTTGCGGTAGGAAAAAGCGTTTCGGAGACAATCTTGTATTAGTATAGTTGAGATTAATAACATCTGGATTCTTCAATACGTCGAATTCGAAATAGCCGTCCCGCTCAAATGGAGCGATTAAAACATGTTTTAAAGAAAGCTCTCTTAAAAATACCTTCAGACTTTCCTCTGTTATTGAGAACATTCTCAAGGCTTCTCACCCTCCTTAAAGACAAGTGGAGGAGGAGCCTGTTCTAAGTTCAAGCCTGGAACATAGCCATAGTTTTCCCTAAACCATTCGTTAAGCTCATGGTATAGTCTTGTGAGGGGGATTTCAACAGGACAGGAAGATTCGCAGGCTCCGCATTCTACACAACGGCCAGCCATGTGAATCGCTCTAATAAGGTGGAATGTGAAAAGCTCCACTGGGTCGACAAGCCTATGGACTAGAGCGGGTTTGAAACCCTCTATTGAGCATTCAGTACAGTAACAGAAGGGACAGGACCTTACGCAAGCCATACACCTTAAGCACTTCCTGAAGAGGCTCAACCAGTCCAAATCTTCTACATCGCCCTTTGGAATTTTCTCCTCCAGAGCCTTCTCATCGGATTTAATAAGATAATCTTTGATGGGAGAAACCCTGACTTCGCATTTCTCACAATACTCAGCCATTTGCCTTCTCGTCTTCGAAGAGCCGTATTTCACGGGCTTGTAGACACCGTTGCACTCAACAGCTATGATGAAGATATTCTTCCTATCCAACTGGTTCTCCTTAATAAGCTCTACAATAGCCCTACCGTCACAGCCCTTCGCAACAATCCCCACCTTCTTTTCTTTAAAACCTCTCAAATACCTTACTAGGCTAAGCCTGCAATCAGGATTCCAGACGAGCTTCTCCACTTCACCCGGCTCCTTTATAAAACATGGCCTAACTCCTGCTTCAGAATCCTCATAGCCTATTACGAGGTCAACAACCTTCCTTTCAAGTAGGTTTCTCGCAAGCTTTCTGAGCTCTATTTCAGGGCTGCTCAAGCATTCTCCCCCTCAGGTTTAACGGCCCGAGTCTCTCAGTCTCTTCAACAATCCTCGAAACTTCGTTTGCAAAAACACCTCCTTCGTTAGACGAGATCCAGAGTATTCTAACCCTTTCTTCTTCAACCCCAACTGTCTTCAAAAGTCTTCTAAGAAGACTTACCCTGGCTTCTGTTATCCTACTGGGCGCTATCTTCCTAAGCTCAACTGGCTTGCAGGCCGTGAGTAGAACTGCATCAGCACCCTCTTCAAGGGCTTTGACTACAATGCTGGGGTTCACGATGGCTGAGCATGGAACCCTTACAGTTAGCACGTTAGCGGGATACTTGAAGCCTTCGAAGCCAGCCTGGTCTACGCCTGAGCTTGAACACCAGCATGTGAAAGCTATTATCTTAGGCTTCCAGGCCACCATCAATCACCGAGCATGCCGGAAATTTGCAGAGCCAGTTGTTCAATACCCCAGTCGCCAAGGACGATAGCCTCTTGCGGACACGACGAAATACATGCGCCGCAACCATTGCATAAGCTTTCCAAAACCCTAACCTTCTCACCGTCTCTAACTATCGCATCATACTGACATACTGGCATGCACCTTCCACAGCCAGTGCATTTGCTTTCTAAAACCACGGCTGTTTCTGGAAGCTTTACGTTTCCACTTCTAAAAAGGCTTATCACGAGAGCTGCTGCAGCACTGCCTTCCACAGCGCTTTCAACAATGTCCCTTGGCCCATGGCAGGTCCCAGCTACGTAAATGCCTCTCACCCTGGTCTCCAATGGCTTAGCTTTAGAATGAGCCTCCTCTATGAATCCCTGATCATCTACTGAAACACCCAGGGTAGCAGCGAGTTTAGCAAGATTTTCAGAGGGCTTAAAGCCCAAGGCTAGAACAACCATGTCTACTTCCAGCTCGCTCCTCTTACCGGTTAAAGTATCCTCGTATACTACAATCAGATTACCGTTAGGGCTCCTCTTTATTTCAGAAGGCCTAGACCTTATGAAGACAATACCATCTTCAAGACACCTCCTATATAGGAGGTCTTCCCATCCTTTTCCGAATGCTCTAAGCTCGTTGTAGAATATGAATACCTTAGCATCCTTGTCATGCTCAAGTATAAGCCTAGCCTCCTTCATGCTTGCCGCACAACAGTAGTATGAGCACTCCCCTATGCCTGGGCCTGACTCCCTCGACCCGACGCACTGTATGAAGGCAACCCTCTTCGCGGGCTTACCGTCTTTTCTAAGTAAGACTCCGCCAGTCGGCCCCGAGGCGCAAATTATCCTTTCAAACTCCATATTGGTTATCACATTATCATACTCTCCATAGTGGTACTCGGGTTTAAGCCTAGGGTCGAAAAGGTCTGAGCCCACTGCAACAACTATCGCGCCAACGTTCAACTCAAGCATCTTGGGCTTATCCTCAAGGTTTATAGCAGCCCTTGTGCAGACACTCATGCAGAGACCGCATTCAATACAATACTCCTTGTTTATTACGTACTTAAGCGGAACAGCCTGTGCAAATGGACAGTATATCGCCTTAACGGGCTTAAGATCAACATCATATTTATTAGGCTGGTAAACCGGACAGACGTTAGCACATTCACCACAACCATTGCATTTCTCAGGGTCAACGTAAGTTGGATTAACCTTTACTAAAACCCTGAAGTCTCCAACCCTGCCCTTAACTCCAACAACTTCAGAATTGGGGATGATAGTAATATTCTTATTCCTACCTGCTTCAGAGAGTAGTGGTCCCTCGATGCAAATAGAACAATCCAGAGTTGGGAAAGTCTTATCCAATTGCGCCATTATACCGCCTATGCTAGGCTCTTTTTCAATTAGGTAAACCCTGTAGCCCGCGTTAGCTATGTCGAGAGCACACCTCACCCCAGCTATGCCTCCTCCTATCACCATTGCTTCCCTCACTATTTTCAAGCCGTCTGAGTATTGTGGAGGATTCGATCTAACAGCCCTGTTGATACTTCCGTTTAAAAGCCGTATTGTCTTAGAACTAGCATCCTCCTTGTCATCGCAAACCCATGCGCATTGCTCCCTTATATTTACGAATTCGATGACTTTAGCATTGGAGAGGTTTTTTAAAACAGCTTCTAACAGCCTGCTGGAACAAGCTGCTGCGATAATTCTCTCATTAGCATCTAGACTCAGGCTTTTGACAGTATTGGCTTTACAAAGCCCGTCGACTATCTCAATTTTTTTTACAAGCGGGTTTTTATAGAGCTCTTTACTAACTTTGTTGAAATCGATCTTCTCCAGTAATGTTGAACCGCACGTGCACAGTAGTACTGTAACCCTCCTCAAGGATTAACCATCCTCCTTAAAAGTATCTCTGAAATACCTATCTCCTCCGGATTCGCACCCATAGACAATGCTGAAAGCTGAGCAAGGTGAAGTACGGGAAGCCGGCTTACTGACTTCAACTGACGCATACAGTGTGAACACGTTGTAACAACGCAGTCTGCTCCAGACTTTTCCAATGCCTCAGCCTTCCTACGGGCAATAGCATCTCTCATTTTCTCTTCAAAAACCAGCCCGCCGCAGCAATCAAGCTCACTCACGTAAGACACTGGAATATATCCAAGCTTCTCTAAAACGTTCTTAACTACCATAGGGTTTTCAGCATTGTCAACATTCCTAGCAGGCCTCAAGAGATGACAACTGTGTTGTACAGCGCATCTTAAACCTTTAAAACTAAACCTAAGCCCCTTCTCCTCCAATTTCTCCAACATGAATTTTCCAAAGGGCTTCACCTCAGGAACCCTTACATTATTCTTCTCGGAAAGTATTTTGAACGCGTCGCTGAGGCTTGCGAAACAATCGTCGCAAACAGTTAAGACAGTGCTCTGGAAGAGCCTCATATTCCTTTCGTTAAGCCTAAGCCAAGCGTTTTTGCTCAAAGAGAAAAGACCCAATGGAGCACAGCAGGAAGCCCCCTTAGGCTCTTCAAACACAACCCCAATCCTACCTAGTACTTCGTAAACAGCCTTCTCAACCTCAGGGTAGAGTGTTCTTATTAAACATCCCAGGTAAAGGGTCATACTCATTTAGAAACCAGCCTCCGAAAGTATCTTCTTCACCTCCTTCAGACTCTCCTCATCCATTTCCAATTCCGGAAGACCCAAGCTCCTCCTCTTCTCGTAAGCCTCATTGCTTAAGGGGAATGCTAGGCCTGTCTTCTTAATCTGCTCAATAAGCTCAAAGACCCTGCTGGGCGGGGCATCACCGTTCTCGTATTTTATCATTCTCAATGCCATGATTACGCTTAGAGGGTTAACTCGTTGTGGACATCTTTCAACGCATATTGAACAGGAAGAGCAGAGCCACGGGTCCTGGTCTGGAAGCCTGTTAAACTTCACTATAGAGCCGATAATCCTACGGGGATTGAAATACTCGTTTACAGCGTTAACTATACAGGAAGAGGTGCATGAGCCACACTGAATACATTTTAAAAGGTCTCCTGCACCCTTCTCCTTGAGCCTACTTATCAAGCCTCATCTTTCCCTTTTCAGATTCGAATCGTTCCGTATTATTTCTTTTTTAAATCTTTAAAAAATGTGTGAAAATACTCCAATTGTAAAGTCTCCTAATATTCCCTAAGATAGTCTTAGAAAAATACGGTATTTTTAATCTAAGTTACTTATTGCTTCCCTCGCTTAGCACTTTTATTCTCCAACGTGCATACTGAACATACATCGCACAATCTTCTGAAGCCAGTGAAATGAACTTGTTGTAGGATTTAATAGCCTCCTCCCTTTTCCCCAATGCGTCTTCCGAAGACGCCTTATTATACCATGCGGAAGCATCTTCAGGATTAAGGCTTATAGCCTTTTCACAACATGATAAGGCCTCCTCATAGCGGCGTAGGAACATTAGGCAAATCCCTTTAATACTCCATGCAGCAGCATCGTCAGGGTTCGTCTTAAT
>JAFNJB010000029.1 GCA_017601245.1 Candidatus Brockarchaeota archaeon
TCTTCTACCCTAACCCTGTATTCGTATTCATCCTTTTTAATAATTAAACTTTTAAATAAGACAATGATTAACAAGGTGACAATTATAAAAACACAGATTATGATTAGGAGCTGCTTATTTAAAAACGTAGAGTAAAAACGCCCTTTATCGCCCGGATTCTTTGAGGACTTTTCGACATTCCGGATAGTGGTAACTCTCAATATGTTTCTAAACCTCTTGCAATCAACACTATTAACATCAAACCCATGACTACGCCAATATATGTCCAAATGTCATACTTCTGGTGAAAAATAAGAGCTTTAAGAATCATGGTAAACACGAGGCCTAGCACCGTTACGGAGACGAATACTTGCGTAGTACCCCAAGCGGATAGTGGGCTCCCCATCAGAAACCTTCCGATGGAAAACAGGACTAGGGCTATGAAGATTGAAGGGGTAAAGAGATACTTTATGCTGAAAGAGATATCGAAGAAACGCTGTAGAGGGATTAAGCCCCATTTCTTAGTTCCGATTTTAAAAAGTATATTACCAACAGCCCCTAGGAGGGCAGCGACTATTATTACTCCCACAACCTCAAGCCTCTCCATATTGCATTCACTCCCCATATATCGAGAACTAATTTAAAAATAAGTCTTTTTCCCAAGATCCTCTTGATTTTAAGCGTAGTATTGATAGTCTTTATGATTCGAAAAGATCTTCATCTCTAGATTCCATGATTAAAAGAGCATTTTCCTCGCACTTCTCCCATGGGGTTTTTGCATATTTCTCTACTATGCTCCTCTTAACGCTTATGATAATCCTGTCTTTTCCATTACTGAACCTGGCTGATAACCCCTCGCCTTCCCGTAAGATAATATTGTTACCGATTATCGCCCTCAACCCATCTACTGCACAGACATATGGTTTTCTCATTAAAGTAAATACTTCGCATGACGAGGGTCTACCAATGGTATTAACAGCTCTTAAGCCCATTCTCAATCCTAAGACTAGGAAGGGCCCCAAATGTCCGTGTAGGCTAATCGCCTTATCGAGTATCTCCTTCTGGATTCTTGTTGTAGTCATGTCTTACCCCAGACCTTACGCAACCCTCTGGATTCTAAGCTTACCACGAGTATAAACCCTAATAGCCAGCCTACTACACCGCCAGCCATGTGTAATACAACCCAGCCTAATACCCCACCCCATTTAGCCAATTGTGGAGTAGCCATGAAGAATGTCCCTATTATGAAGCCAGCTACTGCAGCTGAAACGACTGAAGCAATGATCAAAAAAACGGCTCCTACAAATCTTTTTTCAAAACAATTATTGTAACGGAATATCCAAATAAGTAAGTCAAATACGACGCTAGCTGCTGTAAAGCCCAAGAAGTGTGTTGCACCTGGTCTAAAGATGAAGTTTATGATAGTTGCTACAATGCCAACTACGCTGGCTGTCCCAAGCTTCCTAACCCACCAAACAGCTAGAATCAGAGACATAAAACCTATCATATCACAGAAAACGGGTATGCCGAACATATTGAATATTATTGGTGCAAGCGTAGCGTTCAATATACCCCAAAGTGCTGCGAAAAGCGCTATTGCAACGAAGTCGCGAACGGTGAAGTATGCCATGGTTATTTCATCTCCGGTATTACTTTTAACATGATTAGTAATACCTATATAAATTTTAAGCCATGGTCTTCATTAAAGACAATTGGAATTTAAAAGTAATTGCCTTATGATAATTCATTGAATGCCGTATCAGTTGCAAAATGGAAATAAAAGAAAGCTTTAAACGAGTATTACCGGGATTTGAAACACTTCATTCATTTCTTTCAAATCTATCTATGAAGTGGAAGAATTCCCATTCTTTCGAATTCTTTTCCTTAATTTTTAATTCATAAAAATCTAGACACTTGATCATTGGAGAAAATCTTAAAAGTACGATTAATCGTACTTTATTTTTAGAATGGTTGAAAAAATAACCGAAGTAATTGAAGAGTATCTGGAATGTATATACAAGTTACAGGAGAGGGAAGGAGTAGCCAGGACTAGTAGTATAGTTAAATCTCTTAAAGTTGCTCCCGGAACAGTTACAAATACTATTGAAAGACTTGAAAAAGAAGGTTTTGTAAAACATGTTTCCTATAGGGGAGTTCGTTTGACGGACAAGGGTCGTGTAATAGCCTTGCAAGTTATTAGGAAACACAGATTGTCTGAAAGATTGTTAACCGATATTCTGAAAATGAGTTGGAGTAGTGTTCATGAAAATGCTTGTATGCTGGAGCACAGTTTGTCTGAAGAAGTTATATCGCACCTAGAGAAGATTTTAAACTATCCTAAGACTTGTCCACATGGTAATCCAATACCCACTAGGCAGGGTAGAGTATTTGAAGAGAAGACAATACCCCTGCTTGAACTCACTGTCGGTAAGCAGGGAATTGTAAAAAGGCTGATGGATGAAGATGCTGAAACGCTAGCTTATTTCTGGAACCTTGGAATAGTGCCTGGTACCATTATAGAGGTTCTTGAAAAACCCAGGTCGGACGAATTGGTAAAGATTAGGGTCGGTAGGAATAGGCATGCAGTGAGTAATCGTCTAGCTTCAATCATATGTATTAAGGAAGTGAGGAAATAGAAGATGAGTATCGAGGAACCTGGAAAAAAGGAGGTTCCATTAACTAATTTGAAAGATGGGGAAAGCGGCATAGTAGTCTCGGTTAAATCAGGATATGGAAGAGCATGGGGCCTCAAGAAGAGGCTCATGGACATGGGTATTACACCCGGCACTAAGATAACAGTTGTAAAAACCGCCCCCTTCCACGGGCCTTTAGAGGTTATAGTCCGTGGATACAGGCTAGCCATAGGGAGGGGGATGGCTGAGAAGATTTTCGTAAAGGTAGAGCGGGTTGAGTGAGAAAAAACTTGTGATAGCTTTAGCCGGTAATGCAAATGTGGGCAAGTCTGTAATATTCAACTATCTAACTGGCTTGCATCAGCATATTGGAAACTGGCCCGGTAAGACTGTGGAGAAGGCTGAAGGCACCCTCCACTTTAAGGGCTATAGGATAGACATAATCGACCTCCCGGGAATATACTCCTTATCCACATACTCCATAGAGGAGTCTATTTCCAGAAGGTATATTGCTGTCGAAAAGCCGGATGCGGTAATAAATGTTGTAGATGCTTCGATCCTCGAGAGAAACCTGTTTTTCACACTCCAGTTGATGGAGCTGGAAACCCCCATGGTCATAGCATTAAACCAGATCGATGTAGCTAAGAAAAAAGGTATTGAGATAGATGTTGAGAAGCTGAGTGAGATACTTGGGGTACCAGTTATACCAACAGTTGCCATTAAAGGGATTGGGATATTCAAACTTCTGGATAAAGCCGTTGAAGTAGCTGGAAAAAAGACTAGGCCCAAGAAGGTAGAATACGGAGAAGATTTTGAAAACGCGATAAGAAAGATTGAAGAATCATTCATAGACTACGACCTTCCCTATCCTAGAAGGTACGTCGCAATTAAGATTCTGGAAAGGGATAAGGAGATTGAAGAAGAAGTTATTCAGAAAAACCCTGGCATAATTTCAATAGCTAAGGAGGTAGGTAAGAAGCTTGAAGAGAAGTATGGACACTCTTGTCCAACCCTCATAACTTCCGAGCGATACCGTATAGCTGGCTGTATAGCGAGAGAAGTTCAGAAAATAATATCTCCTCCCAGACCAACCTTAGCAGAAAAACTCCATGAGGTTACTACGCATAAGGTTCTCGGATATTTAGTGATGGGTATCATCCTCTTGTCCATGTTCTTTTTCGTATTCGCCTTCGGAAACTTACTCTCAGAGACTTTAAGTAACCTCCTATATGGTCTCAAACCGTTTCTAACATTTATTTTAGAAACTGGTTTCTTAGGAGAGCTGTTTTGGGGAGGGATCGTCGAAGGCCTAATAGCAGGCGCTACAATAGCATTACCCTATGTTATTCCATTCTACATCGCTCTTTACATCCTAGAGGATTCTGGTTACGTGAGCCGTGTAGCATTCCTTATGGATAATGCCATGCATAAAATGGGGCTACATGGTAAAGCATTCATACCGTTAATATTAGGCTACGGCTGTAACGTCCCAGCATGCTTAGGATGTAGGATAATGGAGACTCAACGTGAAAGGCTCATCGCAGCCTTTGCTACAACATTAATACCTTGCGCTGCCCGCACTGTAATAATCCTTGGCCTAGTGGGAAGGTTTATTGGTATTCAATGGGCTCTTGTTCTTTATGTCTTTAACCTGATAATAATCTTCTTGCTTGGAAGGCTTGCCTTTAAGGCACTCCCAGGAGAACCCACTGGGCTTATTATGGAGATGCCTGATTACAGGCTTCCACACCTTAAAACAGTTTTAAAGCAGACTTGGTTTAGGCTTGCCGAATTCCTGAAGATCGCGTTACCACTTATAATTGTTGCAACTTTTACAGTTAAGCTTTTTGAAGAAGCCGGGCTTCTCGAAGCCGTTAACACGGTCCTAAGCCCGGTAACAGTCAGATGGCTTGGCTTACCTGAAGCCGTGGGAGTATCCTTGATATTCGGCGTCTTAAGAAAGGAACTTGCCTTGATAATGCTTGCAAACCTGCTTGGAACCACAGATTTTTCATACGTGTTAACACCTATTCAAATGGTAGTTTTCACAATCGTATCAATGTTTTACATACCCTGTATAGCCACTATAGCAACATGCGTCAAAGAATTCGGTTGGAAAAAGTCTTTCTTCCTAACAGTCTTTGAAATACTCTTTGCGTTAGCATTGGGAGGGATTGTATTCAGGGTTTTAAGCATACTCGTAAACCTATTCTAAAACCTGCTTCTCCACTGAGGAATGGTTAAAAGTCCTGAATCAGATTAGAAGTTCACCCATGACGACTCAAATGAGGGCTGCTAAAGAGGGTCGTATAACTGAAGAAATGAAAACAATCGCTTTAGAAGAGGAAGAGTCCCCCGAGAGTATTCGCCAACGGATAGCAAGGGGCACCGTTGTAATAACTCATAACAACAGGCGTGAAGCGCATCCAATAGGTATTGGGGAGGGGTTGAGGACTAAGGTTAATGCTAATGTTGGGACGAGTGCAGATCTTTGCGATATCAACCTTGAAATAGAGAAGGCGAGGATTGCAGTCAAATACGGTGCCGATACTGTAATGGACTTAAGCACAGCCGGTAATATAGATGATATTAGGCAGAAAATACTGAAGGAGATTAATGTACCCATTGGAACAGTACCTATCTATCAGGCTGCGATTGAGGCAATTAGTAAAAAGGGCTCTATCGTAAGCATGACTGAGGATGATATCTTCAACGTGATAGAAAAACATGCTAAAGACGGTGTCGACTTCATGACTATACATTGTGGGGTTACTCGTGAAACAGTTAAGAAGATCGCTAAACACCCTAGGTTAATGGGTATTGTAAGCCGCGGAGGCACCTTCCTAGCGGCATGGATTCTTCACAACGATAAGGAGAATCCTCTTTACTCAAACTTCGACTACCTTCTCGAAATGGCTGCTGAATACGACTTTGCATTAAGCCTCGGCGACGGCCTTAGGCCAGGATGCATATTCGACGCGTCGGACTGGTTTCAAATACAGGAGCTGTTGACAATAGGAGAGCTCGTGGAGAAAGCTAGGAATACTGGTGTTCAAGCAATGGTTGAAGGACCTGGCCATATGCCTCTAGACCAGATAAGCGCTAATGTGAAGCTTGAAAAAACTATTTGTAAGGGGGCGCCATTCTATGTTTTAGGTCCAGTCGTAACCGAGATAGCACCCGGGTATGACCATATTGTCGGAGCCATAGGCGGGGCTATAGCCGGATTAGCCGGCGCAGACTTTCTATGCTATCTTACCCCATCTGAACACCTTGGTCTTCCCAGTATAGAGGATGTTAAAGAAGGTGTTATAGTGACGAAAATAGCTGCCCACGCAGTGGACATTGTTAAACTCGGGGATAAGGCTAGAGTCAGGGATTTTGAAATGGCTAAAGCAAGGTCTCAACTAGACTGGGAGAAACAGTTTAAGAACGCGATAGACCCTGAGAAAGCCATGGCAATACATAATAGGGTCAAACCCAGGTCTTCAGGAGCATGCTCAATGTGCTCAGATTTCTGTGCGATAAAGATTCTGAAAGAAGCCCTTAAGACTTCTGGCGAGTGTTTTTAAAAAGAGCCTAAAGAAAAAGCTTTATCTTTTAAAGACCCTAGTTTCCTAAACGTGAAGCCCTATCCAGGCAAGTACGACTATCCCGACCATACTTCCGACGTTTACGTACAAGCGTATGGGAGGGATTTAGAGGAGGCTTTTGAAAATGCAGCACTGGGATTAACAGGCGTGATAACAGACGTCTCTTTGATAAGGCCTGAGCAAGTAGTTGAGGAAACGGTTGAAGCTGAGGATGTTCAAATGCTCTTATACAAGTGGCTCGAAGCGATACTGGTTAGGCTTGATGCTGAGCAAATGGTGTTCTCAGAATTCGACGTTAAAATAGAGAAGGGTGAGGACAGGTATATTCTTAAAGCATTGATGAAAGGTGAGAGGTTCAAGCCAGGCCACCATACTAGTGGCACCCACGTTAAGGCAGTAACCCTCCACGATATGGAAATAGAAGAGTCTCCGGGGAAGGCGAGGGTTAAGGTCCTTCTAGACATATAGCCTTAACGGTTAAGGATTAATTAGGTTTAAAAAAGCAAGTAGCAATCAAACCTCTCCCTCAGATAACTTTAGCCTTCTGCATATTGAATCTGGAAATTGCAGACTTAAGAAAAGCTTCAAGACATGTCTTTATATCACTAATATCACTAGTTTAGTCTTAAACCAATTAGGCTACAGCGATCCGCTTAACACTCCATATAGTAGTCCGAAGGTTACGCTTCCAGCCCAAGCTATAAGTATGTATGTGAGAACAACTTTCCATCGAACTATCCTTGAAACTGCTAGGGCATTCGCAATATCGTAAGGCTGTCCCATAAGCCAGCTTAGCAAAGCACCTTTTGAAAGTATGACACCCTCCTTAACCCATATACCTCTCCCCAGGACTATTTCAACCAGCGTCGGTGTATATAATGGCCCACCTAAAACTGAAGCCAGTAACACTCCACCCACTCCCGTCAAGTACTCCTTTATAATTTCTTCCGGAAGGAAAGCTTCTAAGTAGCCTACGGCTATTAAGCCCATTATGAAGAAGGGCAGGATCTGCTTCGCCAGATACCCCCCAAACTTTAAGGCAGACCAAAGCCTCTCATCCAAGGGAGGCTTAGCGATTTCTACTTTAGCAGCCGAAGCCAAGCTATCAACTTGATGCTCCTTTTCAACTGCTTTTCCCCATGGGGTTTTGGATATAACTATACCTGCGACTAGAGCTACAGTAACTGACGCTATTATTCTAACGCCTGCTAGCTCCCATGATATGAGTTCGCCCGTAAGCAGAATTGAAAGTATGTTTGCTGCTGGAGCCATTAAGAGGAATGATATTGCTGGGCCTATTCCTGCGCCAGCGTATAGGACTCCGCCGAAAAGCGGCACCATTGTGCACGAGCAAACCGTTAGGAACGGTGCCATTCCAAGGGCAAGCCCATACCCTAAAACCTTACTGCTTCCCATGTATTTTGTGATAGCTTCTTTTGGCACGAACTCGTAGATAATGCCGGCGATTGTGAATGCGAAGAGAAGGCATATCCACCCGTGGCTAAAATAGTCGTAGAGATATACTATTGGAATAGCCCACAACGGATAGCCCCTCAACTCGATAGGCGTAGAAGTTGGGGCAAGGGAATATGCCTGTATGCGGCTGTTGATTAGAAGCCCAATAACAATTATCACAAACGCTAGGATTACGCTTGCTCTAACAGTCCTCTTAGCCTTCTCCTCCATGTGTCTTTCGCCTTCTATTTAGCTGCCTCCTCTAACAGTTTTTCCACCTCGCCGGGATTCGGAACCCTTCCCATGATTTTAACCGTGCCGTTTATTGCTATGGCTGGGGAAAACAAAACACCGTATTTCTGCACAATTTCCTTAGACATTATGTTAGCCTTTTCAACTTTCACCATTACGCCTGACTGCTTAAGCTTCTCAGCAGCTTTTTCCACAGCCTTTCTAGCTGCTTGACAACGCGCACAAGGCGGCTCAGGACCTATCACTTCAACCCTAATCTCCTTTGTAGGAACATTTCCCCTATTTTCATCCATAATTTTTCACCCCTAGAAACGGCGGTGTCCTAAAAAACTCATATAAAGCTTTCCCGTTTTCCATTTACATAAGCAGTCCTCATCTATTTTCTATTCGAACCATTTTTTCAGGAAAGAAAAGTTTAATACATTAAACTTTGCATAGTCATTAACTGATTACAATCCACCTTATCAAGATCAATAGTGCATTTTACGCTACACGTGATTCTTGATATCTCACCTACGTACCTGAGATCTGGGACATGTATCTTTTAGCAGCCATTCTAACGTCTTCCGCGCGGATGGTTTTTCTCTTTGCAAAGACAGCCAGTTGAGCAGCATCTCTCGCTATTTTTAAGCCGATTTCTTCTAGTATTCTAGATAGTTCTTCTGCAGCCTCCTCACTCACTCTCTCTCCTCCTGACTTACGGAGAATCCTGTACATAGCCGCTAGGGACAGTTCCTCTGACATGATTTTTACCCTCTTTTGGCTCAGATTAGCATGTTAATAAGTCTTTTCTTTGAAAAAAGACTAGAATTCTGGACCAAAAACGTTAAAAACGTTATAAACAGCCCCCTTTTATAACTGACAGAGGGTGGAATAAGCAATAAACCTTTCGGGCCAAAGGCATAAGAGCCCGTTTTAAAATAGCGTTTGCTCGATTTTTTCAAAAATGTCTTGAGACCATTGGACGCCAAATCTTTTCTCCATGAATAACGTTATCATTTACTAGCAAATGGCAGTATAACACTAGTTACAATCGAATTTTTCCTTGAAAAGCCATTGAAAATTATATTTCAAATGAGGATTTGGAAGAGGAGAAAATATCCCACGAGAAGATGCTTCAGGACTGTT
>JAFNJB010000034.1 GCA_017601245.1 Candidatus Brockarchaeota archaeon
ATGATTCATGCTTTCGTAAAGAATGGAATACGAAATCGCTCTGAGAACCTCCGTTCCAATAATTTTGTTAATATTCTTGGGCTATTTATCCCGTAAAACTGGTCTTTTGAAAGCGGGTGACGAGCGGGTTTTGAGCATGTATGTTTACTATTTTGCGCTCCCATCGCTTTTCCTAGTGGATTTAGCTGAAACCACGCTCACTTTAGAGCATGTTAAATTCGTGTTAGCTGGAGCAGCACCTATTTTCATAGTCTTAACGGTATATGTGTCGCTTTATCTTATACTAAAGTTTTCAAGAGAAACATTCTATTTACTGGTATTAACGACTGTCTTCGGAAGCACTGCATTCTACGGTATTCCCTTTCTCATGTTTGCTTTCCCCGGTTTCGCTGAGCGTTTAGCTACGCTTGCCGCATCTTCAATATCAAGCATAGGTGTTTCAATCTCAATAGGCCTGTTAGAGCTATACCGGCTTGAAACTCCAAGCTTGAGAAGAGGATTAAGAATCCTAGCGACTAGGCTCTCTAAGAATCCTCTACTACTCTCTGTATTGATAGGTTTTTTACTATCTCTTCTGAATGTGAATATTCCCTCTGTATTGTCGACTGTGCTACACATGCTAGGGGGCACAACCGCCACTTTGGCGATCTTTCTATTGGGCACCATCTTATACGGTAAGAAATGCGTTCGATTAAAGGAGTCTATTGGTTTAAGCCTTTTAAGAATATTGTTTTTGCCAACCATAAGCCTACTCATATCCTTGCTAGTCGGCCTGCCATCATTAGAGAAGACCGTTTTAATTGTAATGCATTCAGTTCCATTAGCGGTCTCAATGATAATACTCAGCGACCGTTATAATTTCCATAAGGAGATTGTATCCTCGGTTGTCTTAATCTCGTCTTTAAGCGCAGTTGTTTATCTAAACATCTGGCTATTCGTATCAGCGTATTTCTGATCACCATTCTTTAAGGATTTTCCATACTTAATTGGCTTGTTCTTTTAAATCCGTATTCTACTCTAATCTTCTCCGGCTCGTATTCTTTAAAGCTTAGAATTTCAACATCCTCAACGGTGAAATTCTTAAGCTCATATATCAAGTCTTCAAAGTAATCGTAGACCCCGCAGGAAAAGCAGAATACTCCTTCGAAATCTACAGTAAAGCCTTTCTCACCAATCTTTATGAGCCTAGCCTTTGCCTCTGGGCTATGATACTTATTATACTCGTTGATAGCCTTTAAAACCGCCTCTTCGAATTTCTCCATCATATCTCCGAGCGGTATAGCAAGTTTATAAGTATGTTATAAACTTGTTCGAATACTTGAATAAGCATCATAGAATAGATTGATAATAGGAGAACAATCACTCTTGTAAACTTCTAAAGGAAAAACCATGAGAACTACTAGAACGTGTGATGAAGAAGAGAGGGCGAGCAGTTCATGACAGAGAAGGTGTTTCAGCAGTAACCAGAATGATTAAGCCGAGGGGTTAATCAGCGGGTTGAGGTCTGAAGTAATTAATAATAAGTGTTTTACCTTCCAGATATTATTGGGAGAAGGCAATTGGGAAGATGCCTAGTCTGTAGGAGCGAGTCTCCTCTAATAGCTAGTCAACTAGGTGTTTGTTTGAAATGCATAAGGGAAAAGCCTGAGGAATCTCTGGAAATAGCTAGATGTATCCATGCTGATACAAGAAATGCTTTTAAACTGCCTCCAGCACCTCCCAAGGATCCTGACGGTTTACCCTGCGGGTTATGTGCTAATGAGTGCAGAATAGGAAAAGGGGGGAAGGGGTTTTGTGGCTTAGTCTTAAACTCAAACGGGATTTTAAACAGGCTCGGTGGGACACCAGAAAAGGGGGTTTTGGAGTGGTATTACGACCCCATTCCAACAAACTGCGTTGCATGGTGGTTCTGCCCCGGCTGTACTGGTGCAGGTTATCCCAAGTATGCTTACAAGCCGGGTGTTGAAGAAGGATATGTAAACTTGGCTGTTTTCTACGGTAGTTGTAGTTTCGATTGCCTCTTCTGTCAGAACTGGCATTTCAGAGAGATGTCTCAAAACCTTAGACCAGTTATGAGTGCTGCTGAGCTCGCTTCCAAAGTGGAGAGAAATGTTTCATGCATATGCTTCTTCGGAGGAGACCCTTCCACACAGATGATGCATGCTTTAGAGACTAGCCGTATCGCGCTTGAAGAAGCTGAAGAAGGAAAGCGCATATTGAGAATATGCTGGGAAAGCAATGGAAACATGCCGAGAAGTTTGGTTTTAAAGGCTGCTGAGCTATCTCTCAATAGCGGAGGAGTTGTTAAGTTTGACATTAAAACTTGGGATGAGAATCTTAGCAGAGTATTATGTGGAGTTTCCAATAAGGCAACTTTAGATAATTTTAAAGAGATTGGAGAGAGGTTTTTCAGACAACGCCCAGAAGTACCCGTTTTAACTGCAAGCACGCTGCTCGTGCCTGGGTATGTTGATGAAATTGAAGTTGAGAATATCGCAAGGTTCATAGCAGAAATCGATCCGGAGATCCCATATACACTCTTAGCTTTTTACCCTCAATATGTTATGGATGACCTGCCCACCACCAGCTGGCGACAAGCTAAAGAATGCTATAACAAGGCGAAGAAGTACTTGAAGAAGGTAAGAATAGGGAACATACACCTATTGTCTTAAGAAACAGGTTGTTAAACACTATAAGACAATAGTTTTTCAACGACCTGTTCTGGTTTAAGCTCTTCCTGGAGTCCAACCTCCATATCTCTTAAGGATACAGCATTGTTCTCTACTTCCTTACTACCGATTATTGCAACATACTTCACACCTCTCTTGGAAGCGTAAGAGAGGGCTTTACTCAAGTCTCTCCTGGTAGGGTCTATCATAGCGGGTATGCCACGTGCCCTGAGCATGCTTACAAGCCTGCTCGCAAGCAGATCTCCTTCTTTAACCATACTTACGATTAAGCATACTATGTCTTCTTTCGAAACAATATCGTCATTCAACACCAGGCTCAACCGGTCTATCCCCGGTGCGCAACCTACTGCTGGAATGTCCCATCCCAAGAGGCCTGTAAGCTTATCGTACCTCCCTCCACCGCCAACAGCTATCCTCAAATCTTTAACGTATACTTCGAAGATCATCCCAGTATAGTAGTCGAGGCCCCTGGCGAACCCCATGTCGACGAGTAATTCACCGACTCCACTAGCCTGAGCAAGTTCTATTATCTCCCTAAAATTGTCCAGTTGCTCAATCGCCTCCGGAATATCCTTCAGGATTCCTTCAGCTTTCTTCAATGCTTCAGATGGGTTTTTGCTTTTAATCTCCCAGAGTTTCTTAATCAATTCTATAACCTCCATGTCTTTCTGTATGGATACAAGTATTTCAAAGGCTTCGCTAAGCCTCTCCTTATCTATTAGGCCGAGGACCCTATCCTGAATGCTTTCTTCAACTCCAAAACGAGTAAGTATGGCTCTTAAAACACCCTCATGTCCTATTTTTATATAATAATCCCTTATGCCAAGGTTTTCCATAAGCCTAGAAGACACTTCGAGTATTTCAACATCGGCCAAGGGGCTTTTCGACCCGAATATTTCAAACCCGCCTTGTTTAAACTCCCTATACCTACCGTGCTGAGGCTCATCATACCTGAAGACGTTTAGGATATAGCCTATTTTTATTGGAAGAGGCATACTGCGCATCTCCTGTACGACAAGCTTAGCCACTGAGGCCGTTACCTCGGGACGAAGAACGACTTCCCTTCCCCCCAGGTCTGTAAACCTGTACATCCGATGTCTAATCTCCTCTCCTGACTTAAGCTCGAAGAGCTCTAAGGGTTCGATTGTCGGCGTTTCAACTTCTTGAAACCCGTATACTTTGAAAAGCCTTCTTATCTCGCTTTCTATCCTATTCATCTTAGCTTTCTCTCTTGGCAATATGTTCCGCATTCCCCTGAGGGTAAGCAGATTATCCCTCAAGCTTTTTCTCCCCTAGTCTCCTTACCCAAGAGAAGTGAGGAGAGCATGTAATAAACTATTTCACTCCTCCTATCTACGGTTGCTATTATCAGGGTCTTCCTTAACGAGTACGCGTGTTTAAGTATGTTGTAAAGCTTCGTAACCGGCATTGGAACGCCTTCTACAACTCCGTATACAAGGTATTTAGCAGGCTTAGAACCGTATTCGCCTACTTCATAGACTTTAAAGTCTATTCCGAATCCATACCCATCTTTAACGACATAGCCCTTGTCTCTTAAATCCTTGTATATTAAGTATCTGAGCCAGATGTTAGGATCCTCCTTCCCCAGAATATGTAGGTACTCGTTAAAACCTAGCTGCTTAGACTTATGGTATAGGACCAGCTTGTTTAAGCTCATTAAGTAAAGTGCTTCAAAAGGCCTTAGAATCATCAGATTATCACTGAACCTGAACCCGTATCCCTTTGAATCAAGCCACTCTATAGCATCCTTATCCGTAACGCATACTTCATCACGGTTCTTCTTCGCCTGAATCGGGAAGATATCCTTTTTCTCTTCCCCCATGCTCACTTACCACCAGATGCCTTGCAAAGGAGTTCAACGACGTCGAATGGAGTAAAAGATGCCTTGATTTTCTCATTAATAAAGAATTCTGTAACCTTTTCTGTTAAAAGCGGTTCTTCAATTATGTTCCCCTCTAAAGTTTTCTCAAAAACTTCTAGTTTCTCGGGCGGTTCGAACATGAAACTTCCTGAAATACTCACCTTATCTAAAACGTTGTCCTTAACCTTAACCCATATTCTCAATAAGCCGTTTATAAGTCTCTTTGAGAACAGTGTCTCTCTCGATACTGATGACTGTTTAAACTGCATGTACTTAAGCTGAACTTTTTCATGTATTTGGTTTTTCCTAAGCTTTTCCCTACTTTTCCACAGTAGCTTTTTTTCATTAAGCCCGAGCCTGAAGCTTTTAAGCTCGAAATTCAAATCGTCTGATAGAACATTCTTAATCATTTCAAAAATCTGTTCTTCTGAGACTTTTTTCCTTAAAACTTGTTCTAATCCAATACAATTCTCCCTAAGCTTGCTCGCTCTCTCTTTAATCAGCTGCTCCCTTGGGGATTTTAATCCGGCTATTTCTTCATAATTCCTCTTAAGGTATATTACCGTGAACCAGCAAAGCACGTTTTCCTTCTCCAAATAAGTAACTTCACCCAAAATCTTGTTAAAACAAAGGATGTAATCGTTCGTGACTTGGAAGTTTTTAATACCGTTTCTCTTCATCAAGAAGCCCATTAAAGAAGAATATATGTCCTTATATCCTTCATCATTTGGTACTATTAGTCCAATTCCGATTTGATCTTCGTCGTGAAGCATTACATCCCCACCGTGTAGTCTAAAGAAATATTTCAAGCCCTTTTTCCGCAAGTAGTCTATTGAAAAATCTTCTTCAGCAATTTGAAAACAGCCCAAGCTGACGCATTTCCCCTTATTCTTATGTAGAAGTATGATCGGGTACTCTGGCTTCTTCTCCCCTAAAGAAAGGGCTTCGAAAAAAGATAGTGCATCCTCAATGTTTTTTTCCCCAAGAGCTAGAAGCCTAGCTTTAGAAATGATTCGAGGGCCCGATGAAATCACCCTCCTACACTGAGAATTTCCTCTGATTGACTTCTAAGAGGCTTTTTGGACTTATTTCTGCAAGCACGTATATCGGCGCATTCGTTTCCCTTTGAAGCTTCTCTCTCCAATCTCTACCAGTCGCGATAAGGATGAATAATCCTACTATATTAGCCTTAGCCTTCTCAGCCAGCTTTATTAGGGCCACGTCGGTTTCCCCAGTCCTAATAGCATCGTCAACGATTAGAACCGAATCATCCTTCTTTAGGGAATTCTTAGGTATGTAGAGGGAACTGACTACTGCAGAACTGCCTATTATATAGGTAGCTTCGAGAAAGTCCTTCACACCCACTTCCTTGTACCTCTTCGCTATTACTATATCAGCACCGAGCTCCTCGGCCACAAAAGATGCCAAAGGAACACCGTCAACGGCAGCAGTCATAACCTTATCTATCTTTTTACCTGCGAATAACAATGCAACCTTCTGGCTTACAAGCCTTAGAAGGTCCACATCCCATATTACGTGAGACGAGTCGAAATATCCAGATTCATCTATGACCAGCCTGCTTAATATAAGCTCCTCTAGAGGAATCTTCTCTGTCAGAATTTGATACAGCTCATTAACTCTTTCATCAGAAGGTAAAACATGCCCCTTAGCATACCGGGCTAAAACGGTAATAGGCAGGCCAGTAATCTGAGACAACTCGTGATAAGTATAGCTTTTTTTAACTACGTTAAGCAGGGATATCAGGTTCATCTTCCTCCTAATCTGTTCAACCCTAGGCCTGCTCATATCCCCCGAATAAGCACCCGATCTTTTACTAATTAGCATTTTCATGTAAAAAAACTTACTATCTAATCCAAACAGCATAATGCCCATGTTATTGGGAAAAATCCCTTAAAAATCCTTAAAAAAGCCTGTTAATCAACATTTTTACATAAACTTGTAATTTTAATGTGCTTGTAAAAATTGGAAGATTGTTTTTAGGCTTGTTGAAAAGCGGGCCCGCTGGGATTTGAACCCAGATTATTACAGCTTAGAGGGTTCGGCCAATTACTCTGCCGCCATATCCAGGTTAGGCGACGGGCCCGAGATACTCAATCTTAGGTTGGAATTATTAAAATTTTCAGTTGGAAAACGCCCGAGTCTGGTTTAAAAACCCGTTCTAAACCAGGAGGATTAAGCTACTCTATCAATAGCAGTGGCCTGCCCGGTTGAGCAGGTGGCTTCTTACCAACTATCTTATCGAGAACTTCTTTCGGGATTTCCTCCTCACTCAGTATTTCAACACTGCATTTAAACTCCTTCTCTAGGAAACTGCGTGCTTCCTCCAATATCTTGTGTTCACCGACCTCCAATACCTGTTTTAGAATAGTCTTATACTCCCCAGTTATGCTTGGAAGATTCTTCATAACTTGCCCTATGAATCTTCCAAGTTCTTCTCTACTCAAACCACTGGAGTGCAGTGTTATTATTTCCCTAGCTTTACTCGGTTCAAACTCTGCTTCCTCGATTAGTTTCTTGAATGCCTCACTCTTCCAATTTGCAGCAGTTATTATCCTTAACCTAGTCATAGAAGTCTTGTTCATCGCCTTTAGTATTTGATAAATGTCCTCTATCAAGTTTTCCAAGTATTTTTCAAGCAAAAGCGGCCTCTCATCTACTTCAGCCACATGAGGCCACGGATAGTTTGCTAAAAGCATGTCTTTGCCCAACCTGCTCCATAGTTCCTCGGCCAGGTGTGGTGTGAATGGGTAGAGTAGGTTAAGCCATGCTTCAATAGCCTCCCTTAACATTTTACAATCTGGCTTAGAAACCCTCCTCAAATACCATCTTAAATCGTTCCTCAACCCGTAGATGGCTTCGCTAGCAGCTTCTCTTATTTTCATATCCTCTAATGCTTCAGTAATATTTTTAACCCGTTTCTTAATCGAATTCCTTAACCATTCCTCCATATGGCCATTTTTACTGGAAGAAGATTCCTCGAGAAGCGATAGGACCTGCTTGTATATGCTCGCCAATAGCTCTATGTTCCTACTTGCCTTCTCACCCTCCCAATTAGGGTCTTCAAGACCCTCCGCCGCCAGTAGGAGCGTTATCCTTGTCGCATCGCAACCGTATTTCTCAATAGCATCCCTAAGGGAGATAAATATCCCCTTTGACTTATGCATCGGCTGCCCCTCTATTCTTAAGAAACCGTTTACTGCTATCTGTCTAGGCCATTTCTCCTCCGGGAAAATTGCCACGTGATGGAATATGTAGAACGTCAAATGGTTTGCAATAAGGTCTTTCCCCGAAACCCTTAGGTCCACAGGATACCAATAGTCGAACTCGTACTTGAGTTTCTTCAAGAGCTCTAGGGATACTCCCGTTTTCCTCTCAACCTCTTCCGGAACCCCTTTGCCGAGCATAATGTAGTCGTAAAACTCTTCTGTAAGGTTCTCGGGCTTCAACAACCCGTTGTTAACATATTTTGAAACTATGTAGTAAGCCATGTATACGGTGGAGTCGCTTAAAGTCTCTATCATCTGGTCGGGTAGCCAAGGTACAGGCGTACCCAATCCAGATGTCCTCGTAAAAGCCCAATCCATGTACCAGTTTATGAAGTATATGAAGTTCTCCCTAGCCTCTTTAGGATATATTTTCATATTATCCAAAGCTTTCAAGGCCTTGGCCTTCCAATCAGGCGAAGAGTACGCTAGGAGATACTGGTCGCTAAGCACCTTAACACGACACCTTGTTCCACATCTACATACTACTGGCGAGGGGAGTTCAAGCATCTCGTCTCCCGCACCGTTTTTCTTCATCTCTTCTATTACAAGCTCCTTTGCTTTTTGAACCGGAAGGTTTGAGAAAGAACCGCAGTTGTTCAGTGTTACCCCCTTATGGAATTCTTCCCTATACACTAGACTCGTGGCTTCCTCGAGCTTGGGGTCAGATTGATCTCTTATACCAAGCTCCCTAACTATTCTCTCTGAGGGGTTTGCACCATATTTCTCAGTAGTTATCATAGATATCGGTTTTATAGAACGTATCTCCTCCGGGTCCAA
>JAFNJB010000012.1 GCA_017601245.1 Candidatus Brockarchaeota archaeon
AACCCTATGGCGGATTTAGAACCACCAATAGTGAGAATAGTTAAGCCAAATAGATCAGAGGTAAATGGTCTCGTTCAAATAGAAGCAGTAATTCAAGATTTGTCGCTGTCAGCAACGTACATGGCTGGCCTCAGGAGAGCTGAGGTTTACATAGATAATGTCCTAGTAAAAAGGTGGGAATATGCTTCATTTGATTTAGGTCCTTTCGGGAGAAGGGTTTTTCCAGAAGGGCTTGATCGGCTCGCCAGGCTATATGCGCCTACCAACTTAACGTTGACATATCTTTGGGATACAACTGGCCTCGAGCCACTCTCGGAACATACGATAGAAGTTAAAGCATGGGACTATTCTGACAACCTGGGTAAAGATAGCAAGAGGGTTCACATTGGGCTTCGAGATGTTAAAATTGGTCAACTTGGCCCTCTTACACCCATCATCGTTAATGTTGATGTCACGAGAGAAGTTAGACGTAGTACCCCCACTACATATCTTGTAACACTAACAGTAAAAAATACGGGGACAGTGACTCTATGCGATATCGGTTTAGTTGATTACGCTACTGGATTTCAAGCAATCCCCCTAGGATCTGATTTACAGACTATAAATGTACACTTCGAACCAGGCGTTGGGACAAGTGTTATTAGTTTCTCCTCATCAGAAACACTATTGCCCGGACGAGTTGTAACATTTCAGTACGAAGCAGTACCCATATTAAGTGAGCCCCTCATACCAGAAGACCACTACATTTTCGGCCTACACCCTGGCCACATACGACCTGCCGTGAGCTTCTCTTACAACGGCACATATTATCGTCGAGAATTTGAGCTAATGCATCATCCTGAAGACCTATCATCAGCCTTCGGAAGCGCAGATTATATAATTATTACTAGTCCTACTCCGTTGTTTGAGCATAACCAGAATAATGGAGAGAGTGTAGACTCTCTTCTTATTAAGATGGCTGAATTAGCTAAGATTAGAAATGGAGTTCTAGGATACTTGTTAGGATTGACAAGAACGCCGGAAAGAATTAAAGAACTTATCTCACCCTCAGGAGGATGGGCTAGGAAGCTTTCTCCAGTTTTCATGAACCCGAATCCGGAAAGGAATAGGGACGCATATGTTCTAATCGTGGGAGAAACAGAAATAGTCCCCTCGGTCGCAATGCCTTATAGGAAGCAGGATGGCAGTATCGTTTACATAGACCTTTGCGACCAGTACTATAGCGATGTTGACGGAGACTGGCGTCCAGAACTCATAGTGGGAAGAATTATTGGCAATAGTGCAGGAGATTTGATAATCTCAATACAATCGAGTATTGATGTAGCGCACGCTCATGGTTTCAATATAGCACTAGGCGCTAGCGGATATGAGGACGATGGCGCTACAGCCAATGTTATTAATGATGTTACTAATGCTGTTCAAGATATTCAAAATAAGATAACAGGGATTCAGACAAAAACGCTTCATTGGGCTGAACTTGAAATAGAAGAGCACGATATTGAATTTAATGAGCATGATGCTTTTGTATTGGGCGATGTCAATGATGATGGCATTGATGAAATAATCGTTGCCAGCGATGAACAGCATGTTATTCGCATCTACGAACCCTCTGGCCGATTGATTAGACAATTTCCCTGTAGCTTTGCTCGTTCCCATAATCTTCTTATGGTGCGAGGTTTAAATATAGTAATTGCAAGACAGGGCCAGATAGATCCTTATAACGCATATGGTGGTTCTGGGCTTCTGAGGTATAATTTAATAGGAAGTTATGATCAGATCGCAGCCGGAGACGTTCTGCCAGAAGAAGATGAAACGAATGACGAGATAGTCATAATAGATGATAACCTTGTAACAATATACTCGCATGTATTTGAGGGAGGAACACGTACGCTGAGATTGAAATGCACTTTCACAATTAACTTCTCTATTACTAGCCACGATGTTCTTGCTGTAGGTGACGTTAGGCCCGATTTAAGTGGAGATGAAATAGTAATAATAAGAAATGAAGATAAAAAGATTTACATATACTCTGTACCACCATCCTCTAATGGCAGGGTTGATCCATGGAAAGAAGTGGTAGGTACATTTAATCGTGATAATAAAGATCCACTTCGATATAATCCCAATAATGGTTTCGCTATAGGAGATGTTGATAAAGACGGGGATGACGATATAATAGTTATTTGCAATGAAGATAAAAGGATTTACAGATATTTCTGGAATGGTACGGATTGGTGTAGAGATTCCATGAAAAGCAGTCTCTTAGACAGATGGTTTTCCAGCGCAGATCAAGACAGCCTCGCCATAGGAAGGGTCATTCCCAATGAAAACCCGAAGATAACGATAGCAAGACCTAACGGTAAAGTCATATTTCTCGCGTCGACATTTGATGATGCTGATAGATTGGCAAATAAGCGTGTGAAAACGCATGCGCACACTGCTAGTTTCATCGTAATCTTTGGACATGGAAATCCACAAGCAGCAAGCCCATTCTTAAAGAAATATGAAAATGAATGGGGCGAATTTGTTCAACATCCGTTTATATTCGCCGTTTCTTGCATAGCAGGAAACTATGAGGATATAAAGGATGATAATCTTGGAGAAGCATTCTTTAAGCATGGTGCAGGCGTTTACATAGGAGCTACTGAGTTGGTATACTGTTGTGAAGGCAGTAACGTGATTAAAGAGTACTTTGAGAAGTGGGATATTGAAAACGTGAATGCAGGCAAGGCATTTACGCTCTATGAGAGATATCACAGAAGCGAATATTGGGCCAAAGTGTATAATTACTATGGGGATCCAAAATTTCCAATGGCAGCGTTAACAATAACGGGAGGATGAAAAAATGGGCAATAGTTTACTCTCCAAGTCCTTTCCCTTGATTCTATCTTTAATAATCTTGCTAGCAAGCATCAGTCCACCAGTTCTGGGCGAGGTACCGCGATCGTTAATAGCTATCGACATTCCAGATTATACTGTTAAGAAGGTCGATGGATGGGATTATGTGGACATTCCTGGAGGTAGTACACTTCTCGTAGTTGGTAAGCCTAGAGTTCCTTTCTACTCAGTATCGGTTGAATACCCAGTAGGGTATAGGGTTCAGTCTGTGACTTTAAAACAAAAGTCCGAACCCATAATTGCGACTGGCCTCAATCTCTCAACGGTTATTGAAGTGCCTTTGGCCACCACTGATGGTTCCCAGAAAAATGGAAGCAATACTGATTGGTATCCTGAAAAGGATTTCAATTGGCGAGTTGCCCTAGATTTAGACGGTAGCAGTACCTTAATCATAGATGTTTTCCCGTTCAAATATAATCCTAGAACAAGAGAGGCAAGATTCTATAAACATTATGAGTTTAAGGTAACCTATGTATTCTCAAACGTGTCGATAAAAGAATTATCTACGGATAAAATGTTTTATGACCTTGGAGAAGAGGTTAGGATTGACGTTTTACTCAATAATTCTGGCGAAGCAAAAGACATTGTTGTCACCAGCTTAGTAAAGCTATATGGTTCCGATGAAATAATTGACAGCTTACCATTGAGAACACTCCATAAAGTAAATGGAGAAGCATCATTCTCAACCTTCTGGAACAGCGAAGGATTTCCTCCAGGATATTATTATATAGATGTTATGTTAAACGATACCCTAGGGAATTGGCTTGATAGAAGGACATGTACATTCCGACTTGGCAGATCTATGATAAACGTTACCAGTTTCAGCGTTGAGCCCCAATACTTTAAGATAGGTGATCAAGTGAAGATTTCGCTCGAAGCTCTTAATACTGGCTCAACAACTCTTGATGGAAGATGCATCTTTATGATAAAAAGTGAAAACGGTACGATTTGGGATTCTTATCAAAACTTCTCGTCTCTCGCTCCGAAAGCTTCACTTAAGTTTACTTCTACATGGAACTCCTCCTCAGCTAAGAAAAGCGCTTTATACTACGTTATCGGCTATGTTTCCTATGAGAGTCAAACAACTCCACCCATGGTAATCATGATAAGCACTAACCGTTTGCCCATGGCAAAATTCAGCTACACGCCTACTAAGGTAGGCTTATGCGAAGAAGTGACATTTGACGCCTCGGCCTCAAGCGACCCTGATGGAAGCATATCCTCATACAAATGGGAGTTTGGAGACGGTGGGGAGGCTTCAGGCGTTAACGTGAAGCATTCTTACCATGGGCTTGGAGATTACTTGGTCACTTTGACAGTTACCGACAACGAGGGAGCGAGAAATTCCACTACAAAGCTCGTTAGGGTTGTGATGATGTATGCTCTGAACGTTTCCTCTAACATCGGAGTCGATATACCTGGCTCAGGTAAGTACAAGGAGGAGGACGAGGTAATCCTGATCGCACCATCTTCGGTAAACATACCTGGGCTACTTGGCCTATTAGGTGCTAGGTATGTGTTTAAACAGTGGACGGGTTTCATGAACTCTACGAATAACTCTGTTAAGCTCGTATTCACAGGGTATGAGTCGAGACTGGATATGCGGGCTGTGTATTCTGAGGACTATACTATGATGATGGTTACGTTAGGGATTATGTCTGTAGTGATTATTGTAGTGGTTACACTCTCATTACATAGAAGAAGAGGCAAGAAACATCCTCCTCCATCTTAATCGTCTCCTTCTATTTCCATGTAATACCGTATTTCCTCTGTATTTTTCTCATTCTCTTAAGAGATACTTACTCAAAAGGTCTGTGGCTTTTTCCAAAAAGTTTAAATAATGGAATATGATTGTTTTTTCCATGGTAGAAGCTGTTACAATGGATGGGCAGGGTAGGATCTACCTGCCAGCCAGTATACGACAGAAGGTTAAGGGTGACCGTTTCATAGTTGAGGTCAAGGGGGATACTGTAATCCTTAAGCCCTTTCGCCCTTCTATAGAGAAGTTTTACGGCATAGCTAAGCCTGCGAAGTTTGTTTCAGCCGAGGAGATCGACGAGGCTGTTAAAGATGAGACGGAGAAAGCCCTTAGAAAAGACATATATCGACGTTAACGTTCTCTACTATTATCTCACAGCCAGCGAAGAGCATGGGGAGAAATCCAAGGATTATATCAGTGCTTACAGTGGTAGACTTGTCACTTCCACCTTGACAATATGGATTCTCCATGTTCTCACGCAGCTGGAGAACTTGACAAGCATTATGGAGGAAATAGGAGTAGAGCTAGTCCCGTTAACTGTACACATATTGTTTGAAGCTGAGAGGCTGAAGAAACCAAGAGAACTTGAGGACAGGATACACTTATCAACCATGAACTATTTAGGTATTAAGAGAATAATATCGAATGATCGTGATTTCGACCTCCCAGGTATAGAGAGATTGTTCTAGCTTAAGGATTAGGTTCTTGTCAAGTAATTTTTACCAAACATTCAAGGTGAAATTGTATATAATCTGAACTTTCCCTACAACGTTAAGTTGATGCCCAGATCAGACGGGTGCAAGGAAGATGCTTCACCAGTCCAAGCTGGAGAATACAAGCCATCTATTCTGAGGAATACATCTTGGTTATAACCATAGTAGGGGCTATATCATTATATTTTATTACCGATTGCTTTATTCTCATTGCACAGTAGGGGTAAGCTGTCTTCTGTACCTTCACCACCTTCCGTTTCTGCATGATAGCACCTATGTTTCCCATTATCCTTAGGAACAAGATTTATTAATTCGAAAATATTTTTATTTTCGGCATATCTGAAAAATGATAAAAAGTCAAGTAGGTTCGAAAGGAGAACTCTTTCCACCAAAAAAGATTAGAGAAAAACTAGGACTTCATCCTCATACTAAGGTTATTTATAAGGTGGAGGGGAACAGGCTCATAGTTGAGCCTATTCCAAATCTTGATGAGGTTTTAAAAGAAAAACCGTCTGTTGAGATCACCCTTGAGGAATTCCATGAATTCAGAAAGGAATTGTCTCAGAGGGCGGAGTCTTGAAAATACTGTTGGATACGACGTATCTTTTACCAGCAATAGGCATATATTTCAAGGAATTTCCAAACGATACTCTGATTAGATTAAGACATAGGGAGAACCAATTATTCATAAGCGAAATAAGCATCTTCGAGCTTTCAGCTAAAGGTGCTAAATACGTTAGTGCAGGAAAGCTCTCTGTTGAGAGAGTGGTTAGAGGTAATAAGAGCTATAGTCTTTGACGAAAATATAACAAAAATATCTATTCATGAGGACAACGTTCTATTAACAGCTTGTAGGCTCAGAAGTTTGCTTAACGACTTCATAGACTGTCTGATACTTTCATCAGCCCTAAGCCAATGCGATATCTTGATAAGCGAAGACACTGATATACGAAACCTGAGGGAGAGTAGAGAATTTCAAGATTTATTGAAAACGATAAATCCTGGATTTAAAATCCATAATTTGGCTGAAATAGTCAGAGTATGATTTGCCGTAAAGCAGCATGTTTTGTTTAAATCGCCGTGTTTATGATAGTTTTAGAAGATACGGATTCAAAAGTTATATTGGGGAGTGTATCACATATCTACATTGACTGAGGAGTATAGACTCAGAACTCCCATCAAAAAAGAAGAGGTTGCTAAGCTTAAAGCCGGAGACATTTTATATGTTAGTGGAGAAATTTTTACAAGCAGAGATAGGACTCAACAATTAATACTTAAGAATAAAGGGGCGCTACCTTTCTCATTGCAGGGGTTAATAGAGTATCATGCTGGGCCAATAGTTAGGAGGAGAAACTCTCAATGGGAAATTGTCTCCCTCGGTCCGACGACGAGCTTTAGGATGGAATCTAGTGAATACGATTTCATAAAAGAGACAGGTATTGCAGGTGTAATTGGGAAAGGCGGAATGGGAGAGAAGACTAGAAAAGCGTGCAGGGAGTTTAATGCTTTCTACGGCGTACTTCCAGGCGGAGCTGCAGCATTATTATCCAAGAAGGTTGAGAAAATTCTAGGGGTGTATTGGCTTGAAGAACTCGGTGTTCCTGAAGCGATGTGGCACCTAAGGGTCCAAGACTTGGGCCCGATAATCGTTGCTATAGACAGCTTTGGGAATGACATCTACGATTCTCTAAGGAAAAGAGTTAACGAGAATCTTTCAAGGCTTTTAAAGGAGGTCTAGCAAATGGATATCTTGGAGCTCAGGAAGCATATAGTTGAGGCGATAAGGGTTTGTGAGACAAGGCTTCCGGAAGATGTTAAAAAGGCTTTGAGAAAAGCGTATGACGAGGAGGATAATCCGCTTCCGAAAAAGATTATAGGGATACTTCTGGAAAATGTTGAAATCGCTGAGAAAGAAAAGAGGCCGATATGCCAAGACACTGGAACCCTGACTTTCTATGTTAAAAGAGGAGGTTGGAGTGAGGAGGAGCTTCAGAAAGCCATTAACGAGGCTGTTAAGGAAGCAAGTGTAGAAATACCGTTGAGACCCAATGCAATAGACTTCGTATCTGGAATAAACTCTGGAAACAATACTGGCAGGTTTATTCCGTGGATCGTCTGGGAGCCCGGTGGGGAGAACTTGGAGATTACCGTAGTTGC
This sequence comes from Candidatus Brockarchaeota archaeon, assembly GCA_017601245.1. Taxonomy (GTDB): domain Archaea; phylum Thermoproteota; class EX4484-205; order EX4484-205; family JAAOZP01; genus JAAOZP01. The sequence goes on from JAFNJB010000012.1 coordinate 7,528, forward strand.
CAAGGGGGGAGGTTCTGAAGCGGCTTCAAGCCTAAGGGTTCTACCCGCCACTGCAGGCAGGAAGGAGATTTTCAGAACGGTGTTAGAGAGTGTTGCGCAAGCTGGAGCCAAACCCTGTCCTCCAATCATACTCGGAGTCGGCATTGGGCCCTCTTCAGAAATAGCCCTCGACCTGGCTAAGAAGGCCCTTTATCTTAGGCCTCTGGGAGAAAGACACGAGAATAGTATTATCGCAGAAATGGAGAGCGAGCTTTTAAGAATGGTTAATAGACTTGACATAGGTGTTCACGGCTTCGGTGGCTTAACGGCTCTTGATGTCCACATTGAATATGCTTCTATCCACCCGTCTTCCATGGCTGTAGGAGTAGTTGCAAGCTGCTGGGTTCTGAGGAGGGCCGTGTTAAAAGTTAATGGGAATTCTACAGTTATCGTGAGCCATAATACTCAGCCGTTTAAACCTAAACTCTAGCAATAATCTACTAGACTGTTTTTCCAGACTCTATTACGAATTTGCAAAGCTTATCTCCCTTGGCTATGCACTCCGTCTCAATAACGTTAACGTTCTTACCGTATAATTGCTGGAATATGCCTGCTAAATACCCTCTGAAAAACTGGCTTATTGGCCTATCATGATTATCCCTGAAAGGCAGGCATTCAAACAAATCTTGAGCAAATACGACAACATTCTTGTTATTAAACTCTTCAAGCCTAGCAATACACCATCCTTTTGCAGACCTTTCTGCAAGAATTATTTTAACTGCTGTCTGCTTGTCTACGCGGTACTTGCTTACTACTGATTTGAACTTGCTCTCACCCATTCCAAGACCCATCTCGTAAAGTATTACTGCTGCACCTGTCCCGAATTTCTCGTATAATCTCTTCAATATCGCTCCAAAACTCTCTACTCTAAGGGTGAAGCTCCTCTCACCACCAACCATCAAGGGGAAGAATAACTCATCTATAATTATACCATTGAGAACATTATCTGAAAACCTAACT
>JAFNJB010000013.1 GCA_017601245.1 Candidatus Brockarchaeota archaeon
CTTCTTTCCACCTAGGTAATTCTCCTCTAGAGTATACCCCAGACATGGTCAATGGTAAAACAGTTGTATTATACACTTCAAGTGGAGCCAGACTTCTAAGATTCCTAGCACTGTTTTCTAAAAAAGTTTTGATAGGTGCTTTAATAAACCTGTCAGCTTTAGTCGATTACTTAATCAGGCAAGATTTCAAAGAAGTTTCCATTATTACAGCTGGGAAAATGGGTCAACCAGCTTTAGAGGACTCTTACTGTGCAGGCTTAATAGCTAAAAGACTCCCATGGAATGAGTGTAATAAAAACGCTGAAATAGCCATGAGGATTTCGGAAATGAGTAGTGAAGTTGTTAAAGTGGCTCGCCATGCTTCAGAATTAATCAGGCTTGGCTTAGAAGAAGATGTGAACTATTCACTCTCACTCGACAGTGTTAACATAGTGGCTGGTTTAGACTCTTCTATGGGATGTATCCCGCTCCCTTAACAATCCCTTTCTTAATCATTCTCCTATATTCTCTGTTTTGCTCGTAAAGCCTGACTGCAAGAGAATGCGAGCAAATGCCCCTTTTCAAATAACCCACGCAGCTACAGTTATAATTTCCGTAAGCGTCTTTCGAGACTACGTAGATACCGTGGTCTCCCTTAACCTCATAGCTTGAAGTATCCAATTGACTTATCCTCTTATCCTTTATTATTGCCTTTGCCTTTAGAACTAGCTTCTCGGCTCCAGAAGCCTTCCTCTCCTTTTCCTGCTCGCTCATTAATTAGGACCTCTGAATGCCAGTCAGATTATAGGTAGAACTCATTTTTAAGAGTTTTTATTTCCTCTTTAGACTTTCCGGAGTTATACTAGAAAGGCCCTCTGGAAACTCTAACCCAAATTCTAGAATCTTCCTTTTAACCATATTTAGAATTTTTCTCTCTGTGAGTTTTCTGACTTGATTCGGTTTTAATATGCCTATATCTGTTATTATAGCTGTTATAAATCTCGGTGGAGTCACGTCGAAAGCTGGGTTGAAGATTCTCACCTCCCCCTTCCCAGGTTCGTGAGTCACGATCTTATGTGAAGGAGGCCATTCTTCTAAGGCGTTTTCTGAAATCAACCCCTTGCTTTTCATATCTTTTGCAATTAAGCTGTAAGGATATGTTACCTCGTCAATACTCCTCTCCTCTATCTCTATATCACTACCTCTCTTGACGTCGAGAGATATTGTGGAATACGATGTTGCATAATAGAAGGGGGCCTTGAAATACTTGAAGATTCTAGCAATATCAGCTGAACCTATCTTATTTGCTACTGAACCGTCTCTGGTAACCCTGTCGGCGCCTAACATAGCTTTACTAACACCGAGCCTTTCAAAGGATATTGAAATCATGTTATCGGTTATTATCGTCGTCGGTATTCCTACTCTACTTAACTCCCATACGGTCAGCCTATATCCTTGACTTCTTGGTCTAGTCTCCTTAGAAACAACCTTGACATCAATACCGTTCGAATAAGCTTCCTCTATAACTCCAAGAGCATGTCCCATTAGTGTGGAAGACAGGCTACCCCCATTACAATGGGTCATTATAACATCGCCGTTTTTAATAACCTTTTGACCGTTTTTCCTCATGTAATAATTCAGAGCCATGTCTTGAGCAAGTATGAAGTCACAGATTTTTCGGAGAGCTTCGATGAAGCGTTCAATGCTCCCAGTCTCGTCATATATTTTCTTTGAATACTCGTATGCTAGGAAAGTTGCCCAAGCTAATGGGGCTGCAGTAGGCCTAGCATAGGCTATTTCCATAGATATCTTATTGAGGTCTTCAACAGGGTTTGGCCTCTGCTTAACCTGTAGGGACCCAACTAAAAGAGTATAGGCTCCTGCAACCCCTATAGCCTGAGATCCTCTTACAACCATGCTTTTTATTGCCTCGACACCCTCTTTCCAATCGTTTATCTTCCTACTCTTGACTTCAAACGGGAGCCTGTTTTGGTCTAAGAGTATTAGATTATCTTCCTCGTGGTTATACCATAGCGTTACGGGTAAAGTTGTTGCACTGTGTATTGGAAGGTGTAGTTCAGGGTCTTCTTCTAGGCCCAGTTTCTTAGAAACATGCTTTAAATAGTCCATTTTCCCAATAAAGTTTAATACTAGAAGTTTTTATCTTTATCTCTATCTTCTAACATCCTTCATGAATGGTGTTGACAGAGTGGAATATCCAAAGCTCTCTGAAGCAATAATCGCATCTGGAATTAAGCCGGGGATTAAGCCCAGCGACCTTTATGAAATCTGTAGCGATGCTTTTAGAAACAATATTCGCAATGTATGTCTGCCAACTGTTTACTTGGATGAGTTAATTCCGGTTCTAAGAGAAACTGGTTTAAAAGCATCTACGATAGTATCATTTCCTACAGGCCTACTCCCATTGGAGATTAAAATAATGGAAATGAGATTTGCCTCTCATCAAAACGTTGAAGAAGTGTATTTCTATCCAAATCTCGGTAATTACCTTGATAATAGAATCGTCGAATTCGAATTAGAACTATCCCGGTTTCTGGAAGAATCTCAATTAATAGGCTTGAAACAGATTAAACCTATTGTTGAAGTCGATTTGCTTTCAAATAAGCAAATTAATGAATTAATCGGTATTTTTAAAATGTCCGGATTTGATGCAGTAATGCTATCCTTTAGTTCAGGGCTGAGGAATATTAGGGATGAGGAAATGAGTTTTTTGAAAGAGATTCCTAAGCATATTGCGCTTGAAGTCAATTGTAGGGTCAGGTCTGTTGAAGAGATTATCGGATTAATCGAGAAGAAAATTGGAAGAATATGTACTGTAGACTATAGGATCATCTTAGAAAGCCTCGCGGGAGAATAATTCTTCATTGCAAATGGAAAAATATATATTTTCAACGATAGTGTCCCAGTAATACAATTGAGGAGCGCTTATAGGATTGCACTCATGCCGGGTGATGGAATCGGTCCAGAGGTGATTAGAGAAGCCGTTAAAATAGGCGAAGCAGTACTCGAATCCATTGGCATAAGAGTTTTCTTCGAAGAATTTCCAAACGGAGCCGAACACTATTTAAGGACTGGTGAAACATTATCTGAAGAAACACTCGAGAAGCTTAAGGGGTTTGATGCAATATTCTTCGGAGCAGTAGGTGACCCTAGGATAAAGCCCGGTATACTTGAGAAGGGCATCTTGCTTAAACTACGTTCATCCCTAGACCTTTACGTAAACCTACGTCCGGTAAAACTGTTGAATGGCGTTGAGTCTCCTCTTAAAGGATTTGGTCCTGGAGATATAGACTTCGTAGTAATACGCGAGAATACTGAAGACTTCTATGTAGATATGGGGGGTAGAGTTGATGCATCCTGTTCTAGGGCTTTTGAATTCACTGTTAACACCGGCGGCGCCAGGGGGAGTAAGTACAGAGTTGAAGTAGATAGTAGCAGTGGTGAAGCTTTTCAAATAGGGGTTATTTCGCGTAAAGGCGCAGAGAGGATAATAAAGTTCTCCTTTGAATACGCTATTAAGAGGGGTATGCGACGTATAACATTCGTGGATAAGGCAAACGTTCTAACAGAAGCCTATGGTTTATGGAGGGAAATTGCCGAAAAGATAGGGGAGGAGTATAAGAATATTGTTGAAAGCGAATTTATGTACGTAGATGCGGCGGCACTACACATGGTTTTAAACCCGAAGCGTTTCAAAGTCATTGTTGCCCCAAACATGTTTGGCGATATTCTGACTGATTTGGGTGCTGCAATCCAGGGGGGACTGGGCTTCGCACCTAGTGGAAACATAAACCCAGATGGTACTTCAATGTTTGAACCCGTACACGGCAGTGCTCCGGATAAGGCTGGTAAGAATATTGCTAACCCAATCGCATCAATCCTGACTTTTTCACTAATGCTTGAACATTTGTGGAGCCGGTATAACGATGAGCATTTGCTAGAAGCATCAAGAATTATTGAAAAAGCTGTTGAAAACGTATTGGCTAGTGGCAAGTTTAAAACTGTTGATATGGGTGGTAACACGAAAACGAATGAAATGGGTGATGCAATACTAGCTGAGGCCAAGCGTTTGGTGCACAGTGGAAGATGAAAAACTCGATTTTTAAAAAAGACGCGTTATACAAGCTTAGTGCGAACTATATTCCAGAGAGGTTGCCGAGGCGAGAAGAGCATCAAGCTGAACTCTTCAGAACAATAATCGGTTTCTTAGAAGAGAAAATACCTATTAAGGCAATAGTGTTAAGTGGTCCAAGTGGTACTGGTAAAACAGTTACTGTTAAGAAGGCGGCTGAACAGATTTTGAAATATTGCGAGGAGAAGAATGTTAAGATTGAATATAGGCATTTGAACACTAGGTTCGCTTCTTCAGATTTTACCCTGGCTCAAATGATTGCCTTAAGTCTACTTCCAAACATGCCTAGCAGGGGATACAGCAGTAGGGAATTGCTTTACGCAATATTCGACCATCTCGAAAAATCTGGTAGCAGTTTCCTCCTCGCCCTCGATGACTTCGACGACTTCATAAGAGAAGTAAAAAGCAGATTCTTCACGGACCTTCTTAAAATATCCGAAGAATACGGTGACAGGGTTAAGCTTATTCTCATACTAATCGGTATTCAAGATATATCCCGCTTGATTAAGGATACTTGGCTTACACATTTCATATGGAAAATAAGCAAGAGCTTTACACCATACAACGCGGAAGACATATCCATGATATTGAAGGATAGGGTTGAACTTTCTTTTAATGCAAACGTCATCGACGACTCTATAATATACCTGATAGGTAGAATGACTGAGAGATTTGGATACGGCTCAGCTAGGTATGCTCTAGAACTCCTACTTATGAGTGGGCTTAACGCTAGCTACGAAGGCTCGCAAAGGATAGTAGCTGAGCATGTGAGAGAAGCGCAGTACAGGCTTGAAAGCATAATCTCCCCAACGGATTTGAAAACAATGCTTTCACAGGACCCTGAAATGGCTAGGCTTTTAAAGAAGCTCCGAGTAGCATTTGAAGCTTCGGAAGAGCCTTTCTTAAGCCTTAGATTCCTCGAAGAATATGGTATTAAAACGAGGGAGAATAGTACAGTTGAAAGACTAAGGAGACTGCATTTTGAAGGGCTTTTAGATTATAATCAAAAACACGGGGAAGTGGCTTTAATAGGAATGCCTCTTAAGCTTCTCCAGAGCATCCTCGATTAGACTTTTCAGAGATTATTATAACTACGATTATTACCAGGAGTGTTGCAAGGAGTAGATAGTTTAATAAGCTTGTTTCACCTCTCTCAATATCTGATCCGATTTTTTCGCCAAGATAGCTGTAGAACAACGTCCTCGGTATTGTTCCGATAAGCGTTGCAACCATAAAGACAGTAGCGGGTATACCAGTTATCCCTGAGAAGTAGGAGACTACGTCAAACGAGACCCAGGGTATGAATCTAAACACGAATATGATCTTAGCACCGTGTTTATCGAAAAACTTTTCAACTTTTTCAAGCTCTAATCTGCCAATTAGCTTTTCTACAATTGGTTTGCCAAACTTTAAGCCTATTGCATAATTTATTAACGCACCCATCATAAGCCCAATAGTCCCCATTGCTGAAGACAATAGGAAACCGAATGCAGAGCCTCCTAGTATCAATACTGCTTCAGCTGGTATTACTGAAACTATTGATTGAATAATCATTACAAGCAGGAACAGTAATATTCCTCCTTTTAAAACTGCTTCTTGGATTTGAATAAACCAGTGTGAGAAAATGCGAGGATAAGTATTGAGAATTATTAGAATCGATAAAACAATCAAGGAGGCTAGTAGCTTAGTGTTAATTTGCATACCGTCACTCGGCAATAGGAAACCTTTAATAAACCTTCTCCTCGATTTTGGGCCATGGTAAATAGCGGTATTGATCTTAGAAGCCTACTCGATGACGAGAAGACGATGGAGAGTATTGATCGTGGAAATATGCGTTTAATGATACGTTCTTTCCCGAAGCTCGTAAACGATGCCGTTGTAATATCGCAGAATCTGACTATTCCGGATAAATATAGGAAAGCTAGGGAGATTATTATTTGTGGAATGGGTGGTTCAGCAATAGGCGGAGACCTTTTTAGAGATCTCTCTGATAAGACTATTCCTTTAAACATATCTGTTATTAGAGATTACGATCTTCCTAAACACGTAGATGATAATAGTTTAGTCATAGCGGTAAGCTACTCTGGCAATACTGAAGAAACACTGGAGTGTTTCAAACAAGCATATGAAAGAGGAGCATGCGTACTAGGTATCGCCTCCAATGGACTTCTTGAAAAAGCATGTTCTAGATTGAAAATCCCGTTCTTAAAAATTCCTGGAGGATACCAGCCTAGGGCTGCTCTACCATTGCTTTTCATACCTTTGCTTAAAGTCGCTGAATTAATTGGTTTTCCCATAGTTAAAGAAAGTGAATTGAAAAGGTTGTATGGAGTTCTTGAGGAATATAATAAAACAGTTTCTCCAGAGTCTCCGGTAGAAAGAAATCTCGCTAAACAATTGGCAATCAAACTCTACGGCAACATTCCCATAATATATTCCCTAGGGCATCTTAAATCTGTCGCATTAAGGTATAAGGATCAGATTAATGAGAATGCTAAAATGCGGGCTATGTGCGACCAGATTCCAGAGCTTAATCACAATGAAGTTGAAGCTTGGGAAAGAATCGACTTTAAAGAACTTCTCTACGTTATCTTAATAGACACTAGGTTCAAGAACAAGTATGTTGCAGAAAGCATTAGAGAGCTGGTTTCAAAGATAGAGTCGGAAGGCGTGGGGATAAGCGTAGTCACCCCATACGGGGAAACGATGATCGAGGAAATGCTTACAGCAATCCTCTTGGGAGATTGGATTAGTTACTACTTGGCTATGCTTAGGAGAATCGACCCTACCCCTGTTTCTCTAATAAGCGAGTTTAAGAAAAGACGTGAGGAAAAAGTAAGGTATTCTGAGGCTTTTGAAAAATGGCTTAGTAAAGTATGCAAATAGGCTTTTTTACTCTCCTCTTAGGAACCGGGACATACTGCTTTCACTATGCTCCTCATATGTAATTATTCTTGAAAGCTCTAGCATGCTTATTTTCTTAAATTCAAGACCATTCTTCCTTAACATCTTCTCTGCCTCTGGCGTTATATTGGGTGAGAGGAGTATAGCCCTAACCCCCGTCCCCGCTTCCCTAACGTATCTCAAAACCTGCTTAACAGCATCCTTCCCAGCCTTATCCTTCTTTATTTCGACGATTGTTCTTCTCCCCTTAGCATCGACGCCTAAAACGTCTATGATGCCTGCTTTCTCCCTGAATTCTGTTGAAACTATTCTGAAACCATCCTCAATAAGCTCGGGGTGTTTCCGGAGGATTTCAGAAATCTCCTTCTCGCTGAGATGCATGTGAAAACTTCCATTGTCGCTAAGCTTATCTGAGAAAAAGCCTTTGAAGCTGTAAATCTTAACAACGACTCTCTCAGGTTTCCGAACCCTCCTTACGGTAAGAATCACGCAGTTCTCTCCGAGAGAGATGCTGATATGATTAGGGGGTGGTTGCCAGTTTACCGGCTCAAGCTCAGTAGGTCTGTGTATTAGGAAGGAGGTATCCTCCTTGATTACGATTAGCCTCTCACCTTTTTCCAAGAAGGACCTTGCCCTTCCAATATACTGGGCTTCGCACATGCAAATCATGACTATAAACCTTCTCGAACTGAGTGCTTCCCTGATGAGCTCAGCGGTATCCTGTAGGCTCAGCGTATTTATCATAGCATTTATCAATATGTATTGATTCAAAAGTTAGGAGTAATATGTTTTACTTACTATTAACCAAGGAGTTCTTGGAATAAATAGTTATACCTAGTGACTATGAAACTAGGATTTTAAACATTTTTGTTAACATTATTTTCTCCGAGGGCTATTTTTTATTTGTTCAAGGCTCTTAATGGGGTGAAACTTAATAAACCCCTCTACTACTCACCTATATTGTAGTAATATCATAAGGGAGGGAGGAACAAGGTATTGGATGGTAAGAAAGACGATGCAGTGAATAGTTTTAGCAATAAGAAGAAGGATGCTCCCGAATACGTTTACCTACGAGTCGCTGAGGCTCAACCTACAGATGTTGGACGGGGATACGCTAGGATAGATCCTGAAGTCGCCAAATTACTAAACCTCTCTCCAGGAGATGCCATAGAAATAGTCGGAAAGAGAAAGACATACGCACTTGTCTGGCCTGCTTCCGCTAAAGATAGGGGTCTAGGCCTAATTAGGATAGATGGTTACACGCGGGAAAACGTTGGCGTGAGCCTTGATGACAAGGTTAGAGTTAGGAAAGTTACTGCAAGATACGCTACCACAGTAGTTTTAGCCCACACGGAGCAGCCTAGGATGGTCAATGGTGAAGAGTTTGTGAAAAGCATAATGATAGGCCGTATAATAAACAGGGGCGACATAATACC
>JAFNJB010000004.1 GCA_017601245.1 Candidatus Brockarchaeota archaeon
CCATAGCCCAGGAAATACATGAGAAAACGGGATGCTTCATTGCGGCTGAACAAGCTGTTTACGAAGCGTTATCAGGCACGGTCTCTGCAGAGAAGTTAATTATGATTCAGGGAGGAGAATCAAGGGAGCTTCATTTACGAAATGGAAAGATAATCCTAAGTTCAATTTATGGAATTCACCCAGTGCAGATAGTTCTAATTATGCTGGAAGTAGATGGCTTAAGGATTTTCCATGGTGGAGACTCTGGATACTTTCCGTCAATAAGAAACCTGGGACATGTTGACATAGCCTTCTTGCCAACGGGAGACCCATCGCCTTCGGCAAGCCCAGGTGATGCAGTTAAGATGGCGCTAGACCTTTCTCCAAACGTCATAGTATTATTCCATGGAAGCTCAATCCAGCACAACTCTTTCACAAATGAGATAAAGTCTAAACTAGCCTCTAAGACTATTCCTGCAGAAACTCGGAAAGTTTATTTGGAGGAACTATATCCCTAGTCTCTATTAAAGCCATACCTAAACTAGGGATTTAACATGGTGACCCGAAAATTTTTATCACCGCCCTGTCGGGGGGACTGAGATGCACAACTCGCTGTAACGACTAAGCCAATAGGTGTCTGCAACACTATACGCTATGAGGACCAGCTGGTTTACCAAAGAGGAGAGACCAAGCCAGAGAAACGTTCTTACAATCGGACCGTTGACAATCTATCCCTTATTTGCTCACGCTCCGCAGCTCCAGTATTAAGCTTCCTCCCTCAGCCATTGCTTTCACAACCTTATGCAGCATAATATTAATTTGATGATTGAAAATATTTGGTAATATTGAGAGAAGAGAAACGCCTAACACGCAGAGACAGAGCTATAAATCAGCCCTACGATTATGATCTCAACTTGCTAAAAAGCAGAAAACACTCTAAGACAAACCCTCTGTTTTAGATAAGAGTTCGTTAAGGTATTCACTTGATACGAGATTTAAATCACAATCATATTCGTCTCTCACTCGCTTTAGTAATTGCTTATCTCAGCTATTAACTCGGCTTTTTCCAGTAATCTTGCGACCTTACTGTCTGGCGAGTCGTTAAACACATCAATAAAGAAATTTCTAATATTCATTGATATGACCCACCATGAGTAATACCTTTCGTCTCCAGTGTAATAGTATAATTCATGAGAGGTCTGAGAGAGGTACATGTTGAGTGCAAATACGTATGTTAAAGTGTCCGAGCTGGCGTTATCTTTCAGCAGACTATTCAACATATCCATGTAGCATTCTAGCATGATTTTCGCTTTAAAAAGGATTTGTTTAAGGATTGTCCATTTTCGGATTCAGGTAATCCAGAATTATGATTCACTAGGCTACATTATGTATTTTTAATCCATCTTCTCCTATCCGCTTGCCGAGGAACTTGAGGCCTTTCTCAGTTTTGACGGCTAGGCGAAGTCTATAGCCATTAAAGTTGTAGCGCTTGCTATAAGGCGGATCTTGAAAAGCATCATGGAAACGCTTAAATTCTCCGAACTGATTGAGCGATTAGAAGTGTCAGGGGTAGAGGCCTCACTCAAGGAGATAAAGGAGTATTCCTCTGCCGAAAGAATTGGAGGAGGATAAAAGTAGGATAGAGGGTAAGTTAAGAGAGCTTGTGGAGTTTGAGGTTAAGAGAAAAATGCTTGTAAAGCTTTTCGATAAGCTTATGGAGGGAGCAAAACAGCTCAGTGATGAGGAGATCGTTGAGTTCTCTCGAAAATTTAAGAAGGCCGGCTCTGAAGAATTGGAGAAGAAAGGACTGATTTGATAACGCTTGTTGCCGATGCGAATATAATATTCTCATTCTTTTCTCCCAAGTCTAAGGCTAGGGAAATAGCAATATCTGGAGAGGTGAAACTTTACTCGCCCAAATTCTTGCTTAAAGAACTTGATGAACATAAAGACGAAGTAAAAGAGAAATTCGGGTTGAATGAAACACAGTTTCAGCTAGTTTTAGAACTGGTTAAAGCGGTTGTTGAATTCATACCCCTAGAAGATTTTAAAGAATTCATAGAAGAGGCAAGCAGAATATCTCCTGATAAAGATGATATACAATACCTTGCACTTTCCCTGAAGCTAGGTACGCCTCTATGGTCTAACGATAACAGGTTAAAACAGCAACTGAGAGTCAAAATAGTTTCAACAAAAGAATTAATAGAAATTCTTAAGTAAAATAAGATTCCTATGCTCATCTAATCTATCAAATAAGTACTTGTTCTAAATATTTGAAAGTGATCATTTCTTGTCAGGGTCTGGAAGATCCCAATCAGGATCGACTTTCACTTGCCCGAGAGCCTTCTCAAGCATAATCCTATACTCAATGCTAGCGATGAGTTTCCTCGTGAATACCGCGGCATCAAGATTAATCGAAACAGAGTCAATACCTGCTCTCACGAGAAACTCTGTAAACTCAGGGTAGGCTGAAGGAGTTTATTCTTTAAACATCTCTGGGAATTTTTCTTAAAATCTTATCTTCCATAATAGGACCATCTAATTTCATTTTCTTATCAACTGCTATTGCTCCGTCTCTATAAGGTTTAAGTATTGCCTTAGAAAATTAAATAACCATGCGGTTCAGGTGATCATTACGCGGGATGAGGATGGGGTATTATGTGGCTGAGTTCCTGCTTTACTCGGTTGCATTTCCCAAAGCAAAACAAGAGAAGAAGCAATCTTAAAAATTAAAGACGCTATCGCCGGTTACTTAGTCAGCTTAAAAAGCATGAGGGGCCGATTCCTCTGCCCATAGAAGAAGTGGTTGAGGTTAATGTCTAAGCTGCCAGTAGTCTCCGGCATGGATGTCGTTAAGGCGCTTTCTAAAATCTGCTATGAGATTGACCACCGGACTGGGAGCCATATAATTCTAAGTCATAAAGAGGAACCTCATCGAAGGCTGACCGTACCAAAACATAGAGGATATCTAAAGGAACATTAAGGGCGATTATAAGACAAGCAGGTTAACAGTTGAAGAATTCATAAAGCTTTGATTTTTTAATCTTTTAACCCATATTAACCATAACAGAATGAGTCAATGGTGAAGGACGAGTTAAATACTAGCTTCCAATAATCAGATACTTACTAGTACTTAAACGCTTGCTTCAGTTTTCCTAAACTAGTAGAGAGATACGTTCTTACTGCTTGGAGAGGTTTTATGAGTATGATTTTTTAAATATAAAACAGTTTATAAACATATCGTTACAAATCAATTTAGAAACAATTCGCAAAAAAGTTTTAAAAACCTCAGCTATTCACCCAAAGAGGGTAAGGAATATGAGAAGATTAAATAGGAACTCTCATACTAAAATAATGATGATATCAATATTGACGTGTCTACTTGCCACGGCAATAAGTATCGGAGTATGCGCCACACCTTGGGTTGAATCCTATGCTCGTGATCGCGTTTCAGCCTATGGAAGTTGCGGATATGCATCAGCATATGTATGGAACTATAGTAACGGTACACATTTTATCAGTATAGGAGGAGCCAGTTTTGGAGAACCGACAAACAATCCACCGTATTCCTACGGTTCTCTGAAAGAGAATTATTACTGCGGTGAACCTAACAATTATAATTATTACTATCATTATGCAGAAATTTCTTGCAATATTTATAACGGGCAATATATTGACAAGATGTATGCAAAAGCTTGGATATATCCTCAAAGTGGGGACGGTACTTACGCACATCCTGAGGGTTACAAATATGCTAAGTATCATTATTGATGGGAACAATAATAGACAGATAATTTCAGACAAAGTTAAGAAACAAGGATATATTTTTCTCCTTTTTTGGAGTCTTTTTTCAATAATCAGTAGCCCTGTTTATGCATCTCCTCCCTGGCTGACTGAAGGGTTCTACGCTAAATATAACATAGAATCGGCGACGTTTATACCAATTGAAAGCTTTAAAGATCCATATAATCCACAATTCACTTACATCATTGAAAATGTAACTGGAACCTTCTTTTGGAAAGTTGAAGAAATCAGGGGGAGTTCTGCTGTGATAACGGTGAATTTCAGCGTAAAGGGAGATGCGATAAACCTCAAATCCGGCAAGTTTACACATGTGAATCTCTCGCGATCATTTCATCTTCTTGTTGATATAAACAGCAGATTCATATTGAATACGACTAGAACTGACCCGTTTTACTTCCCTTATTGGGTCCCCATTGGAACCAAAGCCGGTGAAGAAGTTTTCATAGGACATCAAATGCTGGAGAACACTTGGATAATCGGGAAGTTTTATCCTTATGGAGGAGAGACTATATACACCAATTGGAAAAGCTTCAGTAAAAACGATGTCATCTTCCTATGCACCGATAATATGACTGGGTTCCGCCATCTTAATCCATATGTGTTTCTTTCTCCAACTTTTAATGCCTTATATGAAAGAGAGACAGGAATACTTATCAAGATTGATTTTGAACCATTGATTACAAGGTTTCTTAATATTTTTGCAAATATACCATTTCCCGAAATGGTCTTGGATCATATTGGAATTGAACCAGTTAGAACCACTAATAGCTCATCTATGAAGCCGTTGCAAACAAGTTCAAACATTTTGGTTTCAAGCATTATTTTTCCCTCGCATGTTGAAGTCGGAAAGGAATTCGAGTTAAGTATAACAATCTTTAATAACAGCACCTTACGCACAGGAAGCTTAAAGGCTTTAATGTATCCTTTAAATAGAAGCGTTAGTGTGCTTTCTGCCAAAGAAATTGAGATAGGAGAACTTAGAGGCTTGGAAAGCAGGGAGGTTAAATGGAGGATTATGCTTCAATCAGAGGATGAATATGTTTTAAGGTTCGAGGTCGTTGACGATAACACTGTACTTTTAGAAAAGAACATCACAGTTAAGGGGAAACTTTCCCATCTTAAAGGGGAATGGCTATTTTTGGGCATAACTATAGCCCTAATTATTGCTTTATCATCAATTGTGTTATGGAGAAGGAGAAGAAATGCCTATTTTAAGATGGTTTAAGGCATATTTTCTCAAACAAATTAAGAACCTGATGCGAACCCCTTATTTTGAGATCATGTTATTAATATTCACATTTCAAGCATCAGGACGGCCCAATATTCACTATACTATATCTTTTACTTCAAATTTAACAGATAGCTTTTCCCTGAAAGATAGCGTAATGGTACTCGCAGTTCAAACTTATTTTTCCAGCATCTCTGGAAAGATCGCCTCTTTATATCCATTAATCGTGTTCTTTTCATCCATCCTCTCTTACTTGGAAATCTCATACTATAGAGACATCGGTTTTTTAAAGACAGAATTTTCCTTCCCGGTTAAGCGTGGCTCCATGTATCTAGCGAAGCTTCTAGCGTCATGCTTAACTTTATCGATTCTCATCTTCTCTTCAATTCTTTTCTCCATTACGATCAACTGTTTTAAAATATTCCAAATTATGGATTCACTATCGGTACTTCAAGGCTTTCTCGTCATCTTCATCGAAACTCTTTTAATAGCCCTTTTTACCTCATCAATATCAACTTTAATCTCGTTCATGGTAAAATGGTCAGGAATACCGCTTGTCATCTCCATATCTACACTATACTCCTTTGAGTTCATATCTTTAAGTCTTAGGAGCATCATTCCACTTTTTCCAGAGGGATTACGGATCTTTGAAGAGAAGGTTATGTTACCTACAATTAAGGGCATGAGATTTTCATTCAGCCTCAACTCATTCGAACCTCTATTTCCCTCATTGTTAATTTCCTTGATAGTTTTCTTTCTTGGATACTATTATGTAACTAGGAGGATGCAGATCTCATGAAGTTTGTAACAAAGATTGGCTTGATATTAATCTCCTTATCGTTTGCTAACCTATTGGAGAACTTGATTTTCAGTACGATTTCAGCTTATTATACAGTAAACATGGGCTTCATGCAAGACTCCGAGAACTGGAGATATGGTATTTACGTTACCTATTTGCATAACAGAGAAACGAGACTCCTAGTGGATTTGAAGGAAAGCTCAAAAATAGGTATTATCGCCATAAGCCAGTCGCAGATAGAAGAACTCCTGGCTGGTGACGAGGTTCCATATTTCGCCTGCTTCAATTTCACCGGAGGATTAGATAAAACGCTCGGCAGAGTAGACCGGGGGATATATATCTTCATATTTGATTCGACAAATAGGGATCAGGTTGCAAGATTCCAGTTGGTCCAAAGCGGATTCGAGTTTGATACACTCTATATTGATATAGTGTTACTCGCGCTCGGATTAACTCTAGCTCTGCTTCCAATTTTAAACCACTATTTCAAGGAGGGTCTTAAATGGACGAGATCATAAGCGTGAGAAATCTAACAAAGAGCTATGGTAAGATAAAGGCATTAGATAGCGTTTCTCTCGATATTCCTGAAGGTGTAGTAGCGTTAATTGGTCCGAATGGTTCGGGGAAAACCACTTTGATAAATATCGTTATGGGTCTTGTTAAGCCGGATGTGGGAGAGATTTCTGTATTTGGTTTTGATCCTTGGCGAAACGGTCACTTGGTAAGGAGGTTGGTCAACGTGCTTCATGAAAAACCCAGTTTTCCAAAGTGGTTTACCGGCTTGGAATACTTGCTTTACGCGGCAGACTTGTATGGTTTGTCGAATCCTAGAGATAGGGTTTACGAAGTCGCCTCGTGGCTAAGCATTGAGAAAGAGTTGAACAGGCGTGTGGGAGAGTACTCCGCTGGGATGGTTCAGCGTTTAGGCTTGGCTCAGGTTCTGCTTAACGAGCCTAAGCTTATAATTCTTGACGAGCCTACTGCAAACCTAGATCCTGCAGGAAGGATGGAAGTGTTAAACCTAGTTAGAGAATTAAGGAGGAGTAAGAAAGTGAGCTTTATTCTTTCCTCACATATTCTGCCAGAGCTGGGGAGAGTTTGCGATTTTCTAGTATTGCTTCACTACGGTAGGCTTCTCATAGCGTCGGACGTAAAAAACCTCTTATCTATCCAGCCTCCCATCGAATATAGGATTATCAGCAGTGATAATCGGCTCTTGTTCGACATAGGGACGAGGGCCGGTTTAAGCATGGAGTTGTGCGAGGACAGCGTAGTATTGAAAGCCGTGGACCCAGATAGTTTAACTAACATCCTACGTCTTGCAAGCGACTACGGTTTAAAGATAAAATACGTGGAACCAGAGAAGAACATTATCGAAACCATATACTTCTCAATTCTAAAAGGAGAAAGAAGAGAAGGTGGCTACGCCTAGTTAACAAATTGGAATCTTTTGTATTGGACTTTCAGATTTCTAATCCGAATCTTATTTCGCTTAATTCTACCTTCCATGAGCCTGTGTTGAATTTAATGATTACTATTTTCACTCCCTGCTTATCGAGTTCTCTTTCTCACCTTATGTTTTATTAATAATTATCTAACCTTTTTCATCAATCCTGTCCAAGAACCTCGAGTTATTCGTCTTCCTAGTTGCGTAAATGTCGCAGGTGAGTCTTGAAGACGTTTATGCTGAGCTGAAAAATGTTAGTACAAGACTTGAATCCATGGAGAAGACTTTGGAGACTTTAGTGATTATGATGCTTCCTGAGGAAGAGATCAGTAAAGAAAAGTTGAAAGAAATAGAGGAAGTGGAGGCGGAGATTGAAAGAGGGGAATACGTTACCCTTGAGGAATTAATGAAAGAGTGTGGAGTTAAGTAGTGCCTATATACAGGATTCTAGTTTCGAGAAGAGCCACCCGGTTTATAAGTAGAGCGAAGGCTAAGAAGAATGATAATAGGTGAAATAAAAGATCTGGAGAACTTTCCCTTCTTTACTGAGCCGCATGATAATAGCTAAGCTTAAAAGGAAAGAAGACTATTACAGGTTACGTGTACGCAACATAAGAATTATTTTCAAAGTTAACGAGAAATAGAGAATGATATACGTTGAGAAAATAGGATACAGGGAAAAAATATACAAGAAGTTTACACGAGCATAAAGTAGCTTTACTTCTAGTCTGGATCGACTTTAACCTGGCCAGGTGCTTTCTCAAGCATAATTCTCTGCCCAATGCTCACTATGAGTTTACGAGCGAATACTGTAGCATCAGGATTGATTGAAACAGAGTTGATGCCAGCCCTAACCAAGAGTTCAGTAAACTCATGGTAGACTGAAGGAGCCTATTTGAACATTTTAAGTCTTAAC
>JAFNJB010000014.1 GCA_017601245.1 Candidatus Brockarchaeota archaeon
CATGGATTGTTACATCTAGCTACAAGCTCGTCATCAGTAAGTTTTACAACTTCAATATGCTTCTTTTCTATTTGAAGAAAATCCATGTAGAATAACTTTAAAACTTCTTGCATAGAGCGGGCTCTTTTCCCTTTGAGAACCCATGCAACCCCCTTAAGGTAAAAAATAGTCCTTGCGATAAGTATTAAAAGTGTCTGAGTGCTTATCAAGTGCATTCTAAATTTCTAATATTACTTAGATGAACCGGCTAATTAACCTTAAAGACTCGATTAATTGAAATGCAATAGGTTTATCAGTTTTCAAGCATTTTTTACTTAATCAAGATGGAAGGCCAATACACACCGTTCAGCGAGCTTGCAGAGCTTTGTGAAAAACTCTCTAAGACTACTAAGAGGCTAGAGAAGATTAGGATGATAAGCGAGTTTTTGAAGAAGCTTAAGAAAGAGGAGATTGCGCCGGCGGTATTATTAATAGTTGGAGAGATATTCCCAGAGGCTTCTTCTAAAACCCTTGAAATAGGATTTGCGACAATAAGTAAGGTTTTAGAGTCTTCTCCGCAGAAAACCCTTTTCGGAAAACCTCTGACAATTCTAAACGTCGCAGAGTATTTTGACAGGATTGCTAAGGTTACTGGTCCAAGGTCAAGAGAGAACAAAGAGCTCATATTAAGATCCATGTTTGAAAGAGCCTCGGAACTTGAGACAAAGTATATTGTGAAGAATATTTTTGGAGAAATGCAACATGGAGTTGGAGAAGGAGTAATGCTTGAAGCCATTGCAAAAGCTTCCAATACAAATTTGGATAGTGTGAGAAGGGCATTGATGTTCTCGGGAAACCTCGGTAAAGTCGCTGAAGTGGCTCTCACTTCAGGAGAAGAAGGTTTGAAATCGATTGGACTAACTCTTTTCCAACCGGTTAAGCCAATGCTCGCACACATGGCATACAGTTTTGAGGAAGTCTTCAAATATCATAAGGTAATTGCTTTAGAATACAAGTTTGACGGGGCGAGAGTTCAGATCCATAAGAGAGGTAACAATGTCAGAGTTTTCAGTAGACGCTTAACTGAGGTAACAATAAGCATTCCGGAAATAGTTAATGAAGTTATCAATGGAGTAAATGCTGAAGAAGCCATACTTGATGGCGAAGTCATAGCCGTTGGAGCAAATGGTAGACCGTTACCATTCCAAGATTTGATGAGGAGGTTTACTAAAGTGAAGAATATTGAGGAGGAGATGAAGAGAATACCCCTCAAACTTTATCTCTTCGACGTGATTTACCTAAACGGTAAACAACTGGTAGATAGGCCTTATTCTGAAAGATGGAGTGAGCTTGAGAGAATAGTGGAAAAAGTTGAGCTAGCTCCTAGGATAGTCACTTCTAGCATAAATGAAGCCGAAGGGTTTATGAAGAGGGCTGTTGAAGAGGGTCATGAAGGCGTTGTCGCCAAGGCTCTTAATAGCCCGTACATACCGGGTGCAAGAGGCAATTTATGGTTTAAGCTGAAGACGGCGGACTATTTGGATTTAGTCATAGTAGGTGCTCAATGGGGCTATGGTAGGAGGACAGGCTGGTTAAGCGACTACTTCTTAGCCGCATTAGACGAGGAAACTGGGAATTACGAGATAGTCGGCAAAACGTTCAAGGGCTTGACTGATGAAGAGTTTGAGGAGATGACGAGGAAACTATTAGAACTAAAGGTAGAGGAAGAGGATAATACTGTCTGGGTTAAGCCGGAGATCGTTGTTGAAGTAGCCTACAGCGAAATACAGAGAAGCCCTAAGTACAAGTCTGGCTTTGCCTTAAGATTTGCGAGAATAACCAGAATAAGAAGCGATAAGTCACCATTTGAAGTAGATACGTTGAGAAGAGTTAGAGAACTCTACCAAAAGCAACAGGAGAAAAAGGGGATTTTGAAAGGCGGTTTTTAGGACTTTAAGGCTTTTCGATCACTGTCCTTGTTACTATTTCTATCCTCGTTACTTTACCTTTTTCAACATCAACCCATACGAATGCTATCCCAGAATAATTCTTGCGTAAGACTAAGATAGCACTCTTAGCCTTTACTGTAATGCTTCCATTCCTCCCGATATTGGTTGAAACAATCGGTCTGATGCAAGTAATATTATAACCCTCGGAAAGCAATTTCTGCACATCTTGGTCACTCTCAACTATTTTGATAACGTTCTCTTTAAACTCCTCACTGATGTTTATGAAGCCGAAGCCCCACTTGAAATGGCCGCAATACGGGCCTATCCTAGTAAAGTTCCAGTTCCATTCTTTGAAAAAGCCGGGTAAACCACGACCTAGTCGTCCGAATCTGAAGCCATTTGGTAAATCGTCTTTTTGTGCAAAAACATTAACTACACTAGCGCATATAATTAGGAGGCTTGCTGACAGGAATAGTGTAAGCAACATTATCCTAGGAAGCTTGTTCATCATCATTTGTTACTACGTTTGGTAGTAGATACTATATAAGTTTTTCTTAAAAAGCATAAAATAGAGAAATCTTAAATAAACTAGTAGAATGGAATTTCAGAACAAGAAAAATTGGAAATCACAATTAGAGAGAGTCGTGATGTAGGTAGGGTAATTAAGCTATACGAACAACATAAAGGTGTTCCTTTTACGTATTTGATGAATATTCCGCTTGTAAAAATGCTAAGCCAGCTAGAATCATTCAAAATCTTTTTAGCCGAAGTTAACGATGAGATAGTTGGCTGCATCCATGCATTAGACTATGTTTACGATTGTGGGTATATTGGAGGCCTCTTAGTCCATAAAGATTTTAGAAGAATGGGAATAGGTGGCAAATTGTTGAAAACGGCCCTAAGCAGTCTCCGTGCAAAATACGTTTATCTTTTTGTAGAAGAGAAAAACACCGTTGCAATAAACCTCTTTGAGAAAACGGGTTTCAAAAAGATCTATAGGAGGCTCTTATACACCGTTTCAGTACCATTAAACAATGGTTTTAAGCTACAGATAACAAGTGAAGTTGAATGGGAAGGTTTGAAGAATGCCATTGGCTTTTTAGAAAGGAAAGGAATCGTTAACTTTGGTTATTATCCGATTAAGATGACAAGAAACGTGTTTGAAGATTTGAAAGCCAAGGGTAAAGTATTAAGATGCGGTGGAGTTATAGCTATAATTGAGAATTTGCATGGATTGATAGTCGGAGACAATCTTTATACTTTCAACGACTATGTCTTTAAGCATTTGCAGAAAGTTGATTTCTCGAGAAAAATCGTTGAGATAAACCCTTTCTACATAGAACCTGAACCATCAGACTTGGTCAGTTTAATAAATCATCTGTTAACACTTGGAGAAGTACATATTAAAACTTATGATAGAGACCCTGTGGTAATTAAGCTACCTTTAGCAGGAAAAATAGGAGCATTAACGATGGAGTATAAAGGAGCTTGTACTCAGTATGTCTATAACGGAGGAGGATTGCTTGAAGTCGTTGACACACAAATGTACTACGGCAGGAAGGCTCCCAATCAGGTTGCCGAGCTTTTCGGAGTCCACTTCTACGGAGACTTAACGATGGATGCGGTAATAGTCAACTTCGACCACCCGATAACAAGGGATAAGAAGCAGGAAGACCTGTTCAACCCGTTCCTCCTGTATGATGCTGCGATAGACAGGTACCCCAGCAATGCAACAGTACTGGTGAGAGCGGGTGTCAAAGACTAGCGTGCCAAACGGCACCAGCATCTCAACAATGGCAGAATCCTGTTTTCTAGGTTTTTGAGGTTAAGGCCTAGGTATGATTTTTAGGAGGAGCCAGTTTATGAATCCGATTAGGAGCGCGAGCCATAGGATTAGGATTATTTTGTAGCCGATTTCGCGTGGCCATCTTGCTGCTGGGGGGAAGTATTTTGCTTCTTCTTTAGCGCCTTGGTACATGATTATGTAACTTGTGGCCATGAAGAATATTGCGAGCATTGGGTCTTTGAACCATGATCCTAGTGCTAAGCCGATTATGAGCACTGTTAAGCCAGCGTATTTGAAGGCCCTGGCCCTGGGGGACTTCCTTACTTCAGGAGGAATCTCAACCTTTAAACGGTACCACTCGGGGCCGAAATGCTTCCTCATATACCAGATTGCATAGGTAAATCCAATTAAAACCGTTGGAATGATTGCTGCCATACTTATTACGAACTCTCCCTCCGAGAGGGATGCTGTTAAAGCGAAGTAGAGAAGGGGAGTTCCAAGTATCATTAATAAAGCTACAATGATAAGTATTGCATATGCCTTAAACTTACTGTTCAACATGATATTTGTAACAATTCTTTGTTATTAAGTTTTTCTTTATACAAGTAACTAAGCCACCAACATTTTTAATTAGTGACATTGACGCTTTGTCTCGGGAAGCATTTTCAAAGGAACAGAGTGTAACAGAGGTGAAGAAAGCGTTATCCAACAAGATAGATGCAGTGATTAAGATGGTTGAGAAGGATGCCTATCATGGTGCTATTAACAAGTTGATGAACGATATATTGGCTAAAATGGATGGAGACCCTAAGCCAAAGGACTGGATTATCAACTCCATTGCTCAAGTCTCGTTGAAAAGGCATATCGATTGGATTATCACCAATATTAGAGCATTACTTTAGGACTATTTTTTATTCCCTATATTTTTACTAAATAAAGCGGAATCTAGAAAATATTTATAATTGCAGATTTATACTACATCCTTTAGTTGGTTAGCGAGAAAGTTAAAGCCTATTCGATAAGTATCGGAATAGCATTGCTTATAATTCTTGGGATACCACTTGCCTACTATGCTCTCCACAGAGGTATTTCCGAGCTGGAGTTGAAGATAGGTCTTTGTTTTAGTGTTCCCATGGGTGTGGCTGTGTTTATTTACCTTGTTCTGTATCCAAGGATAAAGCATGGGCCCGAATGGTATAAGGTGGAGTTTAGAAAGGCTGTTGATTATGAAATTCCGCGGGAGGTTGCCAGAAAGGCTAGACAGATTAAACTAATTGGTCTGCTCGTTTTATTTCTGGGCGTGTCTTTTGGAATAATAGTTCAAATGATTGAGCTTGCAGCATTATTCGCATTAGTCGGTTTGACCATTGTTTTTCAGGGTCAACGTAAGGAAGCGAAGTATCTGTCCGAAGAGGCAAGGAAAGAGTATGAGAGAATATATGGGGATAGGCTTAGGAAGATGTGGCTGATCCATATTCTGGCACGCCTAATCATATTAGTAGCTGGAGTGATAATCGCCCTACTCACACTCTGGCAAATACAAGCGTTTATGAGGACGCTGGCCTAATCTCTCAAATCTCTTCTATTTCTCCTGTCTTCTTGTGAATATCATGTAAGAGGCGAATAGGAAGACTATTGGAAAGACTATGAGTACTACGATGTCTATTAGACGTGTTGAAATAACCGTCGGAATGCTAGTCAATGTTCTTCGACTGAATTCAATAGGCCTAGTAGCATAGCCGAATAGTAGGCTGGTGATCTGCGTATAGTGGTAGTTTATTGAGAAAGCCTGTATCATGCTCGAGATTTCCGCCTCCCTCCTCATGTAGTCCAAGTATTCTTGTGGAAAGATGCTTGGGGATGTGAAGTTTCTAAATTGTCTTTGCGACATGTTAAAAGCTTGAAAGCTTCTCACGGGGGGAGGCCCTAAGACAGCAGTTGCAATAAGGCTACTTATTGCCGACAATATAAATGCGAAGAAGATCCAAATGCCTATGCTAATTATGAGTGAGTGGCTTGACTTGCTTGAGAGTGTTGAAATGAATAATGAGAATGCATAATATGCAAATGAGAAGACTATTGAGAAAACTATGAACAAACAGACTCTTGCAATATCGTCCATTGTTACTGCAATGTTATGTAGAAGTATAGAGATGGATACTGCTGCAAAGGATGATAGAGTTACTGCTAGACTTATTACTGCTAAGGCGGAGATTATCTTACCATTAATAACATCCTCTCTGTATATTGGTCTTGAAAGCAATATCCTAAGTGTCCCCCGCTCTCTTTCCCCAGATATAGCGTCAAATGCCAACGCGATTCCAAGCAACGGAGCCATGTAAGCCATTGTTGTGGCTATTGCAGAAAAAACTGAAGCTACGGGCCTACCTGCTTGTTGAAAAGCAGTTATTACCCGGAAAATGGTTGAGTAGGTACTGGCTACTGAAAACAATAGCAATACGCCTACGATTAACCAGAGTCTCTTACTTGTTATGGTGTCCGTGAATTCTTTTCTTGCAATAGATAAAGCGTCGCTTATCATTTTTTATCCACCCTCCTGGTAGAAACGGTATATTTCATCCCAAGACGGCTCTATTGGCTTTAGAGACTCCACCGCATCCTTGAACTGAGGCTTTGAAACAAGGGGTAAGAGTTCGCCCCATATTTCTCTCCTCGATAACACTGTAACGTGATTCTCATTCTGCTTTATCTCTATTACGTCAGATATTGACCTTATTTCTTGCAGTAGCATATCAATACCGGATTTAACTCGAAGCTCATAACGATACCCCTTCGCTTCCCTAACAGATTGATATAGTTCTTCTACACTTCCCTGTACGAGAAGCTTTCCTCCACGTATTACTGCAGCATGAGTGCATACCATACCCACCTCGTAAAGCAGGTGTGTCGACATGAGGATTGTCTTACCCTCCTTGTTCATACTCTTAACAAGGTTTCTGAATTCAGCAGCACCTTCAGGATCTATCCCGACCGTGGGCTCGTCGAATATTAAGAGCTCAGGATCCTTCAACAGGGCCTGGGCTATTCCGAGCCTCTGCCTCATACCTCTCGAAAATGTTGAAACCTTATCATTAGCCCTGTCCTTTAAGCCAACCATCTCAAGTGTCTCAAGCGCTCTCTTCTTCCTTTGGTCCGATGGTATCTTATCTAAAGTAGCTAGGAAGACGAGGTTTTCAAGCGCAGTCATATGGTCGTAGAAGCCGAAGCCCTCTGGAAGAAGCCCTACTCTTCTTCTTATCTCTACGGATTCTTTAACAACATCGAACCCAAGCACTTTCGCATTCCCGCTCGTAGGCAGAATCAGACCCACAAGTATCGATATCAGTGTTGTTTTCCCAGAGCCATTTGGTCCAAAGAGGCCGTATGTACTAGCTTTGGGTATTTTCATGCTTATTCCATCAAGGGCCTTAATTCCAGAACCACCTTTACCATATATCTTAACAAGGTTCTCGACTTCTATAGCTAAATCCATTTTCATCACCTCCTTCCATATCTTCGATATATCATGAAGGTTGCTGCAGCCATGATTACAACGATTAAAACTCCTATTAGGACAGTTTCTCCTCTTTGCTTCACATACACGTGTAAGCTCCGAGCTGGAGCCTGACTCTGATCTGCTTTAAGGCTTAGAGTAATATAGTAGTCGCCAGGACTTACATCAGCATCGCTCGTAACCGTTAATGAGAAAACAGCACTTTCCTGAGGCTTAAGCAGAGATACCAATTCTGGACTTACTTTAACACTGAAACCATCAGGCACGTCTGAAACCCCAAGGATAAGATTTGAAAGCGAACTATAGCCAGTATTTTTAGCCTCAACCTGGAATGTTATTGACTCTCCAGCCGTTGTCTCACAATAGAAGTTTTGAGTAATATAAGAAATAGTGTAGGAACCTAATATTCCTAAGCTCAGGTTAAGCCTTTCAACAGAGTCTCCGGAGCTAGCTTCCAATGTTATGAGTATTATATTTGGTTCGGCGAGTGGAGGTATGTTTACAAACAGGTTTAGATTCTTGCTCTCACCAGTTTTCAAATATATTTTAGACAGAACGTTCCCAGACTCGTCCTTAACCAACCAGCTATAGCCGGAAGGAAGTCCTCTTACACTAATGTTTACAATCCCATCCGAATCACCTCTATTTTCGACCGTTATGGGAAATTTGGCAGTACTTCCAGCATAAGCATCGACATACGGTATGTTTGCATAAAGTTTCAACTTGGGAGTACCTTTCACTACAATGATTTTAAGCGGTAGTTTTGATTCAAAAATAGCTGTTTTAAGCAATACTATTGTTTCATATTCTTTAGGGATCTCATCAGCCGGTATTTCTAATTTCACCTTCGCGTTAATAGATTCTCCCACTCCTAACGAGACACCTTGAAGACTGCTACCATCGCTCCTAATAATGATCCCACTCCAATTGTCTGGTAAAATAAGGGATAGTGTTCCCGTAAACCTTTTTGTCAAGACATTCTTTATTGTTAAATCGAAAACTACCGTTGAACCTGGTACTGTCCGTACTATTGGATATGTTGAAGAGAGTATTTGAATATTGGGCTCTTTAACGTAAACTAGGATTGTTCTCTCCCGGGTAATTGAACCCGATATTCTAACCGTTATGTTGTAAATTCCTTGTGCATTGTATGGAGGCTGTATTTTTAGAGTTAGGCTTTGAACACTACCGGGACTCAACGTTAGGTTAATAACTTCAGCCGAACCCGAGCAAACACTTACTTCCCATCCCTCTGGCGCCTTGGTTGAAATTGTTAATGTCTCCTCCCCTGATCCCTTGTTTTCTATAGAAAGTGGTACATTTACCTCTGAAAAAGCCTCTACTTTTATGTATACTTGAGGTATTGAAAGTCGTAACGCATAGTCAAGTATTACCTCTCCTAAATCAACATAATTGTTCACACTCACAGCTATTAACTTACTTTCATACCCTTCTTTTTCTATTTGAATCCGATAGGTTCCCGATTGAAGCGTTATACTAAAACCTCCACTTAAAAGCGTTTTAGTCTTCGCTACGAATGCTCCAGAAGTATCGTAGACAGTTACTGTTGCATAGCCTAAGGGATTTCCCTCGACGTCTAGAGCCCTTCCATAAACCGTGTAGTATGTCGGTTCTTGAACATATTGGCGTTGAGCATAAATTTGAATTACGGGAAGGATAGAGGTCAATACTATTAGGAGCAATAGGAAACCATGTGAAACCATTCCATGCTCGATTTTCATACTCATTGTTACTACTGGCAGTAGTAACACTACTTTATAAGCTTTATTGCTCGGAATTCAAAATATGGAAAAAGTTAAATAGTTACTACATATGGTAGTATTTTAGGGAAAGAAAAATGTCTAGAAAGTCATTGGTATCCCAATATAATATCGGTGAAAAAGAACTCAAAGCATTTTTAGGACCTTTAGAGGTAAACGTGATAGAGATCATCTGGAGTTCGAAAAAGCCACTCACCGTCAGGGAGGTTTACGAGAAACTAAAGCGGAAGAGAAAGATTGCCTATACCACTGTAATGACTACGATGGATAGGCTTTATGACAAAGGATTATTAGACAGGAGGGCTGAAAAGGGGCGTGGAGGTATTTTCTATATTTACTGGCCTAAGTTTGAGAAAAATAACTTCAAGAAGTCAGCAGTCCACGAAGTACTAAACAGCCTTATAGAGAATTTTGGCGAGATAGTTGCAAACTATTTTGTTGAAAAAATCTCTTCTAGAGACCAAGAGCTTAAACAAAAGCTTGAAAGAGCTTTAAGAAAGTAGTGGTTTAATATGGCAGTTTTAGAAAGCCTTCTAGTACAGTTTTTCCAACCCTATTTCTACTACTCTACGAGTATTTTAATAGTCTCATTCATTTGCATCAAGCTGATCACTAGATATAATCTACTTCTTACCACAAGGACTAAGAGCATAATGTACTTAATTCCCCTAACCATTCCAATTTTGCTGATTACTTTTATTTCGCCTTGGCCAACTAGATTCTTTTCTATTGAAAAGAGATTACTTTTCTATAACCAATTACTTCTTGATAATTCATTGTTAATACGGCCTTGGGGCCCCAAACCCTTCCTTCCTAATATACCGCATATTGGAAGAACAGTCTTCATCCAGCCTCTAAACCTGCTTTACACAATTGGTTTTGCATTATCTTTAACATATGTGATTTTAACATTAACTCTTGGCGATATTATAGTTAAAAAAGCTTTTCACATCATAGAGCTTAGTTCCGGAGAATATGAGCCTTTACAGAGAAAGGTTTTGGAGCTGGCTTCTAAAATGGGGATAAGTAAACCTAAGATAGGACTTGTAGAAGATTTGAGGCCAAACGCTTTCGTCGTAGGTTATGGGAAAAAGACGATGCTTGTTTTCTCATTAGGACTCTTAAAAACTCTAACGAAGAAAGAGTTGACTGCAGTAGTAGCTCACGAATTAGCACATATTAAAAACCGTGATTTTATTTTCAAAACCTTAACGACTGCACTATCACTGTTTTCATTCTTCAATCCGTTTTCACACTTATCTGCAGTATCGGCACAAAGGGAGAGAGAAAGCTTGGCAGATGAAGATAGTGTAAAAATACTGGGAGGAACCAGCTTGCTTGTAAGGGCAATAGTTAAAATAAACAAGGTAGCTACCAAGTTACCGAGGGAAAGTTTTACAATACGCTTAACGTCGAGCCTATTCCTAACATCCCCCATTTCCTTAAGAATATTGTTTTCAACGCATCCAAAGCTCGAGTACAGGATAATGAAAATTGAGGAAATAGATAAAGTGAAAAACGTTAGTAAGGATAATATTATTTTTTCAATGTTATTGTCCGCAGTGATTATTGCAACAGGCATTTTAACCATTTATATTCTTGCCTCTATTCAAACATCCTTCATGAGACAGTATATTCCTTGGATGATGTTTAGAATGTCTCCTCAGAAGATTTTCATTCCAAAGCCGGGCCTTAATAATATGGTAGATAATGCACGTTTACCAAGTTTTCTTAAACATAGGGATTCTGTTAACTCACTTATTCTAGGAGAAAATTTGGGAATTAAAAACTACTTGAAGCCTCGTTCAAAAATATCTTCTAGCCATGTTATTATTTTTACTTAATATGCTTAGGTTAATTGTGGCCTTGCTTCAAGAGTAACAGGGACATTGAGAATTTGATTGCTTCTGATTATTGTTAGAGTAACGGTTTGGCCTGGACGAGTATACTCCTCGAGAAAAGCAAAAAGATCATCTCCATTCGAGATCTTGAACCCGTCTATCCCTATTATGATATCCCCACCAATCACAAACCTCGTTCCCTTGATTATAACATGTTTGTTTCCACCCTGAAGACCTGCTTTAGCAGCAGGCCCATTAGGCGTAGTACTGATTATAAGCCAGCCGTATGTTACATTCACATTCATTGCTTTAGCTAGATCATAAGTCACATCCATACCCGTTACTCCCAGCCAAGGATGTTGATCATAATATCCCTTTTTAATAAGGGATTCTATTTCACGTAGAATCGTATTCGACGGAATCGCAAAGCCGAGTCCTTGCGAGTCCTTTACTATAGCAGTGGTGATTCCAACAACCTCTCCGCGTAAGTTGAGGAGCGGCCCTCCAGAATTACCCGGGTTTATTGGAGCAGTCGTCTGAATACAATTAGCTATGGGATAGCCTCCTGTAAGGTCCTCAGTAATCGTCCTGCCGAGGGCACTCACTATTCCGGAGCTCATTGAACCAGCTAAACCATAGGGATTTCCTATGGCTACGACGGGGTCTCCTACTTTAAGCGTTGACGAGCTTACTATTTTTAGTGGCTTAAATTCCTCTAAGGGAGCTTTTACTGTTAGAACAGCAAGGTCAGAGTAAGGGTCGAATCCCTTTAAATCAGCCGGGTAAGCATTGCCACTTCTAAATCTTACAGTAATGTCGTGTGCATTGCTAACAACATGATAATTAGTAATTACTACAAATTGGTCTTCAAAAAGGTATACGAAACCTGAGCCTTGAGTAGTGCTGTAATAGGGACGATAGAAAATATCGTATTGCACAATAGTTCCAGTTATAAGGACAACAGAGTCTCTAACTTTCTCATATAGTTCAGAAAGAGAGAAATTACCATCTGAAGTATATATCGTCACCACGCTACAGTCGGTAAACTGTATTGCTGAAATACGGTTTTCAAGATTTGAAATCCTATTCTGAAGCTCGTTAATCCTATTTAGGATTGTTAGAATGCCAATTGAGAATCCTATTAATATTCCTATTACGA
The DNA here is from genome assembly GCA_017601245.1 of Candidatus Brockarchaeota archaeon. GTDB lineage: Archaea > Thermoproteota > EX4484-205 > EX4484-205 > JAAOZP01 > JAAOZP01. The sequence goes on from JAFNJB010000014.1 coordinate 12,010, forward strand.
TACATGCTAGAATTAAGATAATTTTTAAATCTTTGAAAGATGTTTTCACTTGGAACCCTTCGTATGGAGCGCTTTCATACATTCCAAGCTACTATTATCAGTAGTAGGCTATTAATAAGCATTTCTGAAAAATGGTAAAGAAATCAGTAAAATGCGGCGTCCGGGATTTGAACCCGGGTTACCAGCGTGGCAGGCTGATGTCCTAACCAGACTAGACGAACGCCGCCTACTATTTAAGAAACAGAAGGGGGATAAAAATTTTATTCCAAGAAGGATTATGAAACAGCCTTATTTTTCTGAATTCTAATCTTATTTGAACTAAGTTTATATACCCTACTTTAGTTGTAGCTTCAATGGACCTAACACCACTGTTCGCATCTTTAATACTGGTTACTCTCGCCGAGTTGGGTGATAAAACTCAGCTGGCTATTATCACCCTATCCTCGTGCTTCAACGCATTAAATGTCTTTATTGGAGCAATTCTTGCATTAATCTTAGTTTCTGGAGTAGGCGTGGTCATCGGCGATTTCTTAGCTGTATTCATACCACAATATTTGGTGAACATCATGTCTGCTGTACTCTTCCTACTCTTTGGCCTCTTTATTATCCTAACGAGGAATAAGGAAGAGGGTTTTAAAAAGCTCGACGCTAAATGTGGTCTACTATCCGTCTTCTCCATGGTTGCTTTAATGGAGCTTGGAGATAAGACTCAGATAGCTGTAATCGCTCTCGCAGCAGAGTATAACGCACTCCTACTCGTTTACATAGGAGTGAACATCTCCTTCATCCTACTGACTGGACTAGGGGTTTTATTGGGTAAAACCCTAATACGGCTAATTCCCGTGAAATCCATTAAGATCGTAAGCGGAACGATCTTCCTATTATTCGGAACCTTCCTACTACTCAATACTTTACGGACTTTCTGAGGGAAAAATACTCATCATACAAATTTTAGAAAACCCCATGTCAAAAATCTTAATAAACAGCCATACGATTAAAAAACCGTAAGCGGGGGTTGCCGAGCCTGGTCAAACGGGACTGACCAAAGGCGCTGGACTTAAGATCCAGTCCCGTAGGGGTTCGTGGGTTCAAATCCCACCCCCCGCATTTCTCTAAAATAACCATACTACGACTTCATCTCCCAAGTCATCCACTTCCTCGAGTTCGTAATCTTTGATATCCTTCACTTCTAGTCCTTAGCCGAGGATCCGCGTCACGAGTCCTCGCTCAATCATCCTGTTGACTAACGAATGTAATAGATTTTTCATCGCCCCGAAATCGATGTCGTACACACCTCCATTAACTATCTTGTTTGCTATCTTGCATCCTAATTTGCAGAACAGGGTAATTTGATGAACAACCATTACCTTCTTACCTTGCGCCACTTTTTCACCTCAGGATGGTTTGCAAATCTATCTCTGAGGGCCTTTCCATGCTCCTCAAGGGCTTTCTCGACTTCCTCGAGAGTGTTGCGATACCTTATCGCTGCGGAGCGAACTTCATCAAATAACTTGATACCGATGAGGTGAGCCTTTGTTTCTATAGCCATTTATCTCTTTATGCTTAAGCCTATGGTGAACACTACAAATCAACAGCTCAAAATCACCTTTTTTCAGAAACCCTGCCCCAGGCTCATTAGGGTACGAGTCAAAAGGTCTTCTAAAAGTCCCTTTGCAAGCATTGTAAAAGAGCAGGATTCTAACCATTACCCTTATTCGCATTTAAAGCTTGAATAAACCCTCCAATACAGGTTCGCTGGTTTAAATCCACTCCTGCATTTTCCTAAGCCTTGTTTTCTAAATACTTATATTCTTCATCTATGCTCTATAGCCTATGAGTTCTGATAATCTTGAAAAGCATTCTATTGCTAAAGAATCTTCAAAGGCGATAGTTAAAGTTGTGGTTTACATTGTTCTTTATGTTGCTGTTACAATGATTATACAATACCTGTTCTTCAGCTTCCTGCCTCAATACGGTATAAATATCACAGACTATGCTGTTTACGCTAATATTCTGATAGCCCTGGCATTTGGTTACCTTATTGTAAGCGGCATAGCTAACTTCATCTATTGGACTCTTAGGGTTAAGTATACTCATCCCACGGCTGCAGCCGTTAGGAATGTTATTAAAATCATAGGTATAGGTGGACTCGCCGCCGCTATTGCTGGCGGTGTCGCCGGTGGTGCCGCCGGCGTAGCTCTCGGAGGATTCTTAGGTATGGTAATAGGCTTCGCAACCCAACAAGTATTGGGGCAGGCGGTTGCAGGCCTATTTGTACTCATAGTCAGGCCTTTTAAAATAGGCGACTCTGTGATTGTTGCCGGCGAGGAGGGTATTGTCGAAGACGTTGCTACTCTTTTCACCACTGTTATCAAAAGCGATGGGACAAGGGCTTTAATACCGAATAATACAGTATTAAGTGGAAAAATATACGTTAAGCAGCAAAAACAGGATTAAATTAATGTTGCACTTCTAGAAACCTAAATAAGTCTCTGTATTCCTAAATTTTCGGACAATGAGGAGATCGAGGTACGAGGACTTGGTGACTGGTTTTTCCGCTTCCGAGTCCTAAATTCATCTCTTCTAAAATCGCTACTCAAACGTTAATTAAAAACTTCAAAAATAGCCTTATGAGATTATGATAATACTTTAGGATATTTCTTAGATACGTGGTGCATTTTAACAAAAAGGTCTGAAAAGCAGAATATTATCCTATAGCATAATGCTCTGGCTTGATGGACTTTTCTCTCTCCGTGAAAAGATTTTTGCAACCTTCCCTTTCTTCCTTAATTCCTCAATGTTGGAAGCTCCGGCATAGCCCATTGCTGCCCTTATTCCTGAAGTGAATTCGCCTATGACTGAGGCCACGTCTCCACGGTATGGAACCCATATTTCAGTTCCTTCAGGTATTTCCTTAGAAAAAGTTGCATAACGGTCTAGTGCCATTCTCTTCTGTCTTGCTGATTGACTACCCATCCCCCTATGTAGTTTAAAATACTTGCCGTTTATTATAGTCATCGGACTAGGGCTCTCCTTGCAACCTGCTAATACATATCCGAGCATGGCACAGGATGCTCCAAATGCTATTGCTAGTGCAACGTCTCCAGGACTTCTAATCCCACCGTCTGCAATAACCGGTATCTTTAAGCCCAATTCTTCGAGAGCGTCTGCAGCCTGTGAAACTGCATAAAGCGTGGGTGCTCCCGCTCTAGTAACCTCCGTGGTTATGCAGACAGAGCCGCTTCCAATACCTACTCTAAGCCCTGCAACATCCTCTATTCTAGATATTGAGTCCAAGACCCCCTGTTTAGTGCCTAGGTTCCCTATTACAATGTCGATGCCAACTTCTCTAGTAAGCCTCCGCGTTGCCTCTATCACGTTCTTATTGTGGAAGTGTGCGACATCTATTACTAAGGCGTCTGCATATTTTGCAAGAAGCTTTGCCCTATCCAGGTCAAAAGGAGACACGGCTGCGGCAACTCTCAGCCTACCTTCGGAGTCTCTAGAAGCATCTTTATACTCTCCTCTTAAAGCCACGTCCTTGTAAGTTATTAATCCAATAAGCTGGTTATCATTATCTACAACCGGAAGCTTCTCAACTCTATGTTTCTTCATCAATTCAACAGCTTCTTCAGGAGTTACAGTAGGACCCGCTACTACAACGTCTTTAGTCATGGCCTCCTCAACCCTTATCGAAGGGTCTGTAAACCTCACATCTCTACCTGTTATTATCCCGATAAGCTTTCTTCCTTCAACCACTGGGAGGCCAGATATCTTATGCTTCTTCATAAGCTCTGCAGCCTCTCCAACGGTAGCTTCTTTGTTTATTGTTATGACGTCCTTGATTATGAAAGACTCCGCCCTCTTAACTGCCTTGACCATTTCCAGCTCTTCCTCTGCTGAACAGTTCCTGTGCACGACGCCTAATCCACCATGTCTTGCGAGGGCTATTGCCATTTCAGACTCCGTTACAGTATCCATTGGTGAAGATACTAAGGGGATGTTTATTGGGATGTTTTTTGAAAAACTAGTTCTCAAATCTATATCTTTAGGCTCTACTTGTGAAAAACCCGGTAACAGTATTACGTCTTCAAAGTTGAAAGCAGTTTCTGCCTTCTCAAACTTTTCTTGGAACGCCCCCATATTCAACTAATTAAAAGCCTCGGATTATAAGTCTTTTCAAGCGATTTTTTAAAAAGTGGAACATAGGTATTTTAACGCGATGCTTCAGCATGTCTCTCAAGCTCTTTCTTCCTTGTAACCGCATAGCTTGAATCATCGTTATTCGCCGCGTTTATTATTTCTTCGGCAAGCGCTTCCGCTATAGTCTTCCTACTCTTAAAGCTCTTCATCTTAGCCCCGTCTACAATATTCCTTATTGCTAAATCCACTCTTCTACCGGGTGAAATATCTACCGACTGGTAATACACTATGCCACCGTAGCTTACCCTCGTAGTGTCTTCCCTAGGAGCCGAGTTTATGAGTGCCTTTACAAGGATTTCTATCGGGTTTTTACCTGTTTGAAGGCTTATTATTTCAAAAGCATCCTTGACTATGTTTATTGCCTTGGCTTTCCTACCTCCAGCCCTAGCCGTTTGAGCCAGCCTATTTACTAGCCTTTCGACAATATTCACGTTGTACTTCCAGAACTTCCTCTTTTCATGCCTGCCACCGGAATGAGGAATTCTAACTGGCTTTAGACTTATCACTTGAGCTAATCCAGGATCATTAACCTCTATGCCCTCGAAGCTCCACTTATCGAATAGCTTACACTCTATGCTTGGCTTAGACAAGCCCAGGCAGGCATTTGCCACTGAGCCTATAAAAAGCTTTACCTCGTAGGCTTCTGTTTCTTACCCTTCAGAAGCGCGTCTAGGGATACCCCGTTTACGCTTATGACCTTATACCTTACCCCCGGAATATCTCCCATAGACCTGCCCAATGAACCACCTATGCCAGCGATTATTACTTCATCTCTCTCATTTATGAAGTTCAGAGCACCGTCTTTGGGGACGAATGCAGTAACCTCCTTCCCGTTTTTTATCAATTGGACTCTCACACATTTCCTGACGGCGCTATTCGGTTGCTTGCTTGCTATCCCAACTTTCTCCAATACTATGCCTCTCGCCATTGGAGCTCCTTCAAGAGGATCATAGAGCTCCTTTAGCCTTAAGACCCTTTTAGTATAGTATCTAGAGCTCCATCTAAACTTCTTACGTATGAGTATTAGCTTCCTGGCTGCGAATTCTCCCTTGCCCAATCTCAAGGTTCCGTAGGGCAGGGACCTTATTAAGTTTCCTTTTCAGCGTATTTTAACGTCGCTTATTCCAAAATACCTTCTAGCAATTTCCCTTATAACCTGTATTCTAAAGCCGTTCTTGCCTATTGCCCTACCCTTATCCATGTCATTTACAGTCACGTATACTACTTTCCCACCCTTGGCATTGTTATCCACTTGTATGTTTAACACTTTAACGGGATAGAGGGCTTGTCTGAGAAATGTTTCAATATTATCATGGAGCCCCATTACATGTACTTCCTTCCCTATCTTCCTGGAGAAATGTTGCAGTAGAATCTTACAACCCTGTTTTATTCTCTCAAAATCCTCAGGTTTAAGTATGAAAAAGACTGTCTTATCATTATTGGTTATTAGACAATCGACTACCCTTGCCCCGGTTGCACTTTCGAAGAAGCCGATGTAGCTGAGCTCCTGGTTTGACCAGCTTGCCTTAACATCGCTTTTGCTCGACATACCTACTTATTTTCCCCCAGTATCTTTGACTCTCCCTGGCTTACTATTCCTACAACTGCAACCGGGTATTTTAAGCTTAACGCTTTCCCCAAGGCTACGCGTGAGCCCTCGTAGACTATGAAAGGAGTTTTGGAAAGCTCTAGGGCATTTTTCAACATACCTAAGTAGGGCTCTGGAAGATTTGAAACGTATATTACACCCTCTAGCTTACCGCGTAAAACAAGTCTGTAAACCTCATTGAAACCCGTTACAAAGCTACCCGTCTTAGCTAATAGCTCAAGCTTGCTGCTGAGCGATGCTCTCTCCTCTGACATCTTCAGTCTCACCCTTGTTCTTCGAAAAGCCTTCTATATCAACATATACTTTGACCATGCCTGTCCCAGCGTAAATCTCAGAGCCTGCAAGAACTCTTTCAGTCATGCCGAGTAACTTATCCTCCATACCCGCTACAGCGCCTTCAACCAGTACTTGAACAGCCCTCTCAAAAGCTGCTTTAGCAAGTACGCTCTGCTTACTCCCAGTAACTCCGTGTCTGCCTATTTGTTTTATAACACCATCCTGGGTCATCGCACTTGCAACAAGCGAGAGATGCCTCCAGTCAACGTCTAGGCCTTGCTCATTTAGAGTCTTCCACATTTCGTTTATTAAAGCAGCTCTAGCAGCCTCTATGCCGAGGACTTCAGCTATTTCGTGAATATCATTGCTTACCGTCCTAGTATAATCTACTTCTGGGATGTTAAATACTTCTGCTAAATTGCTTCCCTCAGTCACTATACAATACTCGTTATTCTCTTCTTTCAAAAGAACTCCTTTGACTCCAGTTATTCCGCTTACGGGAGTCTTCCTTATTTTAGACTCGAACTTCTGAGCATCGTTTTTAATAGGTATTTCGATGCTTCCATCGTTCTTAACGTTAAATTTAAGATTCAATGCTTTAAGTACCTTTAGGATATCTTCTTGAGAGAGCCCCCTCTCCATCAACCATTCTTCAACGGGATGTATTACTAAGTAGTCATATGCAGTTGTTGACTTTAAGCTTATCTTAGCAATGTCTTCAATCGTAGTGTATACCATTTTCCTAGCAACTTTTAATGCCCTACTATAATCCTTGTTGTATGGACTTTTAAGGTAAACCGTCATCATCGGCGTTTTGGGAGTTTTCCTCGCATCAAGTAATTCAATAAGCCTAGGAAGCCCGAGAGTTACATTCGCCTCTCTGACGCCAGCATAGTGAAAGGTCCTCAATGTCATCTGAGTTCCAGGTTCTCCTATAGACTGTGCTGCAACAATACCAACGCTTTCACCAGCCTCCACGAGCGCCCGCCTGTATTCCTCAACTACTCTTTCCACAACTTTCTTAGCAGCTGAGGCTGAAAGATGCTTTGATATTATTGCTTGAAGAGTCTCTTTCTTAACGCTGGGGGGCAGTATTTTCCCATATTCTTCAATCATTTTCTTAACAACCTGCCTACTTGCTGGACTACCCTTCTTCGGAAGGGATAATGCGTATTCTTCGACTATTCTAAAGGCATCCACTGACTTTCCATGGTCGCTCTTAGACGGATCTACACCATCCTCGCCATATACTATGTCAACTATGTTGCCATAAGAGTCTCTAACAGTCCCATCGTATTCTACCCTAAGTGATTCCAATGCGTGTATTAGCCTACGTTGCAAATAACCGCTCTGCTGAGTCCTAACTGCGGTATCGACGAGGGATTCGCGGCCACTCATCGAATGGTAGAATAGCTCTATAGGCGAAAGCCCATGATAGTAGTTAGATTTTATGAATCCCCTAGCAAGTGGACCCAGATCACCCTTGTTAAAGTGTGGCAGTGGTCTTTCCGAATACCCTTTGAAAATCCTCCTACCTCTCAGAGCCTGCTGCCCCAAGCATCCCGAGATCTGGCCAACGTTTAGGTCAGAGCCTCTCGCCCCTGTCTTGGTCATTATAACCATGCTATTGTCAAGCCCCAGGGCTGATGAGACAAGGCTCCCAACTTTACTCCTCACATTTGAAAGGGCATCCATTATATATGCTTCCAGACTCTCTTCCTCACTCATTCCTGGAATCCTCTTTATCCTGCCCTTCTTCCAGTCTTCGAGAAGCCTTTCTACTTCAACATCAGCCTGGTCAACCTCTTTATTGACTCGTTCCTGAACATTCCTAGGTAGTTCCACATCCCTATAGCTGAAGCTAAATCCTCTCAAAAGAAGGAATTCCCTGATCATTTTCTCTAGCGAAGAGATGAATTTATGTCCTTCTTCCAAGCCATACTTCTTTATTATCCTATGTAGGATTGTATCGGCTTTTTCGGCACCTATAGAAGCCTTATCGATGACACCAGATATGATCTTGCCATTCTTTATTACTATTTCCGCCTCATCTTTACCTCCTACGTCTCCTACACTAGTCTTGTTGACGTAGTTGAAGTCTTTTCTCAAAAGAAGGCTAACAGCCTGCCTGCCAGACCATAGTGGCTCAGGAGCCTTAATCTCAGGTTCTGGAAGCTCACCCTCATAACCTGCGGCATACACTATTCTTGTAAATTCTTCTTTAGTCAAGTAAGTGTCCTTTCTCGTTAAGAGGTATGCCCCGGTTATGAAGTCTCTAATAGCACCCATAATTGGTGCTCCGTATCTTGGAGTCAGATAGTGGTTTTTAACCCCGAGTAGCATACTCGTCTCAACAGATGCTTCAAGGCTCTGCGGCACGTGAAGATTCATCTCATCACCGTCGAAGTCAGCATTGTAAGGCGGACAGACAGTAGGATTAAGTCTGAAGGTCTTCCCTGGAAGAACTCTAACCCTGTGGCCCAGCATTGAAAGACGGTGAAGCGAAGGCTGCCTGTTGAAAATCACGAAGTCTCCGTCGATCAAATGTCTCTCAACAATGAAGCCAACGTCTAATGCTTCAGCCAAAGCGTCTCTGTTTTCGACAAACTGTAATTTATGCCTAGCACCATTCGGCCTGATAATGTATTCTGAACCAGGGTGGACAAAGGGACCGTTTCTAACTAGCTGCATTAGCCATTCCCTATTCCAGTATGTAACTCTTTCAGGAACAGTAAGTATTTTAGCAATCTCTTCTGGTACACCCACCTCGTCAATTTCAAGATACGGATCTGGCGATATTACTGTCCTAGCGGAGAAATCCACTCTTTTTCCAGAGAGGTTTTTCCTGAAACGACCCTCCTTCCCCTTCAGTCTCTGCGCAAGGGTCTTAAGCGTCTTACGAGTTCTGTGCTGTGCCGGTAAGACTCCAACAGCCTCATTGTCGAAATATGTTGTTACATGGTATTGTAGAAGATCTTCATGGTCCTGTATTATCAGCGGTGATGCACCGGATTCTATATACTCTCTTATCCTGCGAGCTGTCCTTATTATATCCACAAGCTTATGAGTCAAGTCATCTTCAGACCTTTCTCCCGTCTCAAGTATTATCGATGGCCTGACTTGTATTGGAGGTACAGGTAAGACCTCTATAACATACCATGCTGGATGGGCAACCTCAGGATCTATGTTTAGGAGCCTAAGATCATCGTGGGGGATAGAGTTTAAACGTTCTCTTATTATTCTAGAGTTTAATAATCTAAGGGTCCCCTCCGGATCCCTTTCGTAGAACTTTGTTGGTCTCTCAAGCTTGATCTGATATTTCTCAGCTCCACAATGCGGACACCTATTGGCCCTTCTGACCTCGTCTTTTATCTGGTCGAAAATCTGCTCTGGTATAATGCCGTATAACTCTTCATATTCTTTCATCTTCCCCTTGTAATATTCTATTCTATCGTTGGGCAGTAATATTCTCCCACATTGTCTACAAGTGGATTGTAAGACGCGTTCAATCTCACGTGCGAATGAGACATGTATCACTGGTACGGGTAGTTCTATGTGGCCGAAGTGTCCAGGACATTTATCAGGCAGGTTTCCGCAAGTCTTACATCTCTGCCTAGGCTCTATAGTACCCAGGCGCGTATCCATTATACCACCGGGGACTGAGAGACCGTCTTGATCATAGGTTTCGTCTGTTGTTACCTCCATTACAGAGAGCCTTCTGATCTCAGCTGGAGAAAGTACACCGAATTTTATCGAATCGATGTGTTTTATCTCAACTTCCTGACTCATTTCACCTACACCTTCTCCCTAACCCTTATCCTCGGGAATATTCCGAGACTCATCAATTCCTGGAGCAGGAGCTTAAAGGCATATGAAATCTCTATGCCGCTGACATCTTTTCCTTTTTCACAAAGCGGACATACATACTTCTTCTGCTTAGCATCGTAATAGGCAAACGTACCACATTTCTCGCAAACATACACTATAGTCCTATCTGATTCTTCCAGAAGCCTATCTTGAAGAAGCCTAGCTGCCCCATGGCCAACTAGACAGTCTCTCTCCATCTCGCCGAATCTTAAACCACCTCCTCTTGACCTTCCTTCAGTAGGCTGATGGGTCAACATTTGAACCTGACCCCTGGCTCTCGCATGCATCTTATCTTTAACCATATGATGGAGTCTCTGGTAATAGATTATTCCCATAAAGACCTTAGCTTTGAAACGCTTTCCAGTTACACCATCTATGAAATCAAATTCGCCATAGGGTGAAAAGCCATGTTCTTCGAGAATCTTTTGAATCTCCTTCTCCGGAGTATGTATGAATGTTGTACCATCCATCGGCCTTCCTTCAATGGCTGCGGCAATGCCGAATAGGGATTCGAGGAAGTGGCTTATTGTCATCCTAGAAGGTATCGCATGCGGGTTTATCAAGAGGTCTGGAACCAAACCGTCTTCAGTAAACGGCATATCTGTCTGACTGACAAGAAGCCCGATTACACCCTTTTGACCAGATCTAGATGCAAATTTATCACCTATTTCAGGAATCCTGTGGTCTCTAATCCTTACCTTTATTAACCTGTTATTCTCTAAATCTTCCGTTATCATTACACTATCTACATAACCGCTTTCTGAGGGCTTCAGAGCCACTGAAGAATCTCTTCGAGCAGGTGCTTGGAAGACAAGCTCTTTATATTCTTCGAAGAATCTAGGCGGACTCGACCTTCCTACTATTACTTCACCGCCTTTAACCTCTGCCTCGACAGAGACAATGCCGTCTTCCTCGATCTTAGCATAAGCCTCATCTCCCCTGTAGCCTCTAATCTGCGGGTCGGGCTTCTCTATTCTATCAACTTCGCCCATTGGATATCTCCTAGCTTCAACTTCATACGACTTGTAGGTAGTTGACCTAGCGAGTCCACGCTGGATGGATGCAGCATTGAGAACTATAGCGTCTTCCATGTTATAGGGATGGGATAATACTGCTACTAGGAAGTTCTGTCCAGTAGGCCTTTTGTCTAAACCGATAATATGATCTATTCTTGAAGATACTAGCGGTATCTGAGGATAAGTCATAACATGGAAGGTCGTGTAGAAAGCATTGTTAATATTTGCAAAGGGAAGACCCAGCGCTTGCTTAGCCATTGCAGCCTCGTAAGTATTTCTAGGAGAATGATTATGCTCTGCAAACGGAACCATTGCTGAGACGACACCAAATATAAGCAATGGGCTTATTTCCAGGTGTGTAGTCTCGCTTGTAACATCCTTCAGAGATACTGCTATGAGAGCATTTTCCTCTTCCTCGGCATCTAGAAACTCTACTACTCCGTTGTTAACCAGATCGTCAAAGCTAATTTTACCGAGGGCGAGTTTAGAAACATGATCCTTAGTAAGCTTAATCTGACCATCTTCCACAACTATCAGCGGCCTTCTAACTCTACCTGGATCAGCATTAAAGTAAATCTCCTTAACAATTCTTCCACCGTAATTAAACTCGTAATATGCCACATTTATCTCTGCAGGTATCACACCTTTCCTCCTAAGGCTTCTAATCTCTTTGACCAGAGCTTCGCCAGAATGGGAATAACCAACTAGGACTCCGTCTATGAATATTTTCGCTGCTGTTAAACGAGTTTCCTGATCTGCCTTAACAACAGGAATGATACCGAATTTCGAAAGTATCTTGTCTAGAATGGATTTATCTGCTGAAACAGAGACTTGTGCACCTATGCTCATGTTTTTAACAAGTCCACAATTCACACCCTCGGGAGTCTCATTCGGGTCTAGTTTACCCCATTGGGTAGGATGTAGGTCTCTAGCATCAAAGTTGGATTGGCTCCGGCTTAATGGTGACTGGATTCTCCTCAAATGGCTTAATACGGAAAGATAATTGGTCCTATCTAGTAGTTGAGTAACGCCAACAAGTCTCTTACCCCAGTTACCAGTAGCCATGGCTTGGTTTATAGTATCGGTGATTAGGCTAGTTGTAATTAGATTTGAAAACGAGTAAATAGTCCTATGCCTTAAGCTAAGCTTCTCAAGCTGATACCTGAAGTCTCTAACCATCCTCCTAAAGGACGTTCTAAATAGTTCAGCAAGAAGACCTCCTGCAAGCCTAATCCTCTTATTCTTGTAATGGTCTTTATCATCGGGTGGACGCCAACCTAGTTTCATTGCAAGGATCCTCTCGGCCATTTCACAGAGGAATAATGCCTTATTGTACCTGGCAGATTCATCCATACCAAGATGTGGCAGAAGAATCTTGTCTAAGACGTTCTGAGCCTTGCTTAAACGGACTTTATCCGACTGACCATATGCAACCCTGTTGCCGATGTACATTATGGCATCTTCCTTGCTCATGACATTTTGGGCAGCGTCAAATGAAGGTGCTAAAAGCTCTTGTATCTCTGGAAACGGTGAGACACGTTCTGCTATCTCCTTATCAGACGCCATTCCAAGAGCCTTCAACATTATTACGAATGGAATCTCCTGTCCAACTCCTGGAAGGTAAACTTTCAACTCATTGCTCTGTCCCTTCAGCCTTACTTCAACTCTCGTCCTATAGCCTACAGTGGTAGAGAAGACCCTCGCAATATAGAACGAGTATGGACCTATCTTTTTTTCCTCTAGGATTATCCTATTTGGAGCAAGATCTTCAACTCCGACTATAACCCTCTCCGAGCCGTTTATTATGAAGTAGCCACCAGGATCATATGGGTCCTCACCCAATCTAATCCTTGCCTCAGAACTGAGACCGGCAAGTGCACAGTACCTTGAATTAACCATGATTGGAAGTTCTCCTATTAGAACTTCTTGTCTATTCTCTCTACCGTCTCTTATCTCCTTAATCTCGAGGTATATTGGAGCAGCATATGTAAAGTTCCTCATCCTAGCCTCCATTGGATATATGTTTCTCACAGCTCCACTCGGTTCTATAATCCTGGGGACATGAACTCTTATTTCGCCAAACTCTACACGTATGACTTTATCTTCTACATTAACTTCTATACTCTTGACTTCATCCACTATTTTCTGCATATCCCTATCTACGAATTCATTGAAAGAGTCTATGTGGTGTCTTGCAAGACCAATACTTTTAATGTAGCTCTCAGCAACTACCCAAAGATCTGCTTCACTAAGTTCTTCAGACAGGTTGCTCAACCCATCAACCCTCCACTACTACACGATATGCTAAAGTCTCACCTGCAACAGGGCTCTTTCTTACGATTTCAACAACATCTCCCAGCTTAGCACCTATAGCTACTGCGACAGGGTCGCTGCTGAGCATCTTCGGCAATTGAGAAGGCTTAATGTTATATTTCTTAAGAAGAGCCTCCTTCTCCTCACTAGATAAAACCCGGTGACGGGGTACTAAAACATGTTCGAGTATGTTAACTTTACTAATGTTTTTCTTACTAACCAAGCAGCGTCGAGTGGGGTATGAAAAAGGTGGTAATAAACATTTCTCCACCTTTTTCAAAAAGGTCTTGAAAAAACGTGGGAAAACACAGAAAGACTCCCTCCTAATAAAACTTATTCAACTAATGAGGAGATAGATTTTGAAGGTAAAGAGGGGTCTAAAAACCCTGATTAAGCCTGGCCTGATCAGAATCTAAAACTAACGACAAGTGCCCGTTAATCCCCCTATGCTTCCATATCATAAGCTGCGCAAGCAGTATTCTCAAAATCCTTATGCTCCTTTTCCGCTTGCCTAATAATAGTCGAGTAGAAAACCAGAGAACATAGCAGGTTTTTAACTGAACTAACCAAGCCCTAATTTTTTCAGTATCTTAATAAAAGGAGATCTATACTGGGCTAAATACAAACCCCAAGCTTACATCCTAAAGGGAAAAAGTTAAAAAGCGGTATAAGGAAAAATAAATCACCCGCGGTAGCTCAGATTTAAATACTGGATTTGCGTATTGAAGGCGCAAGTCCAGTATTTAAAGAGTAGCCTGGTAGAGCTTCCGGCTGTAGTCCTCCACCGTGGGTGGAGGCGTTCAGCCTACCGGGCGGACAGAAACCGGAGTGTCGCTGGTTCAAATCCAGCCCGCGGGATATTGATTGTTAATTTTCGTTATCATCAATAAAAAATACTATTGAATTTTTCTAATTTTATCTCCATATTTTATTGTGATATTTGAAAAACGGCGATGACAGTTATCAATAGTATGGTATATGTGTAGTTATTATGGTCTTAAAGGTTATGTGTCCAATATGTAACATTATGTCTAGATTCGACTTTAAGATTTTAGTAGAATAATCTGTTTATTATTCCCATTTGGCTTCCATTTATCTTGTGATTTTAAAAGACTCTTTCTTACATCGAAGGCATTTAATTAATTTTTGTTATTTTTCTTATGAACAGTGAATACTTAAATATACGTATTAAGAAAGATAACAAAGCCATGAAGCAGGCGGGGAGAAAACCAGAAGTGTTTAAGGCGAAGGTGTTTAAGGCCTTAAGCGATCCTGCGAGACTAGAGATTATAGAATTGCTAAAGGAAGGCGGGAAGTATGTCAGCGATATAGTGAAGAGAACCGGAGTCGTTCAACCAGCAGTTTCGCGTCATTTGAAAATACTGAAGGAATGCGGTATGGTTGAAGAAAGTAAAGCTGGAAATAAGAGACTATACAAAGTTACAGATCCGAGAATATTCAAGGTTATCAATTCTCTTGACAACAACTTAATCGAGAGCCTTAAGAGACACGTACTCGAACGCATGGTTTAAAAAATTCAAGGATAACCTAAGATACCTTCGGATAAGGCCTTATTTAGGATTATTTTTAATGTTTTTATGATTTCCACCATTTGGACACGAGGTATTTTACATTATTGTTTTTTACATCAGATATTGCGAAAACGAATAGTTTCCTAACAGAAGTCGCAAGCCTGCCAGCACGAATAAAATCTGGCGCATCTATCTTATCACCAACCTTTTTGACTTCAAGTATTGCTGGTGCATGGTCTATTCCTGGACCATGCTCGTATATTGCGAAGTCGCATCCGAATTTAATCCCTGGTGTAACTATGAAACCCCTGTTTCTAAGGTCTCTGTAGACTATGAATTTGCTTTTAAAATCCTCATGGATTCTAGAGGCTATTCTAAGCAATTGTTCAGGAGTTATTTCTCTACTATCCCTATCAACCACTCTTATAATTCCCCTTTCCAATAGGTATAATCCTTCGAACAAATCTAGCGTTAGAGGAGCGTTGAAGTTATAGTCCTTAGGCTTAGGAATGCCTACAGGTTTGCCGAAGAAGCCCATTCTATATACTTCTTGAGAATGTGCAATATTCCATATTATTAGACGATCCCCTATCAGTTCGGCAGTTATCTCAGCTTTCTTCTCTTCCATTTTGCTACACCAGTCTAAAATACGCTTAGAGATAGTACTCTAGCAGCATCCGCGGCATCTGCAGCTTTATCCACAACCTCTTCAATAAGATTTGCAACATCTTTGAGCAGGAGGATTGTAGAAATATCTGCCTTTGAAAAAATTATCTTGATTTCTAGGCTTCTGAAAATACTGTCAACTTCCTTTTCACACGTCTCAACGTTCCTGGCGAAGTCCTGTATCTTTGAAGTTTCAAAGCCCAATGTAAATATGGTCTCCCTCATTTTTACAACCGCATCAAGGGCTTTAGCTGTTAGTTCTTTAAAATGGTCTTTTAGATTTTTATCCACTGATTTCTTTTTTAGGAAAAATTCTCTTAACCTGTAAACTATTCCTTCACAGAGGTCAGGTATTCCAGTTAAAGGTGAAGCCAACCTCAAAAAATCCTCTCTACTAACCATTATTGCACCAGCCTCGACGAGTTCGCTTGAAAGATTTCTTTTAGTTTCTATCGACTTATTTTTGAGAGTAATTATGCTATTCAGAGTTTCGTCCAATTTAGAAGTATCGTCATCAAAACATGCTGTGACAAGATTATTAACTTCTCTCACCGAGTCTACGGCATACCTCGCAAGCTCTTGACATGTTTGTAGGAGTTGTCTTTTAAGCCGTAGAGTTGTCTCGGTGGGGTACATTTCTCAACTATCCTGTTTTAATACTGCTGTTTTTAGTTTTAAGCTTTTCCGGATTAAACCCTATTTTCCTTGAAACTTTTAAACAATGGGTTTAGAAGGTGAAAGAAGCCTAGAAAGCTCTGCTGGAAGACTCGATATGCTTATCCTTTTCTGCTCCTTCGTATCTCTAAATCTAAGCGTTACAGTATCGTCGGAGAAAGTTTGATGGTCTATAGTTACTGCAAAGGGTATACCTATTTCATCAGCCCTCGCATATCTTCGGCCAATACTTCCAGAGTCGTCGAAGTTTACTTTGAAATTGTCAAGATAAGCGACAACTTCCTTAGCCTTAGCTATGAATTCAGGCTTAGAAAGCAGTGGGAAAACAGAGACATCAAAAGGTGAGAGATATGGCGGTATGGAGAGGTAGGTACGTCCATCCTCATCTATTCTCAACCCGTACTCAAGAAGAGCATATAGGAGCCTTTCTGCACCGAAACTAGGCTCAACTACATGAGGCACTACCTTTTTGTTAGTTGAAGATATGAAAACACTCATATCCTCGCCACTGACCCTCATGTGTCCAGAAAGATCATAGTCCGTCCTATAGGCGAATCCAGCAACCTCGGTCCATCCCCACGACTCCAAGAAGACTTCGCAGTCAAAAAGCTGCTTGGCATAATGGGCTCTCTCGTTGGGCAGTTTCTCTCTAAACCTGTAGGCACCATCAGGTATCCAAAGGGCTTCAAGAAAGCCCTTTGTAAGGACAAGGAAGAAGGGTATCCAATTGTTGCTGAATACGTTTCTCTCAATGGCTTCTCTAACCTTGACTTTACGCGATTCTGTAATGCCCTTTTCCTGGTCTTCAGCAGTTAGTAGGGGGATCGTCTCTTCTAAGTATCTCTCATCAGATGGTCCGGTATTAGTATCTGGGTCGAAGAAGAACTCGACCTCCATTATTGTAAACTCTCTAAGTCTTATGGGGCCCTGTCTTGGAGAAATCTCGTTTCTAAAAACCCTCCCCACCTGTGCTACTCCTAAAGGTAGACTTGACCTGCCGTGGACATAAAGCCTCTTGAATTCTGTAAATATTCCTTGAGCAGTTTCAGGCCTTAAGTATCCCAAGTCACCTACTCCTATTTCCGTCTTGAACATTAAGAGCCATTGAAACGATTTTGAAAGCTTCTCACCGCAGTTTGGACACTTAACCAACTTACTTTCAATAAGATCATCTATGTATTCGAGCGATGCTCCCTCAGGAATATTAATACCAATTTCATTAAGAAGATGGTCAGCACGGAAGATGGAACCGCATTTTCCACATTTCAAAGCTTTATCTGTAAACTGAGTCTCATGACCAGAGGCCACATAAACCGGCCTAGGCCCTATTACTGGCGACTCTATTATTTGAAAATTTCTAGAATAGACAAAGTATTTTATCCAAAGATTTTCAAGCCGCCTCTTTATCTCGAAGCCCACGTTGCCCAATGTTAACAGCCCTTTTACTCCTCCGTAGATCTCGTAAGAGGGCCAGAATATTCCTCGGCGCTTCGCCAGCTCCATTAAGATCTCAGATTTCTTCTTCGCTGTCTGCAAGATGCTTCCCCCCTGTTAAAGAGCATTAACCTAATAAACCTTAGTGTCAAGCAATTATAAAAGTGCCAGATTGCCGGTGATCTTATCCATCAATTCTTCCGGAGCTGGACCAAGCCCTAAGCATGTTACCGTACCCGGGGGGATCTCTGTAAGACCCATATCGGAAATAAGGCAGGCAGAAACCCCCTCTTTTAGAGCTATATCTCTTATTTTAAGAAGCTCGTCCAGCGATTTTACCTTCAGGACTATTTTCCTCTGACCCTCCTTAAGCCATTCGTTGAACCACTCTGGCCTAATCTGACGAGTTTCTTCCGCCGCTGAGACTGCGGCATGTGCGACTTGGGCACAAGTCTTACCCACTGACATTTTCAAATCCTCTCTAACTACTATACATTGCTTGAACTTGAAACAGCCCATCTGCCTTCAAAAGTGATGGTAATGGCTTAAACTTTTCAGTGTTTTCTCAGCCGCTAAGCTTATTAATAGCTTGATTTAATTGGTCCGCAAGATGGTAGTATGTATGTCCTGTAACAGGCCGATAGACCCCTATGAAAAATACGTGAAGTTCACATGCTTTAATTGTGGTGAAGTAACCATATGGCGCTGTGAGAAATGTAGAACATTCGCCAGAGAAGTAAAATGTCCAAAATGTGGCTACACCATGCCGTAAGAGTAAAGAGGACCATAATTATTTTATTAAATCACTGGAGTAAGTTTATACTCTTCAGAAAAGCTTTATATAGGATTTTGAAAGATTGATGGTTAAGTTGTTGTACAAAAATATTAAACCGGATGTTTCAAAAACACTTAACGGAGGCGTTGAATCATGAAACAAATAATATATACTCTGAGAATTTTCCCAGACGAGAATACTACCGATCTAAATGAACTCTTAAAGAGATTGGAGGAGAACCTGAAAAGCGGTAAGATAATCGCACATCAAGTAACCGAATACTTTTTCGGCATGAAAATACTGTTGGTGAACGTGGAAGCCCCTGAAGTAGATGGAGTATCTGATAAGATTGAAGAAGAAATTAGAAAAACAGATGGAGTATCTGAGATGGAAATAGTTAACGTAACCAGAAGAGTGGAGGTTTGGAAAGAGGGTGGTTAGGACATCTGAAGACAGTAGGAGGATAATCCCTCTTAGAAATTATATCTTTGACATCCTGGAGAAGAAGAAAAGCCTTACTTTAACCGAGCTTTTAAGAAGCTTAGAGAAAGACGTTGGGAAAGTAAGCGTTCTAGAAGTAGAAAGGGAACTTATGGCAATGGAGATAAGGGGTATTCTGAGAGTATTCGCTTCAGGCAAAAAGGATCAGAGGCTTGAATTAGTCAACCCTAATGTTTAACAGCTTTCCGAAATTGTTAATAGCTTCCTGGGCACCATATATTTGGAATGGGTGTTCAGCTGGGGGATATAGTCCCGGCTAAGGAGATAAGGCTTGAAGACCTTGCAAACAAGAGGATCGCTATAGACATGTATAATACGCTTTACCAATTCCTTACGATAATAAGAGGAGCCGATGGAAAGCCCTTGATGGATTCTAAAGGCAGGATAACAAGCCACCTTTCAGGAATATTCTACAGGACTTGTAACTTTCTTTCTGTGGGTCTCAAGCCCATTTACGTATTTGACGGTGAACCACCTAAGATTAAGAGAGAAGAAGCTGAAAGAAGGAAGATGTTGCGTGAAGAAGCTTCTAAAAAATACGAAGAAGCTTTAGCAGCAGGGAAGATAGAGGAGGCACGTAAGTATGCCCAGATGTCCGCAACATTAGATGAGTACCTCATTAAATCTGCTGAGAAACTTATTACCCTAATGGGAATACCCGTTGTCCATGCTCCTTCAGAAGGAGAAGCCCAAGCTGCATATATGGTTGCTACAGGCGTGGCAGATTACGTGGGGAGTCAGGATTTCGATTCTCTTCTCTTTGGTGGTAAGATGCTTGTGAGAAACCTTACGATAACGGGTAGGAGGAAGCTTCCTGGCAAGAAGGCGTATGTCGAAGTTAATCCGGAAGAAATATCTTTAGAGGAAACATTGAGGACACTGTCAATTACAAGAGAGCAATTGATAGATATTGCTCTACTCGTAGGCACTGATTATACTGAGGGGATAAAAGGTATAGGTCCAAAGAGAGCATTAGAACTTGTTAAAAGCGGAATGAGTCTAGAAGATATTTTCAAAAAGTATGGAGAAGATCTATCTAAGATTTCAAGGTACTATGAGGCTAAGGAGTTTTTTCTCCATCCCGACGTAAGAGACTTAGGTGAACTCCACTGGAAGGATATCGATGAGGAAGGTGTTATAAGATTTCTACACGACGAACATGATTTCTCCTTAGATAGAATCACTAAAGCCATTGAGGAAGTTAAAAAGAAGAAAAAAACTGCCGAAGGAGCATTATCTAAGTGGTTTTAGAAATTGAAGCCATATTCCCCGCGAAGTGGAACAAATATTACCGGCCCCATATTAAAAGTGTTTATCCTTCCCTTCTCATCCTTCTTAACAAGCAGGAGGTTTTGTTCGAAAAATTCGGATTGAACAGGTATTACCATTCTCCCATTCGGCTTCAATTGTTCTATGAGTGGTTCAGGGATCCTCGGTGCTGCAGCAGTTACTGAAATGCAGTCATAAGGAGCCTCTTCTCGATATCCTTTAGAACCATCGCCCACTATGACTTTAACGACCTTATCTAGCCCGAGCCTAGATAGATTCCTTCTTGCAAATTCTGCAAGCTTAGGATTTATCTCAATCGTGAAAACCAAGGGTTTTGGAGAATCTAGGTTGGGACAGGTTAACACGGCAAGAGTAGCTGCATGATAACCGCCTCCAGTACCTACTTCAAGAATTTTTTCGCCTACTTGAACGTTAAGAAGTTCATTCATCATGGCAACCATGTGGGGAGCCGATACCGTTTGGTTTGTTTCACCTAGAGGCAGTGGAGTATCCTCGTAGGCGTATTTCAACTGATCTGGCCATACGAATTCATGTCTAGGTATTCTGAGCATAGCGTTCTTAACTTTCTCAGATTTTATAATGCCCTCTTCGACAAGACGTTCCACCAGTCTTTTCCGTTCTTCAAAATAAGGATCTAAGATATCCATTCTCTCCCCTTTACCGACAGTATTTCTTAAATCCCTGAAGAATAAAACTATTTTGCCTAAACATGGGTATGGTTATAGAGAAAGTCCACGGAATGGGGCATAGGAATATAAGAGCGACTCATCCAACGACACTAGCTATTACAAGGGATTTGGAAATAGGGAAAACTGGAGATTGTTTCCTCTTGGTTTCTGCAGATAAGTCTCCTAGAATGCTCTCGGAAGAATTTAAGAATGCTGCCAGAAGGCCTGTCAAGATATTCGTTAAAGTAATTGTTGGAGAACTTATGGACGAGTTTTATTGCTACGGTGATCCGGCTCTAACATTTAAGGATGATTCTACAATGGTCTTCAGAAAAAGCACGTACATTTGCGACAAGACTGTTGGAATTAAAAGCAGTAAGAGCGCTATAGATATAGATCGGAGAATAGTTGAAAAGTTGAAGAAAGGTTTTGAAGCTACTGTAGAGCTTATGGTAAACCTTTAGAATATGATGCTATCTTTCACGTTCCCCTCTTATAAACTCCTCAAACTTCCTCTTAGCTTCTTCATACGGCATTTGAACAGGAGGATGTTTAAAACAGTATGCAGACACACTTATAAGCGGTCCGCTAATGCCTCTATCTAGAGCAACTTTTACACCTCTCAAAGCATCTATTATTACGCCCGCACTGTTCGGCGAATCTATAACTGAAAGCTTAAGGTCGATAGATAATGGTGCTCCTCCAAAATACTTGCCTTTAATCCATATGTAGCATATTTTCTCATTTTCTAGAAAGGGAATATAGTCGCTGGGACCTATTCTCAGAGGCATCTCGTAGGGGGACATTGCTCTTACTGCTGAAGTCTTACTCTCCCTTTTCGAAACAAGCCTCTGCTGTTCCAGCATATTTAAGAAATCCGTATCCCCTCCTATGTTAAGCTGGTAAGACTCTTCAACTTTAACACCCCTGTCGACAAGTAGTTTTATCAAAGTTTTATGTAAAACTGTCGCACCAAGCTGACTCATAACGTCATCTCCCGCGATAGGCAGTCCCTTTTCCTCGAACTTCTTCTGCCATTCTTCGGATGACGCTATGAAAGTCGGCATAGCGTTTATGAATGCTACACCAGCTTCCAAGGCAGATTGAGCGTAGAAACGGCTACCTTTCTCACTGCCAACGGGCAGATAGTTTATAAGGATCTCCGCGCCAGAGGATTTTAATTCTTCAACAATATCCACGTCCCTATCCTCCGAGAACCTTATTACTTCCCTTAGATACCTTCCCACACCATCTAGGACAGGCCCCTTCTTCACAGTTACACCTATTTTTGGAACTTCTTGAAACCTTATCGTGTTATTGGGCTTCTCGAATATTGCCTCGCTCAAATCCTTGCCCACTTTCCTACGGTCTACGTCAAAGGCGGCTACAAACTCGATATCCCCAGGCTTGTAGCCACCGACATCAGGATGTGCTAAGCCTATTTGCTCATTACTCTCACGATAGTAATATACCCCTTGAACTAGGGCAGATGCACAGTTTCCAACACCAGCTATTGCAACCTTTATTTTTCCCAATTCTGATTCCAAAGGAATTGTTTTACCCTTATAAAATTAACTCTTGGCTTAAAATTGGATCTATTTCAGTTTAAGGCCGCATCTCCTACAATATCTCACTCCCTCAGTAACTGGAGCACCACATCTTGGACAGAAACCGATTACTTCACCGACTTTTCCAGACTTTTCCTCCTCTTCAACAACCTCCTCTTTCATACCTTCCTCAACTGTCTCCTCGGGAGATGAAAGGGCTTCATAATCCTGCTCAACTCCCACTTCGCTTGTTTCCATGGCTTCTCCGACTTCATATGCAGTCTCTATTCTTCCTCGTGGAATCTCCTCGGTAGTTTCAACAGGAATCTCTATCCTTCTCTTTTTCGGTCTGATCAGTATTGAGATTATCGCTATTATGAAGCCGAACCAGAAGAGGATCGTTATAAACGATGTGAAGTTTCCTTCTCCACCTAAGTACCCGATTAACGTATCTTTAATTGCTCCCTTAATACTCTGAAAATATAGGCCTAGCCCCATTAGCAGTACACCGATCGCTAAGACATTTGACTTATTCAATACCTGAATTAGCACATGAAAGGTAGTAATTAACTTTTCTATTATCTTTAATTCTCATCTTACAGCATTTTAAATTTCCCCATTCTAAAAAGGGTTATTACCGTGAGGACTATGCAACCTATGCTAAACATCAATTCTATAGAAGATATTATTCCATGAAAGATTGCAAAGTATAAGGGTGGCGAGGCTCCGGCAATCCCCATTACCACTCCGGTTAAAAACATGTATCGTACGATCCTCTTTAACATATTTTCTGAAATCAGCCTTATGCCTATGGAGAATCCTACTAATGCGCTTGCAACAATCATATTGTATGCTCTACCGCCTGTTGAAATGCCTGTTAAAAAGTAGGCTATCGCAAGGATTATTTCTAAAGATAGATTTAGCAATCTTTTACTTAGAGCAACGTTCTCAAGCATTAGTGCTTTCTCAGCGTTTTCTCCCGAGTCCAATACTGGCACATCTCTTTAAGCAGCTTTTTAAAAAGGTTACGTATAAATCTCCACAGAATTACCTACTTCAGATGATTTTAAACTAGCCTCGATTATTTTAAGCGCTCTTACTGCATCTTCTTCTCCGGGAATTGGGTTTTCGTTATTAACTATACAGTTCAGGAAATATTTCAACTCATGTCGAAGAGGTTCGCTCCATTCGGAGAAGGGGGTTATCCTATCATTCTTAGAACTGAGGGTTACCTGCTGTGTAACTAAATCAGCTTCAACTACGCCTTCTGATCCTATTACCTCTAAACGCCTTATCTTGTAGGGGGTTAACCAATTTGCGTTAATTATAGCCATTTTACCACTGGAGAAAGTTAGTATTATTGTTGCATAGTCCTCATGAATCCTATGCATTGACTTTCCTGTTTTAGCATATACTTTGATTGGGTCTTCTGAAAAAAGGTATCTCATCAAGTCTACATCATGAATCGCAGTATCTAAGAGGACTCCTGAGTCAGTTACTCTCTCGGGCCATCTCCTCACCCTTGTCGCTGAGGCCATTATTATTTCCCCTAAAGCTTCTTCCTCAATGTACTTCTTAACCATCCTGATGGCAGGGTTAAATCTTTCAATAAAACCCACCATTGTTTTAACATTCTTCTTCTTAAGAAAGTTAATTAGCTCTATTGCTTCTTTCACTGTTTGAGTAAAGGGCTTTTCTATGAAGAGGTATCCAACTTTTTTCAATGCTAGTTCCATTGCAACATCCTTATGCGTTGAAGTAGGTGTCGAAACTATAGCCCCATCATAAGCTCCTTCAGGAATATCAGAGACATTCCCATAATACGGAACATTGTAGAGTTTTCCATATGTGCTGGCCCTTTCTTCAACTATGTCGCATACACCGCCTAAGCCTCCGAGTTCTGCAAGAACCCTTACATGGTTTTTACCGAAGCCGCCTACTCCAACTACTATAATGCTAGGTTTCTCAACCATTTAACAACAATTATTGATGTTACATGAAGTCTTTAAGCTTTAAGCTTCTCCTGGGAGGCTCTATCTCTATACCCAGGGGGTCTAGAACCTGTTCGAAAGTAGCCCTCATGACTTCAAGATACTTATCTAAGTCTATTTCTTCTATTCTAGCCAGCTTAACGGGTTTAACGCCGTTTTTAACCTTAACGTATGATATTATGTCGCCGGCCCTAGCTTTAATACCCAATTCCCTCTCAAGCTGTTTAGCTGCCTTAACGTGTTGCGGCGTGTTCTTATCATAGTCATCCAGAGGTTTGCTTAACATTACGTCGAAAGCAAGCTCATCGAGACTCAGTTGCTTATTCACGAGTTTTTCAACGTACTCGTTTATCATATTCTTTATGCTCTCAACGGCTGCATTGAATTCCTCCTCGTTCTTTACCTTGCTAAGTATGCTAATCATGTCATGGAAAGCCTGTTTTACGAATTTTGGTGTTGAACTCTTCTTTCCCACAAGGCCCTTTATGTCAACATTACCATCCTCAGTAACTCCAAGGTAGTTCTTCTTACGTTGGCTGAAAACACCATATCTGTAAACCTTATCTATGTTAAGTTCAATGTTATACTTTTCCCTCATAAACTGGATGAGTTTCTCAACATCATTCGGATTCGGATCCCTTAGAAATATTGAATCAGTATCACCATATACAACCTCTATGCCAAGGTTCTTTGCAGTCTCAACAAGTTCGGTAAATATCCCTCTACCTATCCACGTTACTGTTTCAGCAGCTGAAGGAGCATAGAAATGGAAAGTATCAGCACCCATAACACCATAGCTGGCGTTTATGAAAACCTTTATTGCCCTTTGTACCACGTCATAGAAAGCACGTTTTTCAGGAGTTTCCGCTTTCTTAGAAAGAGGCTGATAGTACTTTACTCGGAGCTCTCTTAAAGCGCCTATTACTGAGCTCTCTATACCCCTCCTTTTAACGCATATCCAATGGGGTGAATTCATTGGAGTATTGTTTTTACATTCTTCATGGACGCATCTAACTGTCTCATAACTTATATTAAAGTTCATTATTATGCTAGGATACAGTGATGCGAAGTCGAGGATTACAAGGTTGAAGTATAAGCCGGGTTTAGGTTCAAGAACTATTGCCCCCCTATACTTCTTGCCTTTTATAATGGCCTCAGACTTCTTCTCACTTTTAAGCTGTAGAATATCTTCTTGTCTAGGTATTAGATAGTTGTTCTTTCTATGGAGGCTTAGGAGCATGCTTTTAATCCAAGTAGAGACGCCGTGTCTGACGACATCCTCCATAGGTAGCCTGCTTATCCTCATGAAAAGGACGAGGAGTTTGAGTAATAAGTAATCTTTGTTAGCGATGAGTTCAAAAGTTATCTCAGCATCTCTAAAGCAGTATTCAGCAAGTTCTCTGGGTTTAAGAATGGAAATATCTTCAGTCAGAGCTATTTTGCCCTTACCGATTAGAGCCTTACCAATCGCATCCAGCGTTACTTCCTTATATACTCCTCCATAAGCATAATTTTGTATCGATTTGTTAAAGAATACCCTGTAGAGATCTATATGCACCCCGTTAACAAGGTTAATGTAATCCTTGCCCTTTTCGAGAGGGGATTCCTCATTCAACGATAGTTTTTTAGCCCTGTTATACAAATACAGGAGGTCGAACTTATCACCGTTAAAAGTCACTAGAAATGGATATTTCTTGATTTCTTTAAAGACTTCTTTCAAAAGCTTATCCTCGCTAGATACGTGGACTATCTTCTTAGTTCCATCATACTCTTCCCCATCAAAATCGTCAAGAACATAGACTTTGCCCATTTCCGTATTCGATTTAAAAGCCGCAGAGATTATCGGATCCTCTGCCTTATTGGCATCGGGAACATGATTTGGACCAGGAGGCTTAACTTCTATGTCGAGTGAGGAAAGCTTCATGAACGGTATTGGCTGATTAAGTATTTCAATCAACTCTCTGATTTCTGGATACTGGGATTCAGGAGGCTTAACAACATCCTCGAGGACTGTTTCTAAGCGTCTTTCGACAAGCTTGCCGTCAATTATATCGTAGTATAGCCCTGGTTTCTTATCCGTGTCGTATATATAACACCAAGTGTAATGAATATCAGCTTCCCAGGCCCTTCCAATTATTTCCCTTATGGACGTGGCGGACCCACCTATTGACAGAGGGTCTTTTGCAATGATTTTTCTGAAAACCTTTTCCCTATCTTCTAATAAGTCATACTTTCTAACTTCTTCAATCCTGTCAAATCCATGGTGGTTTATCAACTGCTGGTTACTCATCAATTCTTCTATGCTTAAATCGGTCAATAAGTATGGCTGATGGTTCTCAGCAGATGGGAAAATCACTATCTCCTGCTTCTCAGGGTCGTATAGTTTAAGCAGAACCCTCTTACTACTCCCATCATAAGAGGCGGAAACCAGTAATAACCCTTTTCGCTCTTCCATCTCCCCTTTCTTACTCGACGAGTATTTTCATTCTCACTATATAGGTTTATCTCTTAGTAAGGGATTAAGGAGGATAGAAGATAAAATGCCAGTAAAAGAGTATAAGACGAGATATATAGTGTTCGAAGTCAAGGATTATCGTAAGCTTAATAACATACTTAGAGAAGCTTGTAGTGCTCAAATAGGCTTCTTCTTTAAAATTGTTCGAAAATACAACGAAATTATAATTGTAAAATGTCCACATAAAATGGTTCCGATTATTAAAGCGAAAGTAAGTGAAGCGGAATCGCAATTATCCCCGGGATTAAGAATAATAGGTGTTTCGGGTACTTTAAAAAAGGCTATAAGCAAGTTCTGCACGGGAAAAAATCTGTCGAGACGAAGGCTAAATGACATACAATTTTTCCTAATATAAACTTTGGTTAAAATATTGACTAAGAGGTTTGAAGAAAACGTTTAACAGCATCAGTCAGCTTAACGATTCATTATAACTACGTTTTTAATTACTTCTATATGCCTTTCATAAAGCCAGTTTCAGATCCTTTCTTTTAAGACCCTGATGCAATAGTGAGTACTATAAAACTTGTCTAAAGAGCTTTGTAAGATAAATTTTACAATGAATATTCCGACACGCTTGACATAGCTTCCATTTGTTTAACTCCTGGAAAACACCTCCTCCTCCATAATTAGGGCTAGGCAAGGGCAAAGATTATAAGGAGTTAGTTAACTCTCATCTAAACAGGATCATGATACCAGGCTACGAGCGGATGTACGGATTCTCGCCCGACGGAAGAATACTCCAAGTCGACTATGCTATGATTATGGTGAATAATAGTCCGACGGCGTGGGGTATACATGTTGAGGAAGGCATTGTACTAGCAGGTGTGGAGAAGAGGATAGATATGCTTCAAGACAGGACTTTCAGCCAGAAGCTTTTCCAGATAGATGAGCATATAGGAACTGTAGTTGCAGGGTTCAATTCTGACGCCAGGCTACTGGTTGAATATGCTAGAAATGAGGCGCAGATAAACAGGTTTCTTTACGATGAACCTGTGGACGTGGAATATCTTGTAAGAAGGTTGAGCAATACTGTCCAAGCATACACTCAGCACGCTGGAATGAGGCCTTTCGGCATCTCTATGCTAATAGGGGGCGTAGACATGCTTGGGGCAAGCCTTTACCAATTGGATCCCACCGGCATATATTTCAAGTATTTTGCATCCGTAATAGGCATAGGTAGAGAGGACATATTGAAGTATTTCAGGAATAATTATTCGATGAACACTAGTCTAGACGAGGCTATAATAATGGGTATTAGGGGCAGTATTGAGGTTTTGAAGGAGGAAGTGGCTCCAGATAGGCTTAGGATTGGAATAATAAGGACTGATGAGAAAAAGTTTAAGGTCTTAAGCTATGAAGAAGTAAAGAAGTACTACGAAAGGGCGAAATAGGGTTGAGTAAACCATCCACTATAGGCAGGCTCTCCTTACGAGGGGAGAAATTTGAAATAATTGTAGCGCCCGACCCTGCTTTGAACTTTAAACTTACAGGAAAGGGGGACATAAGGAAGATACTACTCATAGATGAGATTTATTCCGACTCTAAAAAGGGGCTCAGGGTTTCTTCTGAAAAGTTAAAGAAATTCTTTGGGACAACCGATGTTTTCAAGATAGCTGAGAGGATTCTTTTAGAAGGTGAGCTTCAACTTACTAGTGAGCAGAGGCGTAAAATGATTGAAAGCAAGAGGCAACAGATAATAGCAATGCTATCTAAAAGCCTTATTGACCCCTCGCTGGGGAATCCAATACCATCACTTAGGATTGAACAAGCCCTCAGTCAAATTGGTGTCTCAATAGATCCATTCAAACCTCCTGAAGAACAGTTTAAGAATGTTGTTAAGGCTTTAAGGCAAATACTTCAATTTAAGATCAACGACATTCCATTAACATTGACATGCCAACAGGAAGAGTCTAACGATGTATACGGCTTTGTAAACTCCTTCGGAGAGATAGAACAGACTAAGGCCCAGAAGGATAAGAGTGTCAAAATAACGGCCAGAATTCCATCCATACTTATGTCCTACTTCCTTGAAAAGGTTAATGAGAAATACGGTGAAAGGGTAAAAGTTGATATAGGGGCGTGAGGAAAGGCTTAGCACACTAAGCAGCTGTTTAAGGAGGCTTAAAGTTGTACCAGGGTAATGAGCAACAGAAGCAGAGGCCTATAGTTGTACCCGGCGAGCCTGTTGGGGAAAGCAGATTCTATATTCCGGGTAGTAATACGTTAAAAATCTCAGATAGGATGTTTGCAACAACTGTTGGAATAGTGAGAGTAGACGGTAAACGCTTAGACGTTATTTCCTTAAAATCCTTCTATCAACCAAAAATAGGGGATCTCGTAATCGGAATCGTTAAAGAACCCAATATAGGAGGGTGGACTGTGGATATAAATTCTCCATTCCTTGCATTCCTCCCCCTGTCAGAGTATTCTGAAAAAAGGATTCGTCTGTCGAGGGATAGTATAGGCAGGATTTTAGAGATAGGCACTGTTATAACCGGGGTTATAAAAGATGTGTCGATATTCTCTTCTCCAGTAATAACCATGAAGGGAAAAGGGCTTGGAATAGTTTCAAGCGGGACATTGCTAAATATAACGGCGTCAAAGGTACCGCGTATCATAGGAAAGAAAGGGTCCATGCTGTCTGTTATAGAAAGGATGACGGGTGTTAAACTTACGGTAGGTCAGAACGGTCGAATAATAGTACATACTGAAGATAGCAACATAGTTGCTAAAATTAGGGAAGTCATAGAAATGGTTGAAAGGGAATCACATATATACGGGTTGACTGAGAGAGTTGAGGCATTACTGGCTGGAAGGAAGCTGTAAAACATGAGCGAGAAGATAAGCCTGTTTAAAGAAGACGGAAGAAGGCTTGATGATAGAGCTCCTGATGAACTCAGGCCCATTAAGATTAAGGTTGGAGTATTATCCAATGCTCAAGGTTCCGCCTATATTGAGCAGGGTAAGAATAAGATTCTAGCAGCAGTCTACGGTCCAAAAGAAGCTCTTCCTAAGCATATTTCACTACCTGACAGATGCATATTAAGATGCCGTTATCATATGGCGCCTTTCTCAACACCTGAGAGAAAGAGCCCTGCTCCTAGTAGGAGGGAAATAGAGCTTTCAATGGTTATTAGAAATGCTCTTGAACCACTTGTCATGACCTCCCTTTTCCCTAGGACTGTTATAGATATTTTCATAGAGGTTTTGCAGGCCGACGGGGGGACTCGCTGCGCAGGTTTAACGGCTGCAGTATTAGCTCTTGCAGACGCTGGCATACCTCTAAAAGGCTTGACTGCAGCCTGCGCCGTGGGTAAGGCAGATGGAAAAGTAATAGTGGACCTTAATGATCTTGAAGACAAATACGGCGAAGCAGATATGCCAATTGCCTACAACCCGACACTCGATGGCATTACTCTACTTCAAATGGACGGTATAATGTCTAAAGAAGAAATTGAGCAGGCGCTTTCACTAGCCATAACTGCTACTCAAAAGATACATAAAATGCAAGTCGAGGCGTTGAAAGAGAGATTTTCAGTCCCAAGGAGGGAGGGTTAATGTCAATAACCGAGCAGAGGCCGATCATCTCAAAACTCGAGAAACAGGAGCTTTACCGTCTGCTTGCTGAAGGTAAGAGGGTTGATGGAAGAGGTCTCCTCCAGTATAGGAACCTGAACGTGCAATTGAATTACATTGAAAAGGCAGAAGGATCTGCATTAGTGGAACTTGGGAATACTAAGATACTGGCTGCTGTTAAAGTGGGAGTAGCATTGCCGTTTGCAGATACTCCAAATGAGGGAATTCTGATTGTAAACGCTGAGCTGGTCCCATTGGCTTCACCAGTCTTTGAACCCGGGCCCCCTTCTGAAGAGTCTATTTCTCTAGCCAGGTATGTTGATAGAAGCATAAGAGAATCTAAGGCAGTTGATCTTTCTTCACTATGCATAATACCCGGCAGGTCTGTTTACTCACTATATGTAGACCTCTATATTCTCGATTACGACGGCAATCTTATAGATGCTTCAGTCATAGCAAGCGTGAACGCCCTTGGTACGACGAAGCTTCCGAAGTACAGCGTTGAAGGGCAAAGTATTAAGAAACTAGACGAATATTTCAAACTGGAGCTTAAAGACCTACCCGTTTCGATAACGTACGCATTCTTTGGTGACAAGTATGTTGTAGATCCATGCTTAAACGAGGAGTATGCTTCAGACTTTACAATCTCGATGACGGTTAAGTCTGATGACAGGTTTTGTGCAATACAGAAGAATGGTGGGGGCATGATTTCACCGAGGGGCTTTTTAGAGCTTTTAGACAAGTCTATAGCACTAGGGAAAGAGTTAAGAAGCATAGCATACAGCAAGCTCAGTGGAAATGGCTAGGAAGAAGCTTTCCGGAGCACTGGGTGTAAGATACGGATTCTCACTGAGAGAGAGGTATATGCAGGTTTTAAAGAAAAGGAGGGCTGTTTATAACTGTCCAAGATGTGGAACAGGCGTTTTAAAAAGGCTTAGCGTAGGTGTCTGGAGCTGTAGGAAATGCGATTATACTTTTGCCGGAGGAGCATACGAACCCTTTACTAAAATAGGTGAAGCCGCTGTAAGGGCTGCAGGTGTTAAAGCTAGTTCTTAGATTGATAAGGGTCAAGCTGGTTTTAAAATACAGGGACGAGTGGAGGCCCGGGGCTATTTACAGGGCCTGTCTAAGAGATGCTGTTGTAGAACCGAAAAGTGGGGTGAAGGCAAGAGTTATCGGTAATAAAATACTGCTACTTATCAAAGGCAGTAAGTCTTCCAAGGTAGCGGAGAGGCTTAAGAACATTCTTGGTTTGATTCACATGGTGGAGCAGGCAATAACCATATTGGAAACACAGGATTGTGTTGGTTACGATATTTTTTAAGACATAGGTTTTTAAGCATCCTCTAAGAAAATAGGAGTGATGTCTCAGGAACTTCCTCTTCAGCTACAGGAGAAACTGTCCAGGCTTCAACAACTCCAACAAACTCTGGAATCTCTTTATATTCAGAAGGAGCAGGCTAAGCTAGAGGAGAGGGAGCTTGAATCAGCTCTACAAGAGCTGTCATCCGTCGACGAAAACACGCCAGTATACAGGATAACAGGCAGGATTCTCATTAGGAAAAACAAAGCAGACCTAATAAACGAATTAAACGAGCAAAAGGAGCTTATCAAAGTCAGAATAAACGCGATAGAAAGGCAGGAGAACAAGATTAGGGAGAGGGTTAGTGAGCTTGAAAACGAATTGAAAGCAGCATTATCAACAAGCAGGGGGAGTATCTCTGCTTAGAAAATTTAACTTATACTCTAAAGACTTTTTAAAACGTTCCTCATTTTCTGGCAAAACTGGAAAATGAACGCAGTAGACTTTAGAAACGTGAGCTTCCGGTATGCAGGATCCGAGAAAGAAGCCTTGGCAAATATTAATCTTAAGATTGAAGAAGGGGAAAGCGTACTTATAACTGGCCCTTCTGGTTGCGGTAAGTCTACGATAGCCAAGATCATTATGGGATTAATACCACATAGTTATACTGGCGAATTCAGCGGCGAAGCCTACGTATTTGGAATGAACATTTTAGAAAACCCTGTAAGCAATATTGCCACGAAATGTGGAATAGTCTTCCAGAACCCTGAGAACCAGCTTTTCACATTCAGCGTAGAAGATGATGTGGCATTTGGTCCAGAGAATTTAGCCCTACCCCCAGAGGAGATACGTAAAAGAGTAGATGAATCCCTTAAGCTAGTTGGAATAGAACACCTCAGGTATTCTTCTCCGAACAACCTTTCTGGAGGAGAACAGCAGAAAGCAGCTATTGCATCTATACTCTCTATGTATCCTTCTCTCATAGTTTTCGATGAACCTACTTCAATGCTCGACCCTTCTTCGTCAATAAACCTGATTCAAAGCATTTTTAGACTTAAGGAGGAGCTAGAGAAAAAAGGTGGAAGATTAACGTTAATAATCATAGAGCATAGGATTGGTCTGCTCCTCGACCATGTTTCAAGGATCATCGTTATATCGGATGGTAGAATAGTCCTTGATGGCGAGCCATTGTCAGTTCTTTATGAGAGTTTTAAAAAGAAGATTCCAATAAACATCCCTCCAATCCTTCAAATATATTTCAGGATCAAAGACAGATGCGGCTTGGAAAAGCCCCCTAAGAATCTTAAGGAGCTTTTCTCATATCTAAGGGAGGCGAGTAGTGAAAAACATGGTTGAAATAACTGTTGAAAATCTCTTTTTCAAATATCCTGATGCTGAGAAATATGCTTTGAAGAATATTAACTTTACAATTAAAGAAGGTGAAAGCATAGCCATACTCGGAGAAAATGGTGCCGGTAAGACTACTTTAGCCAAGAACCTCAATGGCTTACTTAAGCCAACTAAGGGCAGTGTGAAAATAGACGGGGTAGATACTAGGAATCTATCTGTAGCAAAGATAGCTAGAAAAATAGGATTTGTATGCCACAATCCTGATCATCAGTTCTTTGCAGAAACTGTTGAGGAAGAAATTAAATTCGGTCTGAAGAACTTCGGCTTCACTGAAAATGAGATCGAGAAAAGCCTTTTGGATGTTTTGAAAACTTTTGGATTAGAAGAGTATAGACATAAAAGCCCCTTCCAACTGAGTGGTGGTGAGAAGAAGAGACTAGCCATAGCTTCGATAATTGTTTGGCGTCCGGAATTGCTAATCTTAGATGAGCCTACGATAGGAATGGATTATGCTCAAAGACTGAATATTCAAAATGTCCTTAAAAATCTGGTTTCAGAAGGAAAGAGCATTATCGTAATAACTCATGACGTAGATTTTGCCGTAAGCCTATGTAGAAGAGCAATAGTCCTAAGTGGAGGCGAGATTGTGGGAGACGGTTGCTTACGAAAACTTCTTTCAAACCCAGAAGTGATTGAGAAAGCATCATTAAGAAAACCTTTCCTCATTGAGCTTGAAGAAGAAATTGGTTTTTCAGTTATCGATGAGGATTTTGACAGTATAAGCGAGTCTCTAATAAGGGTGTTTGATAAATGTCATTCTTAAAAGCATTCCAATATAAGAGGAGGAATTCTCTAATCCATAGGTTAGATCCTAGATCAAAGTTTCTGCTATCTTTAGTATTAATGACTTTTTCAATTGTATTTATAGATATTCGAGTGTTAATTGCAATTCTAACATTACAACTCTTCTTAATAGGATTGGCCAGAGCATTGAAAGAATGGGTTTATTCATTAAGGGGACTCATCTTCTTCATCATAATAATATTCATTACGCAATTGCTTTTTGGCGGAACCCTTTTCATGGGTATTGTTCTTTCAATAAGGCTCATTGTGTTATCATCATCTATGTCATGGTTCTTCTTATCATCGACTCCTGAAGACATTGGAAGAGCAATGAGTTCGGCACGATTCCCCATAGAGTTAACTTTTTCTTTCGTGATGGCTATTCGCTTCATACCCGTAATTTACAACGAGTTTCAATCAATATATGATGCACAGCGTTCACGCGGACTTGAACTTGAAAAGGGAGGGTTTAGAACAAAGGTAAGAAACCTAATGCCGATACTTATACCCCTACTCGTTGGAACCATAAGGAGGACTTATGAGATAGCTGATGCGATGGAGGTTAGGGCCTTTGGCGCTTCGCCTAAGAGGACAAGTTACAAGCTTTTGAAGTTTAAGAAGGGAGATTATTTCCTCTGTTTAGTGTCAGCAATACTTGCATCAGCTATTATTTACCTTAAAATTTTCTTGGGATTAGAATAGAATTAGTCGAACCTTATTTGCGAGACAGAACCATTTTTAAGTGCAAGTACCGCAGCAATATTGGGAGTAGGCATTATACCAAGCTGTTCCTGGTACCTTGTCCTTTCTTGCCAGGTTCCGCTGTTAATCAGCTTGATTTCTCTGTAGACTCCATTTCTGAAAACGTGCACATGTCCAGTATGAAAAACGTCCGGGACTTCTTCTATTACGAGTTCATCTCGACCATGCGCTATTATCGGAGTTCTGGAACCGTATACTGGCGCCAAGTGTCTGAGTTGAAGCATTATCTCCATAGCATTCTCAGGCCTATCGTAACTTGCATTCTTTGCAAATGTTGCAATATCCTCCATGCTTGTACCATGGTAAATAAGGAACTTGACACCATGTAGAGAAACCATACAAGGATTACTTAAGGAGATAACGTTCCCATTACTCTCAAGCTTTTCAGCATATTCGTCGAATATCGGAGGCTGCGGGATAGCCCGGAGAGTAGCATCGTGATTGCCGGGTATTACTATAACCTTAATATGCTCGGGAATCTGGCTTAGAAGATTTGAAAGACCTCCATATTGCTTCTCCACATCCCTCACTTGTAATTCTTTCTCCTGTTGGGGATAGATTCCAACACCATCTACAAGATCCCCCGCTATAATCATGTATTTTATCCTAGAAGATATCTCCCGTTCCTTTTCAGTCACACCCCCATCTCTCAACCATTTTATCATTCTCAAAAATGCTTTCTCAGAAAACTTCTGACTACCATAGTGAATGTCTGAAGTTAGGAGGACGGAAATATCTTCCTCTATAGTCTTAAACTTTTTTATGGGTACGTCTGGAAATATTATAGATCGACAGAAAAGTTTGGAGTTAGAAACATAGAAAGACACTCCCACTACAGAGTCGGGCAGGAGCCTACCGATTTTTTCCCTTAAATCTTTATCGCAATCCCTCGGAATCAGTATCTTGGTTGAGAAATCCATGTCTTCTACCACTATATAGTTTTCACGCTTCTCGTACACCATGACTATAGTTTTACCCTCTGAACGATCCGGTAAGCTACATGCTTTCCTCAGCGGGTAATATGGGGACATATCAGCCCGGCTTCTAAGCATTGAAGAGATCTTAGAATACCTATCGGCAAAATACTGTCTCCTAGCTTCAAGGTCATCAGAAACTTGCTTAGCCTCATATGATTTTAAAATCTCAATATCATCTTCTACATCCTTAGCTAAAAAATGAGTATGAAAAC
The DNA here is from genome assembly GCA_017601245.1 of Candidatus Brockarchaeota archaeon. Lineage (GTDB taxonomy): Archaea > Thermoproteota > EX4484-205 > EX4484-205 > JAAOZP01 > JAAOZP01. Next base: position 47,911 of record JAFNJB010000014.1, read on the forward strand.
CCGCGGAAATTTCAGCCCTGATCGAAGCCCCGATAACGCTTGTAACAACTTCTCTAGAAACGACAACGCTATTTCTCTTCTTAGCTTCTTCGGCAATTTTGCTTAAAATTGTAGGTAGAGATTTCTCATCGTAATTTTCGACCAGAATCAAAAGTGCTTCAGGATTAAGAAGAATCCCTAGTCTTGTTGCTTCAGTCAGTATTCTTTTCTTAATATCCCCCTTATCTTGATTCAACAACGTTAGAAATTAAAAGTCAGCGTTTTTAATCCTTTTATCCATAAGGTTTATTACCCACATTGGGAAAATACGGTTTTAAATGTCTGAAGAACGCTCTAAGAGGAAAGAGGGACGGAGGTCTCCACGTCTTCCCGCGGGAACTGCAGGTTTATTCAGCACGCTTGGTGAGAAGGGAAGGGGTTTTCAGATTAAGCCCATAGTGATTATAATTGTTTCATCTATCTTTATAGCACTTAGTATATTGCTACTGATGTTGGGAATATAAGGGATTGTCCTCTAGAGATTCGTCTCGTTATGCTAAGTTTCTTTTCTCATTTCCATCCTTACGTGTAATAATATTTATAAATGTCTTTCTTGAAATACTTATTTCAATATTTTTATCTATTACCTGCCCTATTCTCAGATCGATCCCACAAGCTTTAATCTTAGTTTTTTTACCCATTCCATATTCACTAATCATCCACAAGTCCTTTATTCGTAACGACAAAATTTTAACTTTCAGAAGACTCTTAGCACTACAATTAATTCAAGAAGCGATTTATACGATTCTAATTTTCATAGGATGTCTAACTAATATTCTTTTTCATAAAGAACCTTGTTTTACAATATTCTTTTCGATCTCATTGGGCACGACACTCTCTTCATTTATCTCAATACTTGTAATGTTAGGTTTCTTAAGAAAGAATACGGTCAAAGTTTTAGCGATATCCCTTATTTACGTATTCACGCAATCATTCCGCTGGTTAGTATTGGGTCAAATGATATTTAAAACGTGGATTTTTATGATGTTATCGATTATAATATCCTTCTTTGCAAGCGTATTTTTCTTATTTTTCTTAAACCATAGGCTTAAAGGGAAAATTCCAATAAAGCCTTTAAGTATATTCCACGCATACCTAGAGTACCATCTTAATAAAAATCCTGAATCTTTCGAAAAAATTCTAGAAGATATGAGTGAAAAAAGAGACCTAGAATTGTCCCTCCTACTATTGGATACTGAAAAAGAAGTAGATCTGTCGATATTTGGCCTATCTGTTCACTTTGGACCTTTTGGTACAGTTGGAAGTAGCCAATTACCCAGTCGTTTAATAAAATTAATTGAAAACCCTAGTCTCAGGGTACTTTTGTTACGTAATCTTTCAAACCATAGTCTTAATCTTCCCTCCTGGAGGGAGGTTGAAAAGCTCAGATTGAAAATGGTAGAGGCATTAAGTTCTGCAAAGCAATTGGGAGAATGTAATGCAAGCGTAGTCCAAAAAGAAACCGAAGGATACTCGGTTACTATCATTTCTATATGTTCTTACTGTATTGTTTTACTATCTTGTCCAGGATACTCTGTAGAAGATCTCCCTCCCGAGTGGGTACCTAATATCTCGAGCTTAATAAGCAAGTATGGCTTTACCCCATTCATAATTACGGATGCTCACAATTCAATAGATTCTTCAAGCTGGAGAACGTTAGATCCCGACTATGGTAGATTCGTTAATATTTTGGAAGAAGTATTGAAAAGCTTAAGGAAGACATCTGAGAAGAAAGTGATAATTGGATTCGACAGAATTCACCCTTCTGTACTACCAAATGATGAAATAGGTCCTGGAGGAATATCGACTATTGTTTTGAACCTTGAAGGAGAGAACCATGCTCTCATAGTTATAGATGGAAACAACATGGTGAAAGGTTTACGTAACTATCTTGTTGATCACTTGAAAAAATCGTTGAATTTATCAACGCTTGAAATCGTTACTACAGATACTCATCTTCTAACTGGGATTAGAAAAGCAAAAAAAGGGTATTTTCCAATTGGCTTTAAAACAGATAAAGAACTTCTCTTGAAAACATGCATAGAATCTATTAAAAATGCTATTAGTAGTTTATCGGCTTGTTCAATTAAAGTTTGGATTGGCAAAGTAGAAGACATTAGGGTTACTGGAGGAGTCTTTAATATTCTAGAAAGCTTTGTTAAGCAATGTAGTAAAATGATCAATATTTTGATGGTCTTGACAACTCTATTGACTTTCCTACTATCGCTTATTCTCTTTTAGATGGGGGTTTTCAACAACTATCTCAATTACTGGAACCATCCTGGAAGAACCACTTATGCTTTCTTCTAAAATCCTGACGTCAATTATCCTAGCACCCGCTATATTTCTCTGCAAGAGGTTTGCAACGTCAACAGCTCTTGAAATGTTTTCTCCTCTTCCTCTTATGATAAGGGTCTTGCTACCGCTGTTAAACACTGTAATACATGCAGTAACATAATTCCACGGCTTCTTTCTCCCAACGATAACAACAGCTTCACTACTCAATATCTATCATCTCCACCTCACTGTCCCCAGTGACTTCAATGCATATTCTTCCTATTCCCCTCTCCCTAACATTACACCATTTAATCCTTACTCCAACCCCGGGTCTTAGTCCCATAATCTTACTAGTATTTTCACGCCACGCAACTACTTCAACAATCCCCGTATCATCCATCAAGTTTAAACGGCATAATCTTATTCTTTCGCCAGAAGTTGAAACAACCTCTTGTTCCTCTGGGGTTGTTGAAACAACCCCCTCTACATGTATCTTCCTCATACCTGGTTCAAGCTCGTCAATTCTATAAGTTGCTTCTGGAATCTTAAGATTTGAAGGACCTTCTTCAACACCTATTATCGTCGTGGAGGATGTTGTGCTCAACAGGATTTGTCTCCCCCTGCTTCTCACAATAACGTTTAGAAATGAAATCTTCTTACCCTCAGCATCCATCTGCCTAAGCCTGTCTATAACGCCATTCCAACAGGTTAATATAGCATATGATTCACCATCTGAGACGATGGTGTCCATTACTCTCCTTATCCTTCCTCCTAATGAGACAGTATTTTCCTTGAACATTTTTAGCACGTATAGTCTCAAGTTGACGAGTTTGCCTATGTCCGTCTTGGATAGAGCACTATACTCAACTTTCTCGGTTTTACTAACTATCTCCAGATACCCCATGGAATCAAGTTCTAACTCGAGGCTCCCGCTTAATCCTCTCCTGACTCTGGCTCCAGCAATTAAGACAGTGCTGAAAACATCCTTCTCAGTCACTTTGAATGAATGCTCGTGCCAAAGAGTCAAAGGAATTCTTAAATCTCCATCTGCCAGTATTATCCTTCTAAGGGCCCCTTCCCCCCTTATCGGATCTGAAAATCTTTTCAACTGAGAAACACCCATTACCATCGCCTTGACGTTAACAACATTGTCACTATAGCTTATTTCCCCAAGCCTTTTAAAGAACGCTTCTCTTGGAGGAATATCTGGACTATCTTCGATCTTCGATATGCTTCCATTATTACCTAGATGTATCTCCACGGTCCCGAGTCGCCCCTCTTTACTGTATGCCCTGACAATCTTAATCGCATCACCAACATTAACACCTAGTTCCTGGAATAGATTCGCCTTTTCTCTCCATAAGTATATGTAACACCATCCCGAGGAATCTCCTATTATCGCTCTGGATATCATAATTTTTCCATCATTAGACTCTACTTCCCTAGGCTCAAGAACCGCTATAACTCTACCGCGTGTAGAAATGCTTGTAAGACCGGAGACAATACTGCCAATCTTAATTTCTTTTTCTAGCGAAACCTCTTCGAGCCTTATTCCTAGCTCATTGGCCAAGCTGAAAACAGCCCAAACCCCCCTGTAAGCTTCGCTAACACGGGCATGTTTCTTCTTCTCCTCTATCCTTCGAATAAGCTCCTCCCTAGATATGTCCTTCCTTTTCTCTAGAATAGCCTCAATATACCTTTGAATAAGCTCCTCCCTAGACATTTACCCCCTCTCCCATTATAGGCCCTAACCTGATATGCGACTTAAGATATTTACGCATACGCAATGCCCATTGCCTAGCGTCTAACAACCCTCCTAGCAATGAAGTAAATGATTACTATCAAAATACCCACTGCTAAAATAAGCGTTATTTTTTCCAGGTTGGAAATGAACTCATATATACTCATGTCCTATTCGCTTTGAACAAAGGTTAATAAGCTTTAAATTAATATAATGTAGCCCTATCCTAGGTGAAGCAGATTGACTAGGGAAGAAGGCGTAAAATTCCCTCTTTCAGAAGCATTCTCATTTAGCCTGGAGAGTATTAAACGTAGGTTAAGCAGGGCTCTAGTAACAATGGCCTCGATAATAGTGGGAATATCCTTTCTAACATTTCTTCTAACTACTGGAAGAATAGTATCCAGCCTACAGCAACAATCGGGCACCATAGTAGAAGCGTATCAAATATGGGTTGCCATAATAGCACTGCTCATATGCGCAGTAGGAATCGTAAACACTATGCTGATAAGCGTTGCAGAAAGGTATAAGGAAATAGGTACAATAAAGTGTCTAGGTGCGATGAACAGACATGTGTTAACAATATTTCTGATAGAAGGGTTCCTACTCGGTTTAATGGGGGGTGTAATAGGGTCGATAACCGGTTGGGGTGTTGCAGCTATCTGGCAATACTTACTGCCGATTATGAGACAAGAGCCCGCACAGATTCAAGCTCTGATAGTAGCAGCAAAGCTATGGCTAGAGTTTGATATCAAAGACCCATTAATTCTATTGTCAAACCCGCTAGTAGACATTGGGTTAAGCGTATTCATAGCATTAATATCATCCATAGTGCCCGCCTACATTGCGGCTAAGCTTAGCCCAACTGAGGCATTGAGGTATGAAGCGTAAGAGGTGAATGTAGAATGGCTTTAAGATATGAATATGCTGTTGAAACAGAAGATTTAGCGAAATATTACGTAATGGGGCCTGTTACAGTCAAGGCTCTAGACGGGGTCAGTGTTAGAATAAGAAGGTCCGAATACCTCTCGATAATGGGACCTTCCGGAAGCGGGAAGACAACCTTCTTCAACATGATCGGAGGGTTAGATAGACCCACTAGAGGCAAGGTTTTCATCGATGAAGTTGATATAGCAAGTCTCGATGCCTATGAGCTTGCATGGCTTAGGGCTAAGAAAATAGGATACGTTTTCCAGACTTTTAACCTGATACCCGTATTAACAGCAATGGAGAACGTTATGCTTCCTATGATCTTCACGGGAGTGGACAGGGATGAGAGAATTAAGAAGGCAAGGGAAATGCTTACTAGAGTTGGACTAGGTGAAAGACTACATCACAAACCTGGAGAACTCTCTGGGGGACAGCAACAAAGAGTTGCGATAGCAAGAGCATTAGTAAATGATCCAGTTATAGTTCTTGCAGACGAGCCGACTGGAAACCTTGATCTTCACACCGGATTAGAAATAATCAACCTATTGAAAACACTAAACACTGAAAAGAGAGTCACCATAATAAATGCAACACATGACCTGAAAATGATTGATGTTAGCGATAGGATATTCTGGATACGTGACGGTAAGATCGAAAGAATAGAGACTAGAGCAGAGGTAGCAGTAAAGGAAGTAGAGTAAAATTTACACCTCCTTTATTGTATCAAACGCCTACTTCAAAATTTATTGTAAAACAGATTAGAAATCATTTATCGCAGAGTATTCAACAAGGTTTTGAACGATTTAAGGAAGTACTCTATTTCTTCCCTTCCCTCATACCCGACGTTTCCTA
>JAFNJB010000045.1:0-18131 GCA_017601245.1 Candidatus Brockarchaeota archaeon
ATTCCAATTCTTAAGACTGTTCAACCATTAATCTCGAGACATTTAAGGATACTAAGAGATTGCGGGTTGGTCAGCTTTAGGAAAGTTGGGAATAAGAAGCCCTATAGGATTACTGACAAAAGAATAATAGATGTTATAAACATGATTAGCCCTGACCTTATAAGTAACCTGTCTAAGTATGCTGAGAGAGAGTTTTAACCCTACTACATTTTTTCATATACTGCTGCTAGTAATATGGGTAGTACTAGAGTAATATCAGCATGTATGAGTGCTATTGATGCATTTTCCTTAACTTTTTTCCAGCTTATGGCTTCTTCTAATCTTGCTCCTGAAAGGCTTCCATCGAATTCATAAGCAGTTGTGAATGAGACAACATAGTCTAAACCACCTTTAAACTGATTCCACCATATAGTATGATGCTTACTTATTCCTCCGCCAAGAATTATCGCACCAGTCTTCTTAGAGGAGAAGACTATGTCTGAAAGCTCCTTCATATCTTTCAATAGGTTTAATGAGAACTCATTTGTTTGAGAGTATATGAAAAGCTGTGTTCCAAATGCTGAATCCACTATTCCCGGTGCGAAAACAGGCACCTTCTTTTCGTATGCTGAACGTAGTATTGAATTCTCGTCGCTTAACCTTTTTCCAACCTCTTCGGCCAGCTCTCTACTGCTAAAACTCTTTTTTTCTCTCGTTATCTCTCTCAACATCTTCATTGTGAAGGATTCGATAACTAAACCGTAGGATTCTTGTGGTATGAGTATGTTTCCAAGCCTATGTATCTCCTTCTTCTTCAAATCTCTATCATCCATGAAGAATTCTCCACGGTAATATTTACTGATGCTCTTCGCAATATCATGGTCGAATGTCCCTCCAGTTGTTATTATTACATCACATAATCCTTTCCTAATCATTTCTGCAACAACACCTCTAAGTCCCGTCGATACTAAATTAGCAGTCAGGGATAGAAACTTTACGCATTCCTTATCGTTTACCATTTCTAGAATTATCCTATAAGCATTGGCTAATTGTGCGGCTTCAAAACCCCATCCCTGTTCCATTCTTGAGATTAATTCGGAGAAAGACCTTACATCTGACACCCTATAATCGACTACCTCCTTTTTCATCATACTTTAGAGAAAGAAAGCGATTCTAGTTAAAGCTATTGCTTGTTTCTATTAGTTAGCTTTATATTATTAGGAGCGGTTAGAAAAATGACAGGTCAGTATAAAATGGAAAAAGGCGCTATTAATGAAGCGTTGGAGTGTAAGATCTCAGAGCTAGAGAAATTCATTGGTAGGAGAGTCAGAATCCGCGGCTGGCTTTATGTAAAGAATACTGTTGGTAAGATTTCATTCTTAAGAATCCGCGATTCTTCAGGTATAGTGCAGGTTGTTGTTAAGAAGGATAAAGTTGGCGAGGAAATATTCGAAAAAATGGATAAGCTCAAGAGAGAATCATCATTGATAATAGAGGGGGTTGTTAAAAAGGATGAGCGTGCTCCCGGTGGAGTTGAGCTTGGAGCAGAATCATTAACGGTACAATCACCTTCTCTCGAAGATTATCCTCTTAGAAAAAACCTGTCGCCGAACCTAGTTTGGAAATATAGGCATCTTTTCATACGTAGTAGGATTATGAGCATGATCCTAAAGCTCCGATCATCCCTTTCGAATATTTTTAGAAACTGGCTCATCGAACATGGCTTTTTCGAAGTTGATGCACCATCAATAGTCACGGCTGCAACGGAAGGTGGGGCAAAAATGTTCGAAGTAAAGTATTTTGATAAGAAAGCTTTTCTAACGCAAAGCTCACAATTTTACTTGGAAGGAGCTATTTTCTCGCTTGAGAAAGTATTCTGTTTCCAACCCAGTTTTAGGGCTGAAGAGTCTAAAACACGTAGGCATCTTTCAGAATATTGGCATCTAGAGGTTGAAGCAAGCAATATGGATTTTCAACAGCTTCTACACTTTGAAGAAGATATGATAACGAGTGTTATAAGGGAATTCTACGATAAACATAAGGATGAAATTAAAAGGTTTAACCCTGAATTTAAACCATTCGAGAAGCCTTTTAAGAGAATCACTTATACACAGGCTGTGGAGCTTCTTAAGAACAACGGCGTAGCTATAGAATGGGGAAAAGATCTCGGAGTAAGAGAAGAGAAGATGATTGCAACAATACTTGGCCAACCCGTTTTCATAACGCATTATCCCAGACAAGTCAGAGCCTTCTATCACATGCCTGATCCTGAAAACCCGTCAGTAGTATTGTCGGCAGACCTAATAGTTTGGCCGTATGGAGAAATAACAGGTGGAGGCCAGAGAATAGACGATTATAAAATGTTACTTGAAAGAATAATTGAGTCAGGCTACAATCCTGACGACTACTCCTGGTATCTTGACCTTAGGAAATATGGCTCAGTACCTCATTCAGGCTTTGGCTTAGGCTTTGAAAGACTGCTTGCCCACATCTTAAACCTGCCCAGTATAAAATACGCAATACCCTATCCAAGGACACAGACAATAGTCTATCCTTAGGAGCCTGGAGATGAGCCTGCCGAGCTACTATATCCCGTTGAAAAAGGCTGTTGACGACTTCCTTAAAGAACAGGGCCTAACCCCAATCGATGTGACAAGGGTGATGGATGAAAATAGTGAGGGGATTGTTGAAAGCCTCCGTAAGAGGTGTATGATATCTTTTAGAACAGAAAAAAAGCTTTTAGAAAAGTTGACAAGCAAACAATTGAACTTCCTCATATTCGTTATACACACATTCTACATAGTCAACATGGGAGGGATGTATAAGGGACTCTTAATATACCCCAGGAGGGATCAAGTAGTATCAGGACAGAAAATAACCGAGGAGGGGTTGAGGCAAATCTTAAGGGCATTAGGACTTCCAGACATAGATTAAGTGAAGTATAATGTAAGGGTTAAGTTTAAAACGAGGAGTTTTCGATTATAAAGGCAGATGCCGGGGTAGCTCAACCGGCTAGGCTCCAAGGGTTAAAGCGCCAGACCGCAAAGGTGGCTGAGACTCATAATCTGGAGGTTGCGGGATCGAGACCCGCCCCCGGCATCCTAATTCCACGCGTATTTCGATTAGGGCTAAATAAAAAACAAAATCTTTATTAAACCATATTCGGAGTAAAAGCTAGCGGGGGCGTCGGCTAGCATGGTCTAGGCTCCGCGGCTTGGGAGAAAATTTCCGAGATCCCGCGCGACCTGGGTTCAAATCCCAGCGCCCCCATTTAGAATAATGGTTTCATTCTATATTTAGAGGTATTTAAAAACATGAATAATTATTTAGTGTTTACAGTCTTCGATATTTCACACAGTTTCCTTTCCCCAATATTTAGGTAGTATTTTCATTAAAAATACGATGGGGGTATCCGGATTCGAACCGGAATCACGCGGGCCCGAGCCGCGGAGCCTACCAAGTTAGCCGGCTTCGCCTTTAGCCCATACCCCCTCAATATCCATTACTTGACAAGGATTTTTAAAAGTATTTCGCCTCTCCTCACCTATACATTACATTTTCTAGAGGTTTAAAAATATAAAGCGAACCATTGAAACATCAAAGCAACTAATTCCGTATTTAGAATAGAAGCGTTTTCTAACAATTTGACGGTTACTCTGCTTAAAGTTAAAATACTTTGTAAAAGCAGGTTGATATAATATTAAAAATGGAAAAAGAAGAAGATAGAGGTTTCAGAGAATTAAGTGAAATCTTCAAAGCGTTAGGTTTTCCGATTAGAGTTGAAATACTGAAAATCTTAGAGAAGGGGCCGCAAAGATACAGCGAGTTAATGAAAATGGCTAAGCTTGATAGGTTTAATGATGCAGGAAAGTTTGCATATCATTTGAGCAAGCTTATGGAGAATGGTTTGGTAGAATATAGGACTGAGAACAAGATTTACGCCATAACTCCTCTTGGGAAGGATGTTTTGAATCTTGCTATGACTCTTTTCGAATCTCTAAGAAAGAAGGAGAATATTCTTCTGGTTAGGAGGACTGATTCTTCAATCGAACTTTTTGACAGGAAGAGAATTGAAGATTGTCTGGTAAGAGAAGCTGGGATGGAGCAAGAGGCTGCTGAGGCAATATCCTTGGAAATAGAGGAAAGGCTTTATTCATTAGGAATAAGATATTTAACAGCCCCCTTAATCAGAGAGTATGTTAACGCGATCCTTTTAGAAAAGAAGATGGAAAACTATAGGCATAGATTAACGAGGCTTGGAATACCGGTTCACGATGTTAATGAGTTGATTTCCCTAAGACGTAGCATAGACGATGTTATTAAGGATGCTGGAGAAGAAGTTATGAAACAATATACTTTCCTCATGAAATTGCCTAGGGAAATAGGCGACATACACCTGGGAGGGGTTATTAACATAAATCATTTATCGAGCTTTATGTTTAAGCCTGAAGAACCTGTACATTCGCTTACAAGCCTAAGTCTGATAAAGATTCATTCACATATACCCATAATAGAAAAATCATCTTCATTTAAAATTATTGCAGACAAATTAGTAAATGAGTTGAGTAATGCATCATCCGATGCCAATAGCCTCGTATTAGAAGATGATGGTTTAAGGATTGATAGGGAATTGATATCCAGCATTGTTTTAAGCCATAAGAAGTGGAATATTGTTTTGAAACACGTTAAGGAAAACCTGGTTTTAGAACTTTTTGGATACATAGAGGAACTAGCCGAAAAAACCGTTTTATCTAACTTTTCAATTTCATTCATCAAGTATGATATGGAAGTTCTTGAAAAAATCTCTAATAAACTTGTTAAATATTTGAATGCCGGAGGAGCACTCTTTCTGGCTAATTCTCAAAAAGCGTTTCCAATTCACCACCTGCTAATGCTCAAGAACGATCATGAAGATTATGTGAGGACCGGCTTGCTTGGATCAATAAGTCTCAATCTTCCTCTTATTTTTGAAAAGGCTTCTTTGGATAAGGATGCTTTTATCGGAAGCGTTGAGGAAATAGTTTGTAAAACAACGGATGCTTTTAGGCTTCAAAAAGAGAGTTTGAAGAGCTTCATAGAGAGTAGAAGGATCCCCTTATTGTCCGACTCTGCAAACGGCGAGCCCTATTTCATTGTTGAAAACGGTATTTTTGCAATAGAGCTGATGGGCCTTTATGACGTTTCTGAGAAAATCTGTAACTCACAAAATATTCCCGATATTGTTTCAGAGGCTGAAAAAATATTTAAGAAGATTAATGAGGCCATTATGAGGGCCTCTGGCAAAGGCAATAGGATTATTACAAGTTTGATAAGACATGAAGAAGCCGAGAGAAGGTTTAGAAAGGGAAGCGTCAGCGAAGAGAAGCGTATAAACCTAGTGCCCAGGAATATACCCTTTGAAGAATGGTTTAAACTAGAATCTAAGCTTAAGAGTCTGGCTCAAGAGTCTAATGTAATACTGCTCCAAAGCCTAGATGAGTTTGAGGAAATTAAAAAAACCAATAAATCAGGCATATTGATACATAATCCCACTACGATGTGTGCATGCTGCGGAAGAATATATCCGATTATTGAAGAAAGCTGCATATGTGGATCCAGATCCAGAAGTTTCTATCTTTAGCTCATGAAAAAATTTAATAAGAAGGGCTTTTTCATTTCTCTTGGGGTTACCGGCCATAGGGGCTGTGGAAACACCCGTACAGGGGGCAACCCCGCGGAGCCATTCCGAACACGGAAGTTAAACACAGCCCCGTTTCAAACAGTAGTGTGGTCTTCGGCCACGCGAGGTTTGAAAGCTGGTAACCCCCTCACCAAGCTTTAACTGTGGTTAAAGCTTCTTTAAAGGCTTAAATATTCTAACCTAGTAGCGGCTTTACGTAGATGCCCCTAGTCTTATTCACCGGACAGGATAATACGGGGATTAGCCAGATAATCAGCATAATTTACATGGTAATGTTCCTAATACTCATCTTCTGGGGAGAGAAGATACAGATGCTCATACGCTTAAGGGACATAGAATACGCTCTTGAAAGACTCCGAATTATGAGGGATGAGTCTGTCAGGTTTACTAAGGAGAAGCTGAAGAAGTACAATAAAGAGGAGATAAATCGTTTCATGGACAATTTCCTAGAGTTTGTAACAGTCCCACCTGTAGACATGGATCCTGCAGGAGTAGTCTGGAAACTTGACCATATAATTAAGACCGCTGAGAATAGGATTAGGAGTGAAATTAAACAGATAATTCCAGAGCTTGACGACGGTCAGGTTTTAAACATAATGAATCTTTTCGAAGCATCTTATGCCTTAAACTACTACTATAAAGTAATAAGACACTACTATATCCTAAGCAAGAAAACCTCAAGTTACATACTGATAATACAGCTACAAGCGATTCTTCCACAAGTCCTAATGGAAGCTGAAGCATACCTGGGCGCTATACAGGCTTTCTCCAGCGGTCAGCCTGTGGGAGATGGTGCTGGCGCATTAGTCGCTGCCCGCTTAATGAGAGGAGGAGAGATTAAGGAAATTGAAAAAGACAACGTATATACTGTGAAAAACATTGAGGGGAGACGTGTTTATTTCATGAAGGCCAAAGGCCCAGGAGGAGCTGTTGGAACACCGGGAGACGCATTGATGAAGCTGAGTGAAACTGAGAATTTTAAGACTATTTTCATGGTGGATGCTGGGCTTAAGCTCGAAGGCGAAAAAACTGGGAGTATAGCTGAGGGGGTTGGAGCAATTATCGGAGGCATAGGCACTGAGAAATACAAGATTGAAGAAGTTGCTACAAAGAAATCTATACCGCTATATGGGATGATCATAAAAATGTCTTTAAAGGAAGCAATAACACCGATGACTAAGGAAGTTCTTAATGGAGTTGAGGAGGCTTGCAAAATACTTATGCAGAGGATTATTGAGAAATCTTCTGAAGGCGATACCGTAATGGTGATAGGAGTGGGTAATACGATAGGTATAGCCCAATAGGAGGTGGAAATATGGAAAAGAGTTCAGTAGGTTTTCTAATCCCATTTTACTTTTTCTTACTTGGCTTAATAATCCTATTCTCGTTAATACTATTATTCCAGGGTATAGCTGGAGTGGGTAAAGAAGACAACTTGACCAATACCTTGTTTGTAACAAGCGGTATAATGGGACTGATCGTAACATTTTACATGATAAGAAGGTATCAAGTCGGTGTTCAGAAAATTTTGAAAAGTAGAAGGATGACTGTCGTAACTGTCGAAGAATGCTTAAAGTGTAACTATAAGAATGTCAGACCATTCCGTGAAGGGGATTTTGTTTATGGACAAGGAGAAGAATGTCCTAAGTGCTCTAAGGATCCTGAGAAAAGCTCTGAAAGCAGAATGCTTATTACTGCGATATACTTAGACAGGGGAACGCAGGAAGAAAAACCCTAAACCTCTCCTGAAGTAAGGTTTATGGCCGAGTCTTCAAGCACTAGGAATGTGTCTTCAGCCTGCGCTACTTTTTTCCCATTCTTTTCTATAAGAACGGGATAAAGCATTAAGTTTTTTCTATAATTCTCGAGTACTTTTTTTAAGAAATCTCTGCCAACTTCTCTAAACTGACTCATTATCCACCTTTCGCAGAATGGTAATGTTTTAAAAGAATTATGTATTTTTTTAACAAGAGAACCGAATTCGCCAGTATAGTTCATAGATAGATATTTAAAACGATAGATATAAGCCTCTTCACTTTCTCCCACTTCACCAGAACCATCGGCAATAGTTATGAAGGGTTCTATTGCAACAACCATATCCTTTCTAAACTTCTCAGTACTGAATATTCTAACGTTTGGTATAGAAAAACCTGTGTGGAGATTGAAACGATCTACCTGGTGTCCCGTTAAATTCCTTATTACTTTAAAGCCCTTAGAATTTGCAAACTTCTCCACTATTTCTCCAATCTGGCTTATTTTAATCCCCGCTTTCAGTATTCCAGAGACCTTTAGTAAACATTCTTCTGCAACTTCTACCATTTCCCTATCCCTCGGCGAAAGCGGGATGGTGAAAGCAGTGTCCACTATGTAACCATCTACGTGCACTCCGAAATCGATTTTAACAAGCCCCTCTTGCGGTATACTACCAGTAAAACCGGGCGGGGGAGTGAAGTGTGCCGCAATTTCATCGACGCAAATGTTACAGGGAAAAGCTGGTGATCCGCCTAATTCCACTATCCGACTCTCTATCTTCTCACATAGGTCTAATAAGGACACTCCCTCTCTAACCCATTTACGCGATTCTTTCTTAACCTTTCTAGCTATCTCGCCCGCAGCCAAGTATTTCTCCATCTCATCTTCGTTCAATGCTAAAGCCAATGCATCGAAAATGCTTTAAATGGTTTTCAATAATGATTTAAAAAGCGAGTATGAGGGAAATTGTCATTCTCGGAGGGACTTTTGACAGGTTTCACAGGGGACATAGGCTACTTTTGGGTTTTGCAACCTTTTTGGGAAAAAAGATTATCCTAGGAATTACATCAGATGAGTTTGCAGCTAAAAAACATCATGACGTAGAACCTTTTAAACTCAGATCGGAGAAGATATTGAAATTTCTTAGAGAAAAAAACGTCGACTTCGAGATCTTTAAGCTGGATGATTTTGCAGGACCTTCTATGAGTCTTGAAAAAGGTACTCTAATATCCACCTCAGACACTCTCAATAATAGTATTCTCATAAACAAAATGAGGGTTGAAAAAGGTCTGCTCCCATTAGAAATACTCCTTGCTCCGTTACTTGAAGCTGAGGATTTAAGACCCATTTCCAGCTCAAGGATTAGAGCTGGGGAAATAGATGAAGAGGGACGTTTAAAGAAGGAGAAAATTTAAAAACTCCTTAAGCTCTTTTTGAAATGGGCCGTCCGAAAGCGGATCTAACCGAGCCCGGAGCTAAGCTCCGCTGTGAGGGAGGAGGACCCAGGACGGCTAAAAAACCAGCTCGGTTTAAGAGTCCTTCGAGCGCGCAATACGCGCGCTGTGAAAAAGGAAGTCAGGCCGAGCTTAAACTCTTTTAAGCCTTAAATCGAAACTGTTACTAAGAAAGCTCGGTATCCCCTCTACATCTTTAATCCAGTTTCCCAAGCATTTCTTAAGCCTATACTTGTATTCTGTATTTACCTTGGCTCTGCCTGAACAAATCTTCTTTATAACCCTGCTATAGAATTTCCCCCTCCTATCAAAGTCTGTTAGAACAATTATCTCCGTCAGCCCCTCTTTTTCAAGAAAGTCTGTACTAGCTAGTCTAAGAAAGCTCCTTAACGTCATTATCCTAGTTTTAACACCGAGCCTAAGCAATGCATCCCTATCCCTAGAGCCCTCCACAACTATTATTTGTCCAGGGTCCTGGTTGTTTAAATCCTCTATTATCCTATTTATGGAATCCAATTTTGAAACAATATTTCTATTGAGGGCTTTCCTCGACGGCAAATGCTGACTAACCAAAGCAACTCCCGAATAAAAAGTTTATATTTCCAAACGCGTTAGGAATCCGATGCTTATGAAGAGAGGATACTTATCTATCCATAAAAATGGTGAAAGAGGTGTTGGAAATGGGAGCTGAGCAACCCGCTCCTATTTCAAAGTACATTGTAAAACTGGAGTTCGTGGTCGAGGGGGTTGTGGAAAGGATCTTCGTATTTGAAGATTCCCACAGAAGCATGATGTAATAGGAGCGATATTCGGACAGACTGAAGGTCTGTTTGGAGACATCCTCGACCTTAAGAAACTCCAGAAGAGCGGTAAGCTTGGTAGGATAGATGTAGACTTAAGAATAGAAGATAAAAAGACAGTGGGAATAGTAGTCATACCTAATAACCTAGACCAGCCTACTGCTGCACTTTTAGCAGCAACCTTAGAAAGCATAGATAGAGTTGGGCCTTACGATGCCAAGTTCAAGCTCCTCGAACTTGAGGATGTGAGAGAAGAGAAGAGGAAGAAGGTTATGGAAAGGGCTAAGGACATAATGCAAAGATGGACTGCTTCTCAGAGAAGTGAAGTCATTCAAATGCTGAGTCAGGTTAGTGAAGCTAGTGAAGTTGGCAGGATAGTAAGCCTAGCACCCGAGGTGGAAGGTGGTCCAGAGGCTGAATCAAGCGACACATTATTCATTGTAGAAGGGAGGGCTGATTTGACAGCTCTTCTTAGAACCGGGATTAAAAACGTTGTTGCAACGAACGGTGTTAACATTCCCCAGTACGTTATAAATCTGACTCATAAGAAGAAAGAAGTCACTGTCCTTGCCGATGGGGATAGGGTTGGAGACATGATTGTAAGGGAACTTCTTAGAAGAGGGGCAAAGATCGATTATGTCAGTAAGGCACCTCAAGGGATGGAAGTTGAGGATATGAAACCAATTGAAATCCTGGATTTGATCAGTAAGAGAGTGGATCTGAAGACTTATTTAGCTACTCATGCACAAGTAAGGCAAATCGTCCCAGATAAGCTTCTGAATAAGGCTAGTGAGCTTAAAAATAAGATTAAGGAAACCTTTATGGCAGTATTGCTGGATCCTGAAGGAGAAATCATTGAAGAAATACCTGTCAGTCAGCTTTTCCAAAGGCTTAATGAGCTAGATAATGTTGCAGGAATAGTTTTCGATGGAATAGTTTCACAGAGGCTTCTCGACCTTGCATTTGAAAAGGATGTGAAACTGATAGTCGGTGAAAGAATAGGCTCTGTAGAGAAGAAGCCTACGAATATTATTGTAAAGACTCTTGATGAGCTAAAGTAGGAATAGAATCTTTATTCAACTCTATGAAGCTCATACCCCATTTAAATTTCGAAAGAATCTCCATAGCATACTCTGGGAAGCCAATTATGAAAAGGGCGGCTGCAAGAGCTTCAGCACTTGAGAGCTTCTCAGGCGTCCCGTAGTTAATCGGATTTGCCGCAAGTAGGCGGGGAAGACGTCTCTGAAAAGGATTTTTAAGAATGTGAAATATTTTATTATCTGGGGATTTCCACGAAGTATCTATAACTGTAATTCCATGTTTAAGGGCAATCGCCCTATCTCCTGGAGACAATACGACTCGCGATTCTGGATTCAGGATTATTGAACGTCTCGGTATCATCGATATCTTTGAGAATACTTTAATCATGCCATGTTTTTTAAGAATAAGCACTGTGCATTTCTTAGGATCATCCTCACGTAAGTGGAGCGCGTAGAGACAGGGAGGATGTTGAGAGTAACCCCTTTTCTGTTTGAGACGGGATTCGACTAAGCGGCCCACCCGATCATCGCGCGGGTTGCTCATCTGATCCGTTTGGCCTTGCTTGCTACAGGCTGAGCACGTTTCATGCCCGTTCTGAGAGTCGTCTGAGTTCTTCATACCCATCTCCCCAGACGGGCTTCGTTTCTGTCTCAGCCCAGGGGTCTCCCCCTGCACCTTACGGTGCTGTAGTACCCGCATCAAGAAGGGAGTTTCCTCAGGCCCACATGGGGCCCGAAACCCGTCCTTCAACTTCCTCCCTGTCTCCGTTAAGAATTGGAAGAATCGTTTTAAAAACGTTGCGAAGCGTCACAGGCAGTTTTTCACCTGTTCCAACTGGAAGCGGGTTACCGTGTACCTCGGGCTATTGGGAGCGGCGGGCTGAACACCTCGGGCGAACCCTTGGTGCTTACACCCCCGCCCCATCAACGGAGTCTTCTACTCCCGCCCTCGACTGGAGCCGGCTGGTTGCCCAGCCTTATGCTCCAGGTTGGTCGCCTATTTTCGGGAGCGGCTTCGGGCTTAGATGCTTTCAGCCCTTATCCGCAACGGCGCAGCTGCCCGGCGTCTACCCGGCTGGATAACCGGTAGACCGGAGGCCGCGACGCCCAGTTCCTCTCGTACTGAGGACATCTTCCCCTCAGGCGACCAGCACTCCCAGCAGATAAAGTCCGACCTGTCTCGCGACGGTCTAAACCCAGCTCACGTTCCCCTTTAACGGGCGAGCAGCCCTACCCTTGGCGGCTTATGCACCGCCAGGATGGGAAGAGCCGACATCGAGGTACCAAACCGCGGGGTCTATGGGAACTATCGCCCGCGACGAGCCTGTTATCCCTGGGGTAACTTTTCTGCCAGCTTCGGCCCCCAGCTGTGGGGACACGAAGGTTCGCTAGGCCCGGCTTTCGCCCCTGGTTCTCCTGATGTGCGAGAACCAGTCAGGCCGGCTTTTGGCCTTGCCCTCAACGGCGGAGTTCTGACCCGCCTGAGCCGACCTTTGGGCCCCCTCGATATCTTTTCAAGGGGGGACCGCCCCAGCCAAACTGCCCACCTGCCGCTGTTTCCAGGCTTACGCCCAGATGAGTAGCAGCAGTTCCGATGAGCGGTGTTTCATTGGCGCCTCAGCCCATCCCCGGAGGAATGGGCCTGGTAGCGGCTCCCGCTTACGCTATGCACCGGAACCACCGCTACAACGACAGGCTGCAGTAAAGCTCCACAGGGACTTCTTTTCCCGCTGGGAGTCCGTGGACTGTTCGTCCACGTTACGTGGGTTCACCGGGTTCCAGGCGGGGACAGTGGGGCCCTCGTTGATCCATTCATGCACGTCGGAACTTACCCGACAAGGCATTTGGCTACCTTAAGAGAGTCAGAGTTACTCCCGGCGTTTAGCGGCCCTTAGCCCGGTTGTACCCGGGTTTCAGGTACCGCCACTGGCCAGGATTCAGGAACCGTGTAAACCCTTTCGGGCTAACGGTTCCCTATGTTTTTAGTAAACAGTCGGGACCCCCTTGTCACTGCGACCTGAAGCCAAGCCTTACGGCCCGGCTTCAGGCACCACTTCTCCCGAAGTTACGTGGCCAATTTGCCGAGTTCCCTCGCCATGGATTACCCCCGACACGCCTTGGGCTCCTCACCCAGGGGCACCTGTGTCGGTTCTCGGTACGGTCAGGCAGGATCCTTCTCAGGGACCTTTTCCGTGGGCCTAGGACTCGGGTGAACACGCCTAATGGCGTGCTATTCCCGTCTTCACCTGGTTCTCGCCTTTACGGCACTCCCCAGGCTTGAACGGTTAAACAGGGCAGCAACCCTGCTCACCCTATCCCAAGCCGTCGGCCCCTGAGCCTAGCGTCGCCGCACGTACCTGCCTGGTGCCGGAATATTAACCGGCTTCCCCTTATCGGCCTACCCGTGTTAAGGGCAGGCCTTAGGACCGACTAACCCCCGGCTGACGACGCATTGCCGGGGAACCCTGGCCCTTACGGCGGTTGGGATTCTCACCCAACTTTGCTGTTACTACCACCGGGATCTGCACTTCGGCTCGGTCCACTGGACCTCACGGTCCAGCTTCTCCCCAAGCCGAACGCCCTCCTACCAGACACGCTGCACAGCAGCGTGCTCCAGGGTATCGGTAGCCAGCTTGAGCCCCGTCCATTTTCGGGGCCCTGCCTCTCGGCCGGTAAGCTGTTACGCACTTTTTAAGTGATGGCTGCTTCTAAGCCTACACCCCGGCTGTCTAAGAGGCAGGACGCCCTTTGGTTTGACACTTAGCTGGCATTTGGGGACCTTAACCCTGGTCTGGGTTGCTCCCCTCTCGGTCCACGAGCTTAACCCGCGGAACCCCACTCCGCCCTTCTCAGGAGCATGCCGGTTCGGAGTTTGAAAGAGTGGCGGGCCCTCTCGAGCCCTTACCACTCGATCAGTGCTCTACCCAGCATGCAACCTCCGGGCGGGCTGAGCTGCGACTCACTTCGGAGGGAACTAGCTATCACCGAGCTAGATTGGTTTTTGTCCCCTAGCCCCAGGTCAGAGGAACGAATTGCACGTCAGCACCCCTTCGGGCCTCCACCAGGCTTTCGCCTGGCTTCGCCCTGCCCAGGGCTAGATCGCTCGGTTTCTAGTATTACCGCCATGACTAAGGGCGCTTTTAACACCCCTCGCCTCCAACCCCTTACGGGATTGTGCGCGAAGTCGGTTTCCCTACGCCTACGAGGCTTGAAGCCTCTTAAGCTCGCCATGACGGTAAACTCCCCGGCCCGTGTTTCAAGACGGATCGCATGACCCCGGTACCCTTCATCGCGGAAGGCCGTCTCCAGCCCCCGCTTTTGAAGGGAGTAACCCTTTCGGGCCATGCACGCCTATAGCTGCCTGGTTTCAGGCGCTTTTCACCCCCCTTCCGGGGCACTTTTCAGATTTCCGTCACCGTACTGGTGCGCTATCGGTCTCGACGAGTACTTAGCCTTGGAAGCAGCTGGCTCCCTGCTTCCCATAGCATATCCGAGCTATGGTACTCAGGCTGAGGAACCATCCTCCCCCAGACCTCCCCCTACGGGGCTATCACCCTCTATGGCGGACCATTCCAGGTCCCTTCGGGTCGGTCCGGGTTGGAGGGAACGTTCCCGCCTCAACACCACATCACGAGCGTGTCATCCACGCCCGTTTCGGTTTGGGCTGGTCCCCTTTCACTCGCCGTTACTCAGGGAGTCTCGTTTTGATTTCCTTTCCTCCGCCTACTCAGATGCTTCCTTTCGGCGGGTTCCCCCACCCCCCTTGCGGAGGGTGTTTCCTAAGCCTTGCAGCTTAGGAAAGGTTACCCATTCAGCGATCCCCGGATCAAAGGATGCATGCTCCTACCCGGGGCGTATCGCCGCTTGCCACGGCCTTCATCGGCTGTCGAGCCGATCCATCCACCAGGCAGCGTCCTTGTGCCACGGACCCGGCTTCCTGTTGGAACAGTCTGTGAACTGCCTGTGACGCACTCACAGCCCGGCTAACACCGAGCTCGTGCACTCGCCTAAGCGAAATGCTTAGGGTCATGATAAAACGATGCTGTTTGAACATGTGTTAAGGACCCACCGTCCTTATACGTAGGAGGTGATCCCGCCGCACGTTCCCGTACGGCGACCTTGTTACGACTTCTCCCGCCTCGCAGGCCCGGGTCTCGTCCCGACCCTTATCGGATCAGGCCTCGACCCGAACCCACTCGGTTGGAGCGACGGGCGGTGTGTGCAAGGAGCAGGGACGTATTCACCGCACGATGATGACATGCGATTACTAGGGATTCCACGTTCACGAGGGCGAGTTGCAGCCCTCGATCCCAACCACGGCGAGGATTAGGGATTACCTTCCCCTTTCGGGGTCGGAACCCTCTGCCCTCGCCATTATCTGCCGCGTGTGGCCCAGGGGTTTCGGGGCATACTGACCTGCCGTTGCCCCCTCCTTCCTCCGCCTTATCGGCGGCAGTCTCCCCAGAGTGCTCGCTCCCCTCTCGAGGAGCGGTGGCAACTGGGGATGGGGGTCTCGCTCGTTACCTGACTTAACAGGACACCTCACGGCACGAGCTGGCGACGGCCATGCACCTCCTCTCAGCTAGTCTGGCAAGCCCTTCAGACTGGCCTTCATCCAGCTGTCTCCCCTGGTAAGGTTCCCGGCGTTGACTCCAATTAAACCGCAGCATTCACCCCTTGTGGTGCTCCCCCGCCAATTCCTTTAAGTTTCAGCCTTGCGGCCGTACTCCCCAAGCGGCGGGCTTAATGGTTTCCCTGCGGCACCGGTGCAGGCCGTACCCGCACCGACACCTAGCCCGCATCGTTTACGGCTGGGACTACCCGGGTATCTAATCCGGTTCGCTCCCCCAGCTTTCGCCCCTCACCGTCGAGCGCGTTCTGGCCACCCGCCTTCGCCACTGCAGGTCCTCCCGGGATCAGTGGATTTCACTCCTACCCCGGGACTACCGGTGGCCTCTCCCGCCTCCAAGTCATGTAGTATCTCCAGCGGCCCAGCAGTTAGGCTGCTGGATTTAACTGGAGACACACATGACCGGCTACGGGCGCTTTAAGCTCAGTAAAAGTCCCCACCACTCGGGGAGCGGGTATTACCGCGGCGGCTGACACCCGACTTACCCTCCCCTTATTCCCACAGCTTTTTAGACTGTGGAAAAGCCACCCTCAGCGGATGGCACTCGGGATGACTTTGTCACGCTTGCGCGCATTGCAAAAGTTTCGCGCCTGCTGCGCCCCGTAGGGCCTGGGGCCTTGTCTCAGTCCCCATCTCCGGGCTCCCCCTCTCAGGGCCCGTACCGGTCTTAGGCTTGGTGAGCCGTTACCTCACCAACTACCTGATCGGCCGTGGTCCCATTCGGAGCCGCTGGGTTGAGCATCGTCAACCCAGCCTTTCGACGAGGAGGTAATTCCAACCTCCTCGCCTATCCGGTATTAGCCGCAGTTTCCCAGCGGTTATCCCGGTGCTCCGAGTAGGTTGACCACGTATTACTGAGCCGTACGCCGCTGCCCGCTGACCGGGCCGCACGACTCGCATGGCTTAGTCCCATCCCGATAGCGGTGGGGTCCGGCAGGATCAACCGGTTTGGGAGTAACGGCCTTAGGACGGTGGGCTTTCCCCACATGTTCAAACAGCATCAGACTCTTTCGAGTCCTCAAAGTCATGTAACCACACCGGGAGTCCCCTTCTCATACCCGGCACATACCAAGGTCAGGGGGCACGCCGTTGGGTGTGGTCTGAAAGATAGAAGGAGGTGACGCTTATTTAAGTGTTTCTGAGTAAGAATGTGGTAGTTAACGGTATTTTAAAGCCGGTTTTTATCATTATAATTTCAAAAGAAAAATAAAGTAAGAACAAGTAACGACCATTGTCGTAATCTAGCGGGTCATTGTAAAGCATATGGACTGTTATTCGCATAACATAATTACTTAGCCGATAACATAATTTAATAAAGCTCGGTCATAAATGCGGATGTTAATAATGCTGGGAATCATCCTTGGAGGAATTTTCATGCTTTTTAGCGTTTTACTCGGCATAGCCGTTACATCACTTCTCAGGATAATTTTCACCTTCGAGGAGAGAATATGCTTCTCAATAATTGTCGGACACACATTCTCCGCAATTATCGTATATCTTTTCTCTTACCTACATGGAAGCCTGGATTTTTTCACAATCGGAATCGGGTTTTTGTTAATCTGTCGTAACACTCACTATAATGATAAGGAAAAGGGTTGTAATTAAAGGGAGCATATCCTTTAATATGGAAAGGGTTTTTGTGATCTTTTTTGGATTAATAGCTTTTATTTCTCTAAACATTCAATGCGTTTTAAAAGAAATCTCTGGTTCTCTATACGGTTCCTGTTTCGTAATTGGAGATTATTGTTTCCACATATCGGTGGTCAACTCTTTTGCCTTAAGAAACAATTTCCCACCTAAATATCCAGTAATGATTAACGTTCTCATGGCATATCCACCATTAGTGGACTTCTTATCGTCGATATTGATCAAAACTGGTTTTGATCTAAGGAGTAGCATAATAATTCCCAATATACTTTTACAAGTCTCAATTTTATGCTTAATATCTTCTCTAGCAACTAGACTTTTTGAAAGAAAGTATGTTGGAATAACTTCAGCATTGCTATTCTTCTTCGCTGGAAACATGGGAATCATTTACGCTATTCAAGATGCTATAAGATACGGTTTCAATAAATGGATAACAAGTCTACCGGAAGATTATTCGGGATCAGGCGTGTCTACCCTGCCGGAAATACGCTTTGGAAATCCAGTAACGGTTATGCTAATGCCTCAAAGACCAAGTATGCTTGGTATAGGTATTTCTCTGATAATCTACATACTCACGGTCTATGCTATACAAAAAGAAGAAAATAAAAGAGAACTTTTCCTTGCCGGTATTTTAGACGGTTTCTTACCGAGTATTCATCCACATTCATTTATAGCAGTATCGCTCGTACTATTTTTCATAACAATTTTCTTCAGAAAAGGATTAAGATTTTTCATATATTTGTTTATACCTGCAATAGCTTTAGCTCTCCCACAAATATTCGTCATTAGGACGCAAGTTAGAGAAGGATTCGTAGGCCCAGTTGTCGGCTGGCTTGAAGAAAACACTAGAAGAATCACGTCCTTAGATTGGAGCACTCCTTTAAGTGTTTTTACTTCGATTTTCAATAGCATCTGGATACTAGTTTACTTCTGGTTTATGAATATTGGCTTCATTTTAATACCAACTCTAATAGGGTTTCTAAGGTCTAGCAGGAACGCTATGATTTATTACACGGCATACTTATTGCTGTTCCTAATAGGAAACTTTGTAAGATTCCAGCCATGGGACTGGGATAATTACAAGGTTTTACTCCACTGGTATATTCTCACGATTATAGTAGCAGCATACGGAATAGTTGAAATTGCAAG
>JAFNJB010000045.1:18814-54360 GCA_017601245.1 Candidatus Brockarchaeota archaeon
ATCAAACTATAACCACCTAGCAAATATGGAATAAACGTCATAAAGTAGATTACTATAGCAAATACCAGTGAATCGAAAAGTGTGGAAATCGGGTGTTTTATAAGTTCTTTGATCCTTAAAATCCATTTAGTTTCAGTCTTTAAAAGTTCTCTAAATCTTAATGTAACAAGAAGAAAAACCTCACCAATAAAGCCATAAAGAACAATCCATTTTGTAGAGAAACCTAAAGCGAAAAATAAAACAGCAAAAAACAGAAAGCGACTATCAGCTTTGTTTTTCAGACATCCTTTAAGATATTTAAAAAAGAAAAGATGTGAAAGAAGTGAAAAGAAAACGACGTATGTATCAACTGTTCCAATTCTACCCATTGTGAAATGCATGAAATCGAAAAACATTAAAAATGCAGATATTAAAGCGGCAAGCCTTGTTTCCAGCAATTCCTTACTGAATAAGTAAATTACAGGTATCATGAGTGTAGAAAATATCACTCCCATAATTCTCCATCCAAAAGGGTTATAGCCAAATATGAGAATTCCGGTAGCGATGATGAGTTTCCCTAATGGCGGATGCGTAGTTTCATACGGGTTTTCGAGTTTTATATGTTCTTCTGCAGTCCTAACGTAGTAAATCTCATCGAAATATGTTTCAGACATATAGGTTGGAGGATACTCAACCCTATCCTGCTCGTCTATGAGGTTTCTCAAGATCTCAGTACTTATACCCATGCCCTTAATCGAATTAATTGGAATAATTTTGTTTTCAGTGTTAACCACTATTATTTCACAAATCTCTCCAGAAGAAGGACCTACAATGAAACCTAAATAACTACTTTTAGCGTTTATGTAAATACTTTTCCAGCAATAGTAACCACTTAAGCGTGTTTCTGTTATTTTCCAGAAAGTAACCATTGCACCTATTGGCTGGTTATTACGTGTAACATTAAATTTCGTTGCACCACGAGGGATTAAAACAAAACCTTTTTCATCAGGAATATTTTCACCACCAATATCAAACTTGACAACAACTCCTGAAAGATCCTTAATGTATGTTCCGGTTTTATTAAGATTTTTCAATACTACATTCAGATCCTTACTATCTATTGACCTATCGGAAACTATGTCTGCCATATAGTCTAAACTTCCAACTTTCTCGGCTCTTGTTAAACTGTTATTCATGAATATAATATCTTCTGAATCAACTTTACCATCAGGATAAGCCGTCACTGTAGTATATGGTGGAATACCCCCAGCTTGATCTCCAACGAGACTTTCATCATCAAACAGCATCTCAATTTTGAGAATTCCTTCACCAATATTCGGCAAGTAAAAATAACCATCTAAACCTGTTTTCATTCCGCATAAGAATGTCTCCGGAGATTCTGTATATACTGTAAAGCTAATATAATCCGTCGTCTTTTTAAGCAATACATTGACTGAGAGAATTTTTTCATCATTTTTGAGAAAAACAAAGAATCTCTCGCCTCCAGAAGTTTTAAAGTTGACTGTTGTTAATGGAACATTTGTTTTACCTAGGTTCCAAGCTGAAATAAAAAAGAAAGCAGAGGAAAAAATTATCATTACTATCAAGTCCTGCTTTCTTATTCTCAGATTTTCTAATAACAGAGGCATCGTTTCGATAAGTAACAACTGAGATATTTATTACTTTTTATCCGTAAAATAATTGGAATTCCATATGGTTTAGATGATACTTAGAAACGCAATTATGCTAGTGAAAAATGGACCGGAGGGGACTCGAACCCCTGACATCTGGCTCGCGAAGCCAGCGTTCTACCTCTGAACTACCGGCCCTAGTTTAGAATTTAGAAATGGGGTATTAAAGGATTATGTTTTAGTCTCTAAGGAGGGTTTGGAAAAAACGATTAGTGTAAGCGACTAATGATAATGTGTTGATATTTTCAACAATATTAATTTAGGAGCCTTAATCTTAGCACCCTCTAATCTGTCGCGTCTCATCGCCTTTGTATATTTTATCAAACAACATATTTATCTTAATCAATATAAACCATATCTGGAAAGTAACTATTTCTCTGTAACTGCTTAAACCACAGCTGTCTAAGTACTTACGGAAAATCTTGTCATAATTATCTTTACCGAGGATTGTGCATGCTCCTCCATTTTAAGTAGTCAACTACTTTTCAGGTTTTAATATTTCTAACAAAACATTTATCAAATACCCAATCTGATTTATCCCAATATAACGTCGAAAAGAAAAAGGCGGTTAAAAATGAGTTATAAAGTATTCTTGTTGAACTATGGTTGTTCCGTAAATAGGGCTGAGGGCGAAGTAATAGCAGGTCTACTAACTAATCAGGGATTTACCATAGTCGACAATGAGGCTGAGGCTGATTTAGTTTTGATCAATACCTGTGGAGTTAAAACACCGACTGAGAGTAAAATACTCCACAAGCTTAGTACAATAAGCAATGATAAGAAGGTTATTGTAACAGGATGTTTACCCAAGATAATTGGAGTAGACGGAATTATGAAGGTTAGAAATGTTGAAGCCGTCTTAGGTCCTGCAGCGGGTGAGGAAGTTGTAAAAGCCGTTCAAGAAGTTTTAGAAGGAAGAAGATATGTTAATCTTAAAGATGAGCGTTTTAGTAATCTACTTCCTTGCATCAGAGAAAAACCTGTTATAGGTAAAATAGTGATTTCTCAAGGTTGCACAGGGGCTTGCAGCTATTGTGCAACCAGGTTTGCTAGAGGAAAATTAAGGAGCTATAGCATTGATGAAATTGTTTCAGCCATTAGAAAACATATCGAAGAAGGAGCCAGGGAAATTTGGTTATCTTCTCAAGATAATTCTGTTTACGGCTTAGATATAGGAAGTAATATAGTCGAACTGCTTGAGAATGTTGATAGGATTAATGGAATTTTTTTAGTTAGGGTTGGTATGATGAATCCTATAGGAATCTTAAGAAACCTTGATACGCTTGTAGGAGTATTCAAGAAAAAAAGGTTCTTCAAATTTATACATATTCCGCTTCAAAGCGGAAGCAATAAGGTTCTTAGAGACATGAACAGGGGATATTCTGTAGAGGATTTCATAAAAATCGTTTCGAAACTAAGATCAGGGATTCCTAAAATATCTATTGAAACAGATATAATAGTCGGATATCCGACGGAAGAAGACCATGATTTTGAAGAAACTTTAAGAATAGTAAGAGAGGTTAAGCCGGAT
Source organism: Candidatus Brockarchaeota archaeon (assembly GCA_017601245.1). Taxonomy (GTDB): domain Archaea; phylum Thermoproteota; class EX4484-205; order EX4484-205; family JAAOZP01; genus JAAOZP01. Next base: position 22,016 of record JAFNJB010000045.1, read on the forward strand.
TTTCTGAACATCTCGAAATTTTATCCCAGACCGAATACTCCAGCATCTAAACTTCAGAAACTTCCTACCGAGGTAGTTTCAATGAGGAGCAGGACTCTTTCTAAGGTTGGGATGGACATTAAAGAAGAGATGAATAGAGCTTGGATAGGTTGGGAAGGAGTGGCACTTGTTGATGAAACTGGTACAATCCCCGGGAGCTTCATAGCCAGAAACATCTATTACAAGCCGATAGTCTTAAAGCAACCTGTTAAAATTGGAAGTTTCGTATATGTACGTATAGTATCGAGTAAGCCAAACTTCCTGATTGGAGAAGTTCTAGAAGAAGACTTAGATAGTGGAAGGGTAATGGACCTGCTTGAAGACGCTTAGAGACTCCATGAAGACAAATATCTCTTCTGTTCTTCAGATAATTCATCTATCTTAATGCCCATTGTTTCAAGCTTCATTGATGCAACCTTAATATCTATTTCCTCGGGCACATTGTAAACCCCGATCTTAAGGTCCTTGTGTTTAACGAGATATTCTGAAACCAAGGCCTGGTTCGAGAAGCTCATATCCATCACATCCGGAGGGTGTCCTTCCGCCAGCACTAGATTTACAACCCTACCTTTTGCAAGCAAGTACACCCTCTTGTTATTTGGAAGAAGTATCTCTTCCACAAAAGGTTTAATCTCACTAATTTTCTTCGCCTCCTTGTAAAGCGTTGCAACATCTATTTCAACATCGAAATGACCCACATTAGCAAGTATTGCACCATCCTTCATTAGAAGGATTGCTTCGTAGGGAATCGCCTTAATATTACCGGTTGCAGTTATGAATACATCGCCTATTTTAGCTGCTTCAAGTATCGGCATTACTGTAAAACCATCCATAACTGCTTCGAGAGCCCTTATAGGTGAAGTTTCAGTAACTATTACTGATGCTCCGAAACCGCGTGCTCTACTTGCAACCCCTCTTCCAACAAGCCCATAACCACATACTACTACTCTTTTTCCGGCAAGAAGTATAGAAGTGGCTCTTATTATACCATCGATCCCTGACTGGCCTGTTCCATACCGATTGTCGAATAGCTTTTTTGACTGCGCCTCGTTTATGAAAAATACTGGTATTTTTAACCTTCCTTCTCTCTCTAAAGCTCTGATTCTTATGACTCCAGTAGTTGTTTCCTCTAAAGCCCCATATACCCTACAGTTTGTAAAAAGATTCTTTTCATGAGCCCTTACTATTGAATCCGCGCCATCATCGATGATTATTGAAGGGTTATGCGAGTGTGCCCAATCTATTGCTCCAAAATATTCTTCTGGATTCATACCTCTCCAAGCCCTGACGTTAACGCCCCTTTGCTTAAGGGCTTCAGCAACATCATCATCCGTAGAAAGAGGGTTTGCAGGAGTCAAGTAGACTTCTGCACCACCATCTCTTAGAGTCTCTACGAGATTGGCAGTCTCCTTAGTAACGTGAAGAGTTATTGAAAAGACAATTCCCCGAAAAGGACGCTCCTTAGAGAATCTTTCTCTAATTCTACCTAAAACAGGCATGTTTCTGCTGGCCCATTCTATTTTTCTTTCGCCAAGCTCGGCATTACCCGTCAATTTAGATCCCTCGTATACCTCTTTTTCAAATCCTTTTACTTAAAAAGGTGTTCCTTTAAAGAATTTCAGGTATAGTCTTTTCAATTCATCCAGACTTAACATTCCTTCTTGGACGCCCTCGACTCTCCATATGGAATACGCTTCCAGAAGCCCTATTTTACATGCGTTCTCGAGAGACAATCCTTTCTGAAGCCCTATTAAAATTCCCGCTGCAATACCGTCGCAACAACCTATTGCATTACCTGTTTTCTCAAACTCTACAGGTCCGATCTTTGAGTACTTGCCGTTTCTATAGTGAATTTCTATTAACCCGTTTAGCTTATCTTCTAGAATTACGGCATGAGGATACTCTGACCCAATTGTGAATAATTCATTAATATCTCTAAGCTTTAAGAAGTCGATTAGTTGTCTAATCTCATTACTGTTTCCTAGTATTATCTTCGAATTTGGCACCATTACACGAGCATAATCTTCAGTAACCCCGTAAGAAGCTACGTCTACAATAACTTCAATACCTCTTTTTCTAGCTTCTAGTATTGAATTTTTCATAAATGGTGTTTCAGACGAGGTTACGAAAAGCATGTCGGCATTTTCAAACTCCGCTTCAGGAAAGGGCCTGGTTTTTTCGATCCCGCTTGCGCCATCAACGTCGTCTATTATGAAAAACTCGTTATTCTCCTCATCTTTTATGCAGCTGATTGTAGATGTTGTCTTATCCATAACAACCCAAACTCCAGAGTTTAAAGTTTCGGAATCTAGATTTTCCACCTCGTTACTATTCTCAATTATAGCAAGCTTCATACCTACGTTGCTACGTGCCAAATGACTGTAGTAGCCACCATCAAAAAACCCGGGGTAAGGAGAATCGTAGTCTCTACCAAAGGTTGTGACTAGTCTCGCATTGCCTTCCAGCCTCGCAACTCCATAAGCAACGTGAGGAGCTCTACCTCCATAGCTGTAATGGACTGGCGATACACTGTGTTTTTTTAAAACCGAGTAGACCTTCTCCTTATTCCATTCCGAGCCAAGTAGCTTGTCGATTTGTGAAACCGGAATTGTCTTCTTAAGAAAAGGGCGGAACTCTTTGGGTAGTTTGTAGAAATTGTCTATTTTAAAATGCTCATCCTTACCAGAACTTCCAACTATCAATATGTGTCCCATACGAGGTCTATTCTATCAAACAGACAGAAAGTATTATTAAAGAGTTTCTCCTAATCCCTCATAGAAGTGGCAGAGAAAGATAACATGGATAAATACTATTTAGAGTGGTTAGATAGAGGACTTAGTAAAGTACCTAAAACTGAAAGTAGAGAGAGGCTAAATGTGCCAAATGTCGAGTGTATAAACGAAAAAAATAAGACGATAATCCAGAATTTAAATCAAATAGCAGACATATTGAACAGGGACCCTAAGCATGTTTTAAAATACTTAACCCTTAAATTGGCGACTTCTTATTCTGAAATAGGAGAAGGACGTTACGTTTTAAAGGGCAGAATACTCTGTAAGCAACTTGATGCGGTAATATCCGATTACATAAAGGCTTATGTAGAATGCCCCATTTGTAAAAGGCCAGACACTAAGCTTAGTAAAGAGAAACGCGGTATATTACAATTGGTTTGCCTAAGTTGCGGAGCGGTCTCGCCTGTTAAAAGTCTTTGAAAAATGGGAAAAACTTTTTATGCAAAAGAACACGTTGTTGGCACTACCAGAATACTTGGAGCATGTGACATGGAGCTTCTCGGTAAGACTATCCGTGACAAAACAGGTTTAGAGATAAATGTAGCAGAGAAGTTTTACGGCGGTACGCTAGTGGATGAGGAAGAGCTTCTCAGTCTTATTAAGAAGTCTAATTCAATAAATCTAGTTGGCAACAGGATTGTTAAAACGGTGTTGGAAAGAGGAATTGGGAAGACTAGTAGCGTTAAAGAGATTGGGGGAATAATGTTAATGATGATAATACGTCTTTAAAGTCTTTATTATAATGTGGGAAGAGGCCGGCATATAGTTTATTAGGGAGCAACGTTCTTTTAATCCAGAACGGTATTGGGAAAGAGGAAAGTATATAGCGAGAGGGAAATTTCCGAAACTCTAGTACTCCCTTCAGAGGGACAACTATTTGGAAGAGTAGAGGGACTCCTAGGTTCAAATTGGGCGGTAGTATTGTGTTCTGATGGAAAAGTTAGACAATGTAGATTAAGGGGCAAGTTGAGGAGAAAGATATGGATTAAGTTGAATGATATTGTTTTGGTCGAGCCATGGTCTTTCCAACCAGACCGGGGAGAGATTCTTCACAGATACACTGTTGGACAGATAGATTACCTTATTAAAAACGGATATCTCACTAAAGAGCTTGCCGGAGAAATAGAAGAACAGACCAGTGGGTAATATGATTAGTTTTAAAAACATTCTGGCCCATCCTTAAAATAGGTTGCATAATGACTCGTGAAAAAGTGTTTGACAGACTCGAGCTCAGAGAGAGGCTCATAGAAAAATTGCAGAGGATGAAGGTAAAGAGAAGTGAGAATTTTGAAGTGTTTAGTGAAGTATTTAATGTTGAAGTACTTATGCAGCTTTACGAGTTGTTGAGAAAAGGGTTTTTGAAGGAATTTAATGGAGAAATATCTTCAGGTAAAGAATCTAAGGTTTTCCATGCGATTGCAAAGGGAAATATTGAGGTTGCAGTTAAAATATACTTGACGGTTAATACCGAAATAAGACGTATGATGTTGAAGTATATAATTGGAGACAGGCGTTTTGAAAGGATAAAAAGCGATAGCAGGTCGCTGGTGTATACGTGGGCTAGAAAAGAATACGCTAATTTAGATACGCTGTATAACGCGGGGCTTCTCGTTCCCAAGCCTATGTTGGTTCAAAAGAACATTTTGATAATGAAGTTTATCGGTGAAAACGGCCAGAGAGCACCTCTCTTAAAGGAATTACCTGAACTCGATAATCCTCATGAAATATATGAGCAAATAATCGACTTCATAATCAAGAGCTATAGTAAGGCAAAGCTTATCCATGCTGATTTGAGCGAATACAACATAATGATCTGGAGCGGTAAGCCTTTTATTATTGACGTTTCTCAGGCAGTCCCCGTAACACACCCCCTAGCAGAAGAGTTCTTAAGAAGGGATATTGAAAATATAAATAGGTTCTTCATAAGAAAGGGATGGATTACTGAAGAAGTGTCAGTAGAGGAGGTTATCAGGAGAATTGGTTAATGTCCTCTTCCTAGATATCCCGCAAGAGAGAATAGGAGTATTAATAGGTAAGAATGGTGAAATTAAGAGGAGGCTTGAGGAAGAGGCAGGTGTGAAAATTCACATCCAGCCTGATGGTTTAATTAAAGTGGAGTATAGTGCAGAAAATCCTGAATTATACTTTAAGCTTAAGAAGATCGCTGAAGCAATATCCTGTGGGTTTTCCGGAGAAGATGCGCTAAGGCTCTTAGACGATAGCTTAGTATTAAGAAAGATTGATCTTAGAGATTTTGCAAATGAGTCATCAGAAAGGATGAAAACTCTTAAGGGAAGGATAATTGGAAGTGGTGGAAGGGTTTGGAAGAAAATTGAAAAGCTCGCGGATGTTAAGATAGCAATTTACAAGTATAACGTTGGAATAATCGGAAGTGAGGAGAACTGTGAGATAGCCTATAGGACTATTCTTAAGATACTTGAGGGTTCGCAATTTAGTACGGTATTCCGCTATTTAGAGACACAAAGGAAGGCGTTAGAAAAGGGGCTCTGGATAAGCAGGAGTGAGTTGACAGAAGATGAGTTCGGAGGGGAAGTTTAAAGAGATAAGCCCTGCCGACTTCTTCTATAGAAATAGGGATATAGCTGGTTTTTCGAATCCTGTAAGGGCACTCTATACAGCCGTTAGGGAGCTTGTTGAAAATTCTCTAGACGCATGTGAAGCGAGAGGAATACTTCCAGACATAATTCTCTTTCTAAATATTGAAGGTCAGGCAGATAGCGAGAAGAATATCGTCAGGATAAAAATCGCCGACAATGGTGGAGGTATACCTCCAGAACACATTCCAAATGCATTCGGTAAAATACTCTTTGGGTCTAAATACACGTTGATACAATCCCGGGGAACTTTTGGACTAGGAGGGAAAATGGCCTATCTATATGGGCAGATAACTACTAATAATCCTCTTGAAGTAACTGTTGGCTACCAGAAAAAAATCTTTTTCTTCAAAATAATGATAGACATTAAGAAGAATGAGCCCATAGTTCTGGAGAAGAAGGAAAAACCCAATCCTACTAAATGGAATGGCACTATCGTTAGCTTTACTCTTGAAGGTGATTATTTCAGAGCCTTCCCAAAAATACTCGAATACATTAAGCTCAGCGCCCTAGTTGCACCCTACAGTAACATTACGTTAGTAGATACTTATGGCAGGTTGATCAGATTTTCCAGAAGCACTCTTAAAATGCCTAATCCGCCTAAAGAGACCCTGCCACATCCTCACGGTGTAGATGTTGAAATGGTGAAGAGGCTTATTGAAGAAAATAAGAAGAGAAATCTACTTTCATTCTTAACAAATAGTTTTCATAGAGTGGGAAAGGAAACAGCTAAGAAAATATTGGAACAACTTAATTTATCACCTAACGATAGTGTTGGGAAGCTTGGATTAGACGATATTGTAAGGCTTACACAAACTCTGAAAAATTACGATGGTTTCTTGCCTCCTGATGCAAGCGTCCTCTCCCCGATAGGGGAAGAGCTTCTAAAAGAGGGGATTAAAAAAGAGCTTGAACCAGAGATATTAGCAGTAGAGAGCAGGAAGCCACAGGCATATTCGGGACATCCGTTTATAGTTGAAGTTGGAATAGCATATGGAGGCAAGATAACGCCGCCTCCAGACGGGACCCCAATAATATTCAGATATGCAAATAGGATTCCACTTCTTTACGATGAAGCTAACGATGTGGCTTATAAGGTTGTTAATAGGCTAATGAATTGGAAACGTTATAAGATCGATCCAAGAATAGACCCTGTCAGGATAATTGTACACATATGTTCAACGAAAATACCCTATAAAACTGTCGGAAAAGAGTACGTTGCAGATAGACCTGAGATTGAAAGAGAGATTTTAAATGGGTTGAGGAATGTTTGCAGAGAAATATCTTCCTATCTCTCAAGGAAAAGAAACATCGAAAGAGAAAGAAAGAGGCTTGATGTTTACCGTAAGTACCTACCAATGATAATCAAGTTTGCTGAAGAAGCTGCAGGAGGTAAGGTAAAGGTTAGAGAAGCAGATGTAAAATCCCTGTTGAACAGGATGAGTAAGTATCAAGTACTTCAAGAAGAAGCCTCATAACCTAATCATATTGGTGCTTAAAAGTCTATTAACTAAACTCGTATTAGGGAAAATGAGAATGCTTGAAAACATACTAAGCCATCTCACACCTTTACTTGAAGATAGCGGGCAAAACCTAGGTTCTGACTGGTTTACTAGGCTCCTCGAAAATATTATAAACTCTATTGAGAAAACTGTTTCAATATTTTCAAACATGATATTACAGGCATCGTTACGCATACTGTCTATGATCTACGTTCCCATGGCTGTGGTAGGAGTAATACTCTACGTAACCAAAATAAACAGGTACTTGGGTAGAGACTTGATATATGGAGCACTGATAATAGCCTTCTTTGCAGAATTCATACTACCAGCATTATTGTGAGCAAACCTTAAATCAAGCTGATATAACCCCTTTGTAAGAATGGCAGAGAGCATGTTTAAGATAAGAAAAGTCTGGGGACGAGAAATAATAGATTCAAGAGGCAACCCAACTGTTGAAGCGATCGTTGAACTCGAAGGTGGAAGCGTAGGCCGAGCTGGAGTGCCTTCTGGTGCCTCCACCGGAAAATACGAGGCTGTTGAATTAAGAGATAAGGATGAGAAAAGATTCCATGGTTTAGGTGTTTCTAAGGCTGTTAGAAACATCAACGAGGTAATAGGTCCAGCATTAGTTGGTCTAGATTCTAGAAATCAGCGTGAGATAGACGGCAAGATGCTTGAACTCGATGGGACTTCTAACAAGTCTAAATTGGGAGCAAATGCTATCCTAGCAGTCTCTCTGGGCAATGCTCTGGCGGCTTCTGAGGCTAGCCAGATGGAGTTTTTCGAGTATCTTGGAGAAAACAAGGGCGTAGTTCTTCCAGTCCCATTAATGAATGTAATAAACGGTGGAAAACATGCGGGTAACGACTTATCCATACAGGAGTTTATGATAATACCCGCTGGCTTTAGGGATTTCCCAAGCGCATTAAGAGCGGGTGTTGAAATCTACCAGACTCTCAAAAACGTGATAGTTAAAAAATACGGAAGGTCGTCTATAAACGTTGGGGACGAAGGCGGCTTTGCACCGCCTCTTAACCTTACTGAGCAAGCCCTGGAACTACTTTCTACAGCAATTGAGGAGACAGGTTATTCTCCAACCGAAGTGTTCCTCGGCATAGATGCTGCCTCATCTTCATTTTACGATTCCTCATCTGGCAAGTATAGGATAGACGGCAAGAGCCTTACTAGTGATGAACTCTTAGATTACTATGTTGAATTGGCTTCAAGATTCAAGTTGAAATCAATAGAGGATCCATTTGAAGAAAACGATTTCAAATCCTTTGCGGAAATAACTAGGAAAATAGGTTCAAGAGTACAGATAGTTGGCGATGACCTTTTCGTAACAAATAGGGAGAGGCTTATTAACGGTATTAAAAACGGTGCTGCAAACGCTCTGCTTTTCAAGCTAAATCAATGTGGCTCATTAACAGAATCATTAGATACTTTTAAGACTGCGGTTGAGAATAAATATAGAGTTATAGTAAGCCATAGGTCTGGGGAGACAGAAGATACTTACATCTCTGACATTGCTGTCGCCCTTAACGCTGGCCAGATAAAGACTGGAGCACCATGTAGAGGAGAGAGAACTGCGAAATATAATAGGCTTATTAGGATAAACGATAAACTAGGATCCAGAGCAAAATATGGTGGGCTAGAGGTTTTTAGTTTCTAGAAACAGCTTCTAATAGGACCTTTCTAGTACCTCCTGTCCTAAACACGTTCTCTTTTTCAACACTAAGTACCATTGGGATATTGTTTGTAACGTTTCCGAATGCCAGGCATTTTCCGACTGGAAGTGTAGGAACGAGACTCATTAAAGACTCTGCATCTATCTTAGACATTTTCGAAATATAGCTTAAGTCGTTTTCATTCATCAGGCTGAATATAAAACAATTATCAGCCTGTCTGTATACGAATTTCATTAAGCTATCAGGCTCATTGGTTATGAAGACAACCGACAACCCGATATGTCTCATCCTGGTTATATAGTCTTCCCAGGTTTTTTCATCTAAATAAGATTGAGCTTCTTCGGCAAATAGGAATAATGGCTTTATTTCACCGTCTTCAAGCATTTTAACAACTTTGTTAAGCACCGTTTCAACAATCAGTTGCCTGAAAGGTTTTGGGAGACCTCTTAGGTTTATCACTATAGCTTTATCAGAAACCTCTCTAAGTAGTTTATCGAGATCTGTTGCCTCATCGCTGAATAGACCGCTTTCTTTTAAGACCGTCAACCTTCTAATAAGCGCCTCCTTGACGAGATCGTTAAATTTTCCGAAGAATACTTCATTCCAAAGGTTTTTCAGATTTAGAGAACCCCTGTTTTCTAAAGAGTCAAGTATCCTTCTCAACTCCCATACTGATGAAGGAGGTAAGCCCATTATTGTTTCCATCAAAGTTATGAAAAGCTCCTTACCCAATCCAGCTATGCTTAGAAACATGTTTTCACCTGGTTTCAAAACTAGGAATTTACTTCTCATGGCGGTAGGCTCATACTCACCATTTATATCAAAAACGAGGCAACGACCACCGTGCTCTATGATTCTAACTATTAGCGTCTTAGACAAATTGGACTTTCCTGATCCTTTTCTACCGACTATTAGAGTTAAACCCCCGTCTAAAGCGCTTAAATCGATTTCAGCACTCTCGCTTATCTTCACCGGCAGTAGGTATTTGCTAACAACAAGCTCCCTCAACTCCTCATTACTTGGCTCATAAATCTTAGAACCTATCCTAGAAGGGGCCCATTGGAAATCTATATTCTCATCTCCAAGGGAAAATGCTGCACGAACCTTACAAACCAGTATTCGCGAGTCCAAAAGCTCATCCAATATTTTCTTGAGACCCTCATCCTCCTCCAGAACATAATATGATTCCTCTCTTTTGCTTATTCTTATTATCTCTTCCACTTCTCCGGGGATACTTAAGTAATTCACATCTATTATTTGAAGAAGAAGCTTTCTTTTAGCATTCGCATCAACGAGGATTAAATAACTTCCAACAATCCTATCTCTACCAGGGACTTCGAGAAGTTCGTATGTTACACCGTTTTTCCTAAGTATCGTTATCAGCTCCAGAACCCTCCTAAGAGCATCTTCCTATTATCTACTTCTCTTAAGACCTCTATCCCAAATTTCTTCTGCATAATGCATTTTAGTGTTAAGACCTCTACTGGCAGTATTTTAGAATAGATGTGTGCAATTCTTAGCGTTTCAGGATAACCATATTCTACACCGTCTAGAGAGATTAAGGAGGCGAGTACTTTGATAACTTCGTCTAATTCAATTTTAGGATATACTTCGATTTTTAACAAGGGGCCTCCTAAGCTAAGCCTAACTAGATAATCTCCACCGCTTCTACCGTTTAGTATAGACCCTACGAATGGGGATTCTTCGATTTCCTCTGGTAAACGTATAGATGGAAATAAGAATCCTTTTGAAATAGAAATAATTATGTTTGAAGACCTCTTAAGAGCGTCGATTAAGCTAAACGACTTATTTACACTCGTTATTTCACTTAAACTCCCATCTAGGAGTATCATCGAGTCCTTGGCTGAGTTAATGTTTTTCAACTGCTCTTCCAATTCAAAAGAGACTTGAGTATCGGATATTTCGCCGAGAACTATCATCGGCCTAGTCCTATTTACGGTAAGTGAATTACTCTTCTTAATGACGGTCGCACCTCTAACAGCGTAAACTTCCCCTAGGCTGCTTATTCCAACTTTAACGGTTGAAACATCAATAGCAATAATGCTGCTAAAATGTGCTCTTTCATCTAGGGATATTTGTGAAAACTCTCCTATTCTAATCTTGTTAACACCATTTATTTTTAGCCGTATTTCTCTCTCATCTAAAATCTGCGACTCCGTACCTTGCTGCCTAACCCTATTGAGTGAGATTAGGCTTTGCTGCTGACTCGCTTTCACCTTGAGTACCCCCTGATAGTAACATTATGCCTTTTGTCGATATTTCAAACGTACCTCTAGCCTGCCTAAGAACAAGCCCCTTCTTGACGAGTTCTACTAGAGTATTCTGTATAGTCTTCTTTGAAATATTTGAAACCATTTTAACCATTTCTTCAATACTCATACTATTCTTTTCACGAAGCCCCAGCTTCGAAGCTACGTAGCAGCCCGCGAGCAAGTAAAGTATCTTATTCTCGGTGGTCTTATTCTCTTCATCCAGTATTATTATCTCGCCGTCGCTTATCTTAACATGATTAGAGATAGACGCTAAGAGATTTTCCAAGTCCGGCGTGTAGACTATCCTGCTAACAATACTGAGATGAGGATAAACATTCGTAAGAAACTTTAATAGATTTGCAACTACTTCGTCCCTGCTACCGGTAAACTCTACTCTAATATTCTTATCGGGTATTTCAAGCCTTATCGTAGAACTCACCTTAACGTCACCTCCTCAAGCCTATTAACAATCTCGTCCGCTATTATCTTACCCTTCTCCGTGAGCACGTAATTACCCAACTCGTTTCGAGTAACGATGCCTTCTCTAAGCATTTCCGATAGTCTTGAAGGATAGCCTACTGAAACAATACCGCTCTTGCTCAACTGTTCACCTATTTCACTGGATTTAAGACCATTCTCAGCGAACTTTAGAATCAGCATTATTGCCTCTCTACTCGTTAAAAGCTCTTCCCTAACGGATAGAACTGGCTTACCCTCTTCATCATATTTTACAAATGCTGGTAGGACGCTTAGAGTAGACTTTAACTCGTTCAGCCTCTCCTCAGTCTTCTCGAGTTCCAAGTAAATCTCAGGGATATATTTGATCATCTCCTTAACCTCATTCACATTATCCCCGGTTACCTCGACTTCGCTGGATCCCTTCCTATACACCACCCTAATCCCTTTCAACGTTTACTACTACGTTAACGTAAACGTAGTTTATAAACTTTTCTGATATCCGTAATAACCCCTTGGAAAAAGTCTGAAAAACCCAAAACATCTCAACTGGGATACGTAGAAAAAGCCGAGTCCCAGACTTGAGGTACCAGATCTAAACACTACCAGTCCCCTAAAATTCCCAACCAATTTCTATAATGCAGAAAAGAACAACCTAAAAAAATCGGTGAAAAATCAGCGATTCTACAAGTAAACTTCTTTTTTGCTTTCAAATAATGGCAAAAACTTTATATATTCGCAAACCAATCCCTCTACCTCGGAGCCCAAAACAAACCAAGAAAAATAGAAATATAGAAAAATATATTAGCGGGGTGGGCTAGCCAGGTCTATGCCGCAGGGCTCATAACCCTGAGATCGGTCGTTCAAATCGACCCCCCGCTACTTCTCCTTTAACAATCTAACTTCGTGCTTTTACCTTTAGGGATTTTCGCTCCAACCGTACAACAACTTCATCATCATGTATATCCATGTCTTCAATCTCATAATCATCGACCTCTCCTAAATGCAACTTATAGCCTAATACTTTTTTTGCTAAATTCTTCTTTACTAACTTCTCATTCAACAAGTCAAGAAAGCCCTTTAGTATTTCTAAGTCAAAATGGTTGACCTCCGTGATCATTTTATTGCCGCTTAAGGGCTCCAGCTCACATAGCACGACAAACGTTGGAAGAAAAACGACCTTTCTCCCTCCTACCACCGCTCTTATTCTGGAATCGTTGCTAAACTTATTAGCAAGAGTTCTTTCGAACTCCCCTAATTCATTCCTTATGTCCTCTATCGACTTTCTGTAAATCGCACTACTTGATATGATTGAATTAAATAGTTCAACCGTAACAAAATACACTTTAACATCGCGTCCAGCAGAAAGCACGGCATCAAACATACTTTGTGCTAGATTTCCTATACCTTCTCGTTTACTTGTAAAATAAGTAACATGGAAGTAGATATCCTCATCTCTTTCCCTAGCCGTGACATCTATGCAACATTCTTTTATGTTTTCATTCCATCTCTTGTCGATATATTTTTCACAATTCCTCCCGACATCCCCAAACTCATCATTCCACTCCCAGACTGTAGCGAATTTAGATTTCATTCCGTCTTTTTCTCCTTTCCTCATCTATTAACTTTATTTGTTTGAACTTGTTTATATGCATCTCTCTTTCCGATCCTATTTCTTCTATGAACTTCAAGTGATCTTCTTCTGGGATATAGAAACGGAAGGAAGGATGACTGTGTCGTTTTGGGCTGGGTTCCTTATCGTATATACCAATTTCTCCAGGATGGAATCCTAAATCTATAAGCATCTTCCTCAGCTCTTCCAAGCATTCCCTGCAAGATGAATGTATGCTTATATGATGTTCCTTTGGCGTAAGAGTAACACTTCCATCACCAGAAAAGAAACCTCTTATATATGCCTTTTTACCTTCTTCGTCGAGATATTTTGTGGGCGGGTGAAATTCGTAGCGTCCTGGCCCCTTTATGTTAAAATTCCATAGGTCATACGCAACCTTCTTACTGTAAACCACTTCCTCATAGTGTTGTCTTTCCTTTCCTTCAGCTGTGTGGTGCCCAATGTAACGATGCGAAGTTACTCCGTATGTTTCCTTAAACAATCTGCTGAAAACTTCAGCAAGTTCTTGATCGTTTGTTTTGAGGCATATCTTATACATCGTGCTCTTGCCTTTTTTCTCTTGGTATTTAGAGATGCTTCCGTCTGCAGCTATGAGTCCACAAAGTTCTGCTCTTTCAGGGCTGAATATCTCTCTGATCCCTTTCTCGGTAACTTCTAGGTTTACCCCATGGCTTAGCTTAAATACAATCCTACCCTTCTCAACTTTAGCCTCGGAAAAGATCCCGATGACCTCATTCTTCCTGATAAGCTCGTATCCTCCTCCCTCGGCTTCGCGAACTTCGTATTCTCCGAAGAATCCTACCGAATGAAAGATCTCGTCTTCCCTTTCTTCTCTGACTCGTTCTCCTTCGTAAAAACGTCTCTCGTATTGCCTTATCCTNGTTGCTGGTTTCGGATGCTTACGCTACGGACGTTATGGCTCATAACCCTGAGATCGGTCGTTCAAATCGACCCCCCGCTACTTCTCCTTAAAATAAATTTGAGTTTTACAGTCAATTCTTGTTTCTCAAGTATTTTCTCTTATTAGCCGGCAACCTCTTCTCTACGAGTTTCCGATTCCTGTTTTTCTACTTTCTCAGCCAATTCCTCAATAAAGCCTTTAGATGATAGAAAGCGGCTAGGATAACCAAAATAAAACCGATAATCGTATAAAGTAGGAACAATCCGAGGTCTATATAGAGACTTCTGAAGTGAGGATCCGGGAAGAAGTGATATGTGAATGCCATTAGAAACGCATTGAATACTGGTGTTGCTAAAAGTGCTCCACTAGCTCCCATTAAACCTCCAACTAGACGATCATACTTACCCTTCTTACGTTTCTTCATTGTTTATCCAACTTATTGTGACGCAGTTATTAAGCATTCCGTTGCACCTTATACTGGCTCAGCAGGAATACCCGGATTTCCTATTCCCATGGCATCATAGAAAGTTGCTGAACCTACTCTGAGATATCCAAGGTCTAAGAAGGCAGCTAATGCCAAACCCGTTGCTAATGCTGGTGAAATAAGATATATTAAAGATAATCGAAGCGCATTATTTCTTAACCATGTAACGTACGCTATGCTTATCCACCACCATATGCAATCATATTCATCAAGAAATACTACGCTACCAGACCATGTTAGTATCGTAATAACAACTGCAGTGGCAATAGCAGCTATAATTGAAGAATATGGACCTCCTACAAGGAGACCAATTGCTGCACCAATTACACCACCTAAAAGTCCTGCCTCACCAGTATTTAATGCTATAGAAAGATCCCTATTCATCATGGTTATGGTATAATTTATTCCCGGCTATCTTCCAATCACGATAAGGAGAGACCCCATAATAATCCCTATCTGGATGAGGATATTTGATATACTGTCCTTTGACAAACCTTACTCCGTCCCACCAGTAATATATGTTAGAAATTGTATTAATGGCGGATTGCGCAATAGTTCCATTATTTGATTGTAATACAGGGATATTGTCTAATGAGAGCGTATAGGCCTCCAAACCATTAACTATGATTTTTGTCTGGCGACCCTTCTTAACGATGTCAACTGTCATCATTTCTCCAGTTTTATTACTGTATCGCAATCTAGTATGGGATTTCGATACTTCTTCAACGATTATCTTTAGGTCGAGACCTTCTGTTTCAATGCTGAAAATGTTTCCAGAAATCTTTCTCACTCTTAATGGACCTATTTTTCTTTGATCTTCTACTGGTTTTGCGAGGATGTGCGGCACTCCGATGTAAGCAAGCAATAACAATGTAATGAGGTAAACCGTAACAGCTTTTTTACTACCCAAATTTCTCACCGAGTTTCTTTCTAAAGAAAGAACTTTAATAAAAAGTTTTTGTAAAAAATAGATAATCTCTTCAAAAAAGCTAGAACTTTATTGAGAACTAATTAACCAAATAACTCTAAAAATACTATTTATTATTTTTCATATCGATAATTTGATTTTAACAATACGATAACAATATTGTATTGTTATAATCAAATTATCCAGTACCCAGAGATTCTGAAAGATCCTATTAGAATTCAGTAAATATCTGATTCAGATAAAAGAAGCGAAGTATAGAATATGTGTAAAGTCTATAATATAATTTAAGAAGAGAGATTTCTATTGTTATTTTTAAACCTCATGAATTACCTGCTAATAGTTTCAATGAGCCCTGTCTTATTCAGAATATTTACAAAGTGTTCGAATGACACTCTGGCGCATATTTCAGCTTGTTCATACATGATTTTAGAAGTAGTTCCTAGAAATTGCCAATTCGCTTTTCTTTCCAAATATCTTGAGGTAAGGGCGTCTCCTGTAGCAATATAATGTATTGCGAGTTCTCTTAACATTGTTAAGCCCCCGCGTATATTTATGTTATCCGCTTGAAGGTTTTTCATCTTTACTAATATATCTTCTAACTCAGATACAGCTTTCTTCTTCGCTTGTAATACTTCTTCGGTCGAAGGAGGATTTGTAATAGTGCACTTCCATGGATCTAGAACATTATTCTTAAAATGATCTGCAACATGCAGAAGGGTTCTTGCATTCAAGTAATCGAATAAGGCCGCCATTTTAAAGCCATGAGTAAAAAGCTCTTCGGCACTACTAATGTATGAATCTACACTTTCTAATACGTATGATGCATAGGCTTCGGAGGAAATTTCTCTTCGCATTATATTGAAAAGGTATTTCGTCTCGTTTCTTAATTCTGAAATTAAAATTTCAATATCGATATTGCTACTATTTTCTTTTCTAAGTTTATTCGGAATTAATTGAAGAGCATAATTTACATCTTCCATGTATTCCTTCGCTATTTCGATTAAAGACCATCCAATTGCTAAGAAAGCGATTGGAGGCCTTTCAGTAATGTTAGAAGGATTCTGGTAGAGAGCCATAGCATATTCAGCTTGGTTTAAAAGCGATAGGACAGTATATGTCTTATCTTCTATAAAAGTAATCCAGGCAAGGGAATCATCAATTCGATAAACTTCTTTTTCAAAAGAGTCTACTATTTGCTCCTTTAAAATTCTCCATGAATCTTTTAAAGAAGTGATGTTTTGAAAAAGCATTTCTTTCAAGCGGTTCTCGTCTAAAACGCCATTCTTTAACTTAATATAGTTGGCTATCGTTAGAGCATAGTCTTTGCTCTGTTTAATATAAGCAAGTGCTTCATCATATGAACCAGCTTCATATAATTCCTTAGCCATATTTAAGTCGTTAAGCATATATTCAACCTGTAGACTAAGCTCCATATGCTCAGAAGGATTCAGTTTCAGCGTATCGGTTACGATTTGTTCTACTTTTATTAATTTATCGTACACGTAGTTCCTATTGAAAATAGGTTCGAGTATTATTCTGGGAGTTTCCATGTCAATTGCCGATTTGAGTATACTCTCATCAACCTTTTCTTCCGGTTTAGATGAGGATGTGTAAAAAGATACTAGAAATCGCATTAGAATAAAACCTATCGATATAGCAATTAATAGAAAGAGAAAAAATAAGTGTTTTGTTTTCATCTGTATACTTTAAAATCAGCCCAAAGTACAATGTTTATATCTGCTTCTTTAAGAAAAACCACAGTAGTACCGGTTGGTTTAATTTTTTGTTGTAGTTTTGTCAAGGGTTCATGTACGACATCAGAATAATATTCATTTCCTGCTCTTCCCGTTGACATAGAGAGGATGGTTGAATTTGGAAGATTAATTTCTGGTAGCTTTTTGATTTCTGGTAACTTAAAGTCTTCAATTTTACTTGCATATGGCGTATAATAAGAAATTAGTAGTCCAGCCTCAGCTTTATTGTAAACATCAACAAGGTACCAACCTGTTTTGACTTCCGTACTAATTAACCAATAATAGTCAGTACCCATTAATCTTGGATCACGATTATAGTTAAATTGTCCTCCTTTTAGATCTGAGTCTCTGTCGATAGTAATTTCCGGACTGTTCCCGAGAATAAGTCCCCATGGGGAAGGAAGTGGTAATCCTACGTACTTAGTTGCAAAATTCCAGAGAGTGTCAAGTGCATATTTTAATTCATCGGGGAGAGTACTTGTTTGAGAATTGCTAAATCCAAACGGATCTGAAAATCTTATATAAACATTACTGCTTGGAGTAGAGACCACTCTCACCTTAATCTTATGGTATCTTGAGCATGGTATAAAGGTAGTTGTTAAAAAATATCGCGCCTTATCGTAGCTTATACCATAAGTAACAGCTTGACGCGCACTTATGGGAGTGTTAGGATGAGGCGAGTATACATACTTATCACCAACAACTACAGCATAAGCCTCTACAATTTTCCAGTCATTGGGAGACTGCCAGTCAGAATATACTTCTTGTTTATTCGGCCCATCGAGAACATCCCATGCGCAGGCGGTTGATGCTATAAGAGTCAGAGTAACTAATAGAAAAAGACCGAATAAATATTTATTTTTTGCTCTCATCTCTCTCACCGCTTTTCTCGCTGTTTCGGATATATATATTGCGTTCAAGGTATCTGGAACAATGATTTGAAATTATTTTTAAAGAAGTAATGTTTAAATAGGTTTCATATGGAGAAAAATGTCGCAATTATGACATTCTGAATCAAGTTATTGCAATCAACAATCTAATATCCGTTAGTATGCTAATAATGTAACATTACACTATTTAGATCCAATATTGTTTATTTAAGAATAGACCTATTATCTTGAAGGATAGCAGTTGAAACGAGAACTGCTGTCGCAATATGGGAATGAAAAGAAAATTTGATAACGTTTAAACCATAGTGAAAAATGTTTTGGTGAAAGAAGCGATGCAATGTAAGGAGATAAAAAAAATAATTCCTAGGATTAACTTGCTTTATGAATTTGAATCTAAGATCACTAATAAGATAACATTGAAGTAATACATGATGAATTTACATTAATGGAAAACTTATTTTCTCATTGAGTAATAGAATCATCCGAGAAAACTGGCAGAGCGAGTTATAGGTTACAATCTGGGAGAAATATTGAAGACTACAAGATCGGTAAAATAGGCATCTGGGAAGACGAAGCCATGGTATTTAAGAGTGCGGGGGGTGGGATTTGAACCCACGAACCCCTACGGGAAGAGGTCTATCCCCCGAGGTCTTGAGCCTCCCGCCTTTGACCTGGCTTGGCGACCCCCGCGTTTTATCCCGTAGTAAGGTATATTATCTTGGATTTGTTTTTAAGTTTTAGGTTGAGGCTATCGGAGGTTTTTGCCAGCAGGGTTCAGACGAGGGTTCTTGAGGAGCTTTTAAACGCGCCCAGTACGATTTTTACACAGATTGAGCTTGCCAGGAGGGCGGGTTGTTCTTCATCCAGCGTTGACAGGGCTTTAAAAAAGCTTGAAAGACTTGGAATAGTAAGGATCGAGAGGTTTTCAGCCAATAAGATTGTTGCTCTAAACTTTAATAACAGGATTGTGAGCCTGCTTATCCAGTTCAATAGGGACGTGAAGAAAACTGATAGAGATAATCCTTAGAGAAAAGCTGACTGGCAGAGGAGTTACTTTCCTAGGCTTAGAAGGGTTTAGCGGAATGGGTGTTATACAGGCCGGAAATCTAATCAGGCTTTTCAACATGAAGCATATCGGTGAAGTTGTTTTCTACGGTTTTCCAGACAATTTAATAATAGACTCTATGGGTACTGGCAGGATTCCTACTGTCGACATATACTACGCTAAGACCGGCGACTTCGTGGTGAATGTTTTTACTACGATGATGAGACAACAATATATAGATTCTTTATTGAACAGGGATCGCAACATGCTTTTCTCAGCATTACTACATGTTATGAGGCTTATGGACTCGAGGTTTTTAATAACTGTTGATTGCATAAGTAGGACTAGTAGAGATGAGAAGGCTTACTTGGTAGTTAATTCTTCGAAACTAGTTGAAAAGTTTAAAGAGAATAAAGAGTACACTTTGATAGAAGGAAGAAGAATAAGAAACTCCCTATCGTTGATAGTTGCCATGGCAAAGTTTGTAGGTATCCCAGCATTACAGTTGATTTTCCCGATCCGAGAACTGGATGAGAATAATGTCCAACTTTGCCTCCAACATGTAGTGAGCCTTATTAAGGACGCATTTGCCTATGTTGGAAACTAGGGAAAGTGCCACGGATTTATAAATCCGTTTTCTTCTGTAATCATGTGTTTTTCACGCCCATACCTCTTTAGAGGCTTAGTTAAATGTCTATGAGCTCTTTCAGGAGGAAGATATACACGTCCAGTTTCTAGACTGCGTTCTAATCTAATTACTTCTGGATCCATAACCACTTCCCCACACTTCTCACAGATAAAACCCTGTCTAAGACCAAGGCTCTTACATTTCCTGCCACATTTCGGACAAGGAGGCGGTGCTTTCACGATTTTCTCGCAGAGTTTTAGAATAACCATTTTCTCCGCGTTGATTGTCAAAACTCCATTATGTTCCTTTGCCCCACCATAGACTCTTATAACATCGCCCGGCTCAAGCTCAGAAGCTTTCTTCCTCAATATCCCCGTGGGAGAGTAAAAAGCGCAGAAAAACCTATTTCCTCCCTGATCCATTGAAATTATGACATGCCCACCTTGAATGATCCTTTTTTCAACTACGGTGCCTTCTACGACGACGGAGTCGTATTTCTTTATCTTACTAACTTCAACCGGCTCTTCTGGGAAGTGAGCATCCGTACCCTGATTTGTTTTGAAAATGCACCAGCATTCTATTTCCTCCTCGGCTTTGACTAGCTTAAAGGCCTCATATACTGCCTTTGGAGATTCTCCTCTTATTCCGAACAATACGGGGTCTCTTCCATGCGGAGTTATTAAAATACGGCCTGTTTCCGGATCAATATTGTTAAAAGTATTATGTGAAGTCATCTTATCCATCAAGAAAACGCTTTCACGATTTATCATCCTTGGCTTACCATAGTTATCCCTAATCCTATATGATAACAGCTCGTAGGTATAGTCTTCGAAAACCGCGCCCGCTGCTGCAAGCGCACCCACAACCCCAACTTTAGATGTTTTGAGAAAGCTACACGAAGCACCCACCTTCTCGGCAATTTCGAGAGCTTCAGTTGGTGAAACCATACTCCTTAGAACTCTTAGATAGAAAGCATGGAGTAAATCGCCTTTTCTGGGAACTCTGTTCAGGAAAACTATTGCAGGGTCAGATCTTGGATTGCTTAAATCAGACAATTCCTTAACGATTTTCAATACAGACTTCTTAACCTCCTCAGAGCTGGCTCTAGATTCGTCTATATTAATCCTTATGCTAACAGCTCCATTACCCCTGGTTTTCCAGGGAATATTAGGATTTAGTCTCACGAGCAGAGGGTAGTCTAGGAAGGTTATGCCACTCGTATTGTCTAAGTATGAAACTATTTTTGTAGCTACATAAGTAGTACAGCCGAAGACTTCCGAATCAGTATCATCTATACCTATGTTGAGCAGCGTTTCAATCAAACACCTAGCAGACTAACTAAGCGTGACTTTTAAGCATGTTTTTTTAAAAAAAACGTAAAAAGCCTCGGGAGGGATTTGAACCCTCGACTAGCAGCTTACGAGGCTGCCACTCTACCAGGCTGAGTTACCGAGGCTCATCTTAATAATCTTAAAAGGGGGCTTAAAGTTTTCTATAGTCCTGAAACCCTTTGGTTAAGTCCTAAAAATATTGTAAAAAAGGGCCGCCGCCGAGATTTGAACTCGGACAAGTGGCTCCACAGGCCACCGCGCTGCCTGGTTACGCTACAGCGGCCACGATAAGTCAAGATTAAAGGGCCCATTTTAAACTTTCTTCCCATCCCTCGGGAAGCATTTATATACCCTCGGGTAGAATAGGACCTTGGGCCGGTAGTTCAGTGGTAGAATGTCCGGTTTGCACCCGGAATGGTTCCCCCGGAGGGTCGAGGGTTCGAGTCCCTCCCGGTCCACTTTTAAAAACGATCCAAAAGAGAGAACTGCTTATTTCTGAAGATAGCTCTTCAGTATTTTGGGTACCAGGTATAAAATTCCATTTTTTATTAGAAATCCAAAAATTTCTTAAAATATCAATCGATAGAAATTTGAGCTAAAAGTTTATCTATATTGTTTACATTAACAATTGGATATATGTTAAGACAGGAAGCGGAATCAATAGGGGATTTTGAAGTATCGCCACCGCCTTCACCCTCTAAAATGCCGTTTAGAGTAATAATTATAGTTATTTCCATCATTATAGTTCTAGGAGTCGTCACTACATATTTAATAATGCGGTCTTCTGAGATATATGATCTTTCCTATGATTTCAAACCCGGCGAATCTTACGTGTACAACATAACGTATAGAGTGGATTCTGACCTACCGGGTTTTCCAATCTCAACTTCATCTAGAGAAACGCTGACTATACTGGAGTTTTTAGATAACAGATTCAAGATTAGGAATTCAGCTATCACACAAGTCTCCGTCTTGAGTCAAAAACTGACTTCAACTACAATTATGAAATATGAGATGGATAGAAAGGGGTCAATAACTGGAGTAGAAATAGATTATATCGAACCGAGGGAGTTGCAAGAGTATATACGGAATAACTTGGAAGAGTTAGAAGGTTATTGGAGAACAATCCAGGCTTATCCTAAGGATCCTATTCCCATTGGTCATGAATGGACTATGCCGGTGAATCTTAAGTTACAAGAGGCCTACCTGCCGATTACGTTAGTAGGCACATGCACCTCTTCCATCACAAGTAGGGAAAGCATATCCGTTAAAGCGGGAACCTTTGATTGCCTACGCTTATCCCATAAAATAAGTGCTTCAGGAGAAGTAACAATAATGAATCAAAAAGTAACCATAAGCATTTCGGGAGAAGGAACTTCATGGATTGATCTTAAAAAATGTTTTCAAATTAGGGTAGACTTACCGTTAAGTATTAAGGTCAAAGCCACCGGCCAGGAGGTTGAATTACGCGTAAATATGACGATTGAACTAATCGAATACAAAACGCCTTAACCCAATAACATTGTCAATGACTAGCTAGAAAGAAGGGAGTCGTAGGCACTTTTTAAAAGACGTTCTAGTCCAACTCTAACTTAAGGTAAAATACTGGTCAAAGGTAAGTCGAAGATTAGTTTTAGTACTGAAGTTGACCTAAATGCTACGGGCTGTTCTGCATATAGGCTACAAACAGTTCTACTGAACGACCAGAACATTTGCATCCGATTCCAGGCATAGTATTCACCTCAACATTTGAAAAAGATTTCCTAGCCATTTTACAAACTTCTTCGAGATTAAACCCAAGATGAATGTCTCCCATTTCTCTCCTGAATTCTTCGAAGGAATGCTCGCAGAGGTCGATAATTATGGCTTTTCCATCTTGTTTAAGAACCTTCTTAATACTTTCAAAAACCTTCTCTGGTTGAACGATATGGTGGAGCATTAATGTGGAGAAGACTGCATCGAACTTGAGTGGAATATTAAAATGAGTTCTTGCTTCTCTTATGCTGCCTTCAATATTTTCAGCAACGCCGACAAAAGGCTTAACATTAGTGTTTTTCCTGACCAGTGAAAGCAGCATTGCTGGAGTTATATCCATGGCGTAAAAACAGGCCTTTGGAAACTTCTCAGCGACTTTTAAAGTAAAGAAGCCTGTTCCTGCGCCAACATCCAGCACATCAGCATCAGGAGGTAATTCTGGCGGTGAAGAAAAGAATTCTATTATCTTGTTAACTATCCGATTCACACCCTCCTCGCCAAAATAGTTGATTAGGATCTGGTCTCTCTTCTCTGCCTCTTCTTCTGTAAAATGTCTGATTTCTTTCGCAAGAAGTTCGCTATCAGAGACCCCTAGCTTTTCAAAAAGCCGACTAAGCTCCAACTGGTTCGGGTATTCTTCGAAACTCGTTTCAACACCATCCTTATCTTGCATTTTGAAATGTGCATTACCTGAGTGTTGATAAGTTTTTACAATTTTTATTTAAATGGGTTTAAGCTTATTTTAACCCTGAGATAAATGGATCCTGCTAAAAAGCTTTAATCAAGCTAATGCCGTGTAAAAGTAAGAGATTAGATCCAAAAACTTATTGGGGAAATATCAAAGATTAGTCTAGTTTAACTGTAGAGGTCTCGGAGAGGTCTATAAGGCTATTTGCCTTAACAATCCCGCTAGAGAGGGTGTATAACACATCGTCGATGTAAAGGCTTCTCGTTACTTGATACTTCGAGCTGAAATAATAACCGCTCTTTTCTAGGTCTTCGGCATTAAGATGTGTTATCCTACCTCTTAGATTTATGCCTCCCGTAGGAGATATGTTGAAAACGTATGCTCCCTGGAAAACGTATTCGCCATGAACATAGGGTGGAATCTCCCCAGAGTATTTCTCCCTTAATATCTTGGCCTCCAGTATGGGTATTACAAGCATATTCCTCTTCTTGTCGAAGAGGAAGGCATGGTGGTCCCTTAAGACTGGGGAATCCGTACCCCTATCGCCTATTATCATCTTACCCACTTCTCTAGGGCTGGTAACGTTTGAAACATCGAATAACGAGATTTTCAAACCCTGATACCATGCGAAGTCTCCCTCCTCAGCTTCCACTGTCTCTTTTCCAATGCCTATCAGATAGTTATCATCATACGGGTGCAGATAGTTTGAGTACCCGGGTATCTTAAGCTTTCCAAGGACCCTTGGTTTAAAGGGATTACTCAAGTCTATCGTGAAAAGTGGATCAACCTTCTTGAAGGTGACAAGATAGCATCTTGAGCCTATAAACCTGGCTGAGTAAATCTGCTCACCCGGGGCAAGGCCTTCAAGCCTACCTACTATTTTCAGTGTTTCTGAATCGAGGATGAAAACGTGATTGGCGCTTGTAGTATCGTTTAGAAACCTTGCCACATGCCCAGTAGTTGTTGCTATTCTGAAATATCCTTCGTATTCATCCATTGAAAACTGGTTTAAAACCCTACCTGGAACTTCACCGCTTGCTTCACATTTTATATTCAGACCGTTTATACTGATCCTGTGTATTTCCGTCGATTCGGCACCATTCCAAATCCGGAAGTTTTTAAGTATGGTGATGTAGATATTGGTAGTGGAAACATACATGGAGGAGGCGTAGCCTGTTAAGACAGACTTACATTCAAAACCATCTTCTGAGTATAGGTCGATAGCAATTATGGTAGTGTATATTTCAGGACACTCAATAGCATCGGAGTAGAATATTTTACCCGAAGGAATTTCGAAAACATTTTCTCCAATTACTATCTTGGGAGTAAAAATCTTCCAATCGTCGCCGAGGATTCTGAAAATCGGATGTGATGTTATTACGTATACGTAATTTCCGATCATCCTAGAACTCAGGTAGGAACCGTCGACGGAAACACTTTTTCTCAGAATTGGATTGCTTACGTTTGAAATATCGTAAACTTCTAAGACTGTTACCCACTGGTAGTCGTAGAAGCCTTTTTCTTTTAAAATGTTTAAATCGTATTTCAATAGGGCAAGCCTATTATCCTTGATGAATAAACCAATCGGATTCCCCTCGACCTTTATTTCAGAAACCTTCCTCATCCCTTCAGGCGGGTAGGCTTCGATTATGAAGACAGTGTCTTTAGAAATCATGTAAATATATCTGCCGTCTGTTTTAACAATATCTGCCTCATCCACACCTGAAACTTGAACATTAGTGGTTGAGTATTCAGCTCCTAACGCGCCGATTACACTAAACTCAGTAGGGACTCTAAATAATGAAGGCGGAGTTTTCCCGATTAAAACCCAGTCTTCTAAATAATTTCTTAAGTAGTTTTCAAGAATCCTGTTTTTAACTAATGCTTCAAGCTCCAAATACGATGTGAAGTTCCTCAGCCTAGTATTGCCACTGCCAGAATTTATGATAAAGGTAGTTAGAAGAATTGAGACTATAAGGTATGACAGTAGGAAAATGAATAACTGAATCTTTCTCATCTCAACCACAGCATTAAAAGTATCGGGGACCTTGATTATCCTAAAGTTTAGTACAGCCCGTCCATAAACCAGAACAGTATTTTTCCCTACCTTTTTCATCCCAGTTGTATTTTTTGCCTCAGAATTTCTTTTCTCCAGTATGTGTCAAAAAATTAGGCTTAAGGACTATGTTTAATTTCATCAAACAAGCTTTTTCAATCTCCAATGATGATTTTACAAACACTTCACGAGTAAACCTTCTTGAATCTTCTGAGAATGCTTCCCGTTTAAAAAGCAGAACTTCGCTTACTCTGCTTTAAGAACTAGGAGTTGTTTTCATGATACTTGCTTGTTCCAGCCCTGTCTTTTAAATCCAACAGGCATTTTTCAGCATGCTCCTCAGGCTTGGTGTCCTTATAGATACTTATTATTTTCCCATTTTCATCTATGAGGAAAGTTGTATTCACCACACCTATGATGGTCTTGCCGTAAAGCTTCTCCTCCCATGCTCCGTATTCTTTAATGACTTTCGCATCCGGGTCGCTTAAAAGTGTGAAAGGCAGATTGTTATCCTTTTTAAACTTCTTATGGGATTCAACACTATTCATGCTCACCCCAATTATCACGGCGTTCTTCCTGATGAACTCTTCCGCCAAATCTCTGAATCTTCTTGCTTCCCGAGTGCAATCTGGAGTACCATCCTTAGGATAAAAAATAGAGCACGACCTTTCTCCCCCCTGTAATCCTTTAGAGACACTTTCTTCCCTTCATCAGATTTAAGAGTAAAATCTGGAGCATTATCACCTATTTTAAAAACCATTTTTCTTCACCGCCTGTACAATGTCGGGCTTATTCTCTTATAGGCTTAATATGAAAAACGAATAGTAATTTTTCCTACGATCTCCTCCTTTGCAAGTTGATTAGCAAAAATCCCTTTATAATGATGCAGTTTTAAGGTAGGAAATTAAGGCGGATTATTGGAAAAGCCGATGGCAGAAAATATAAAAAGGATCGGTAATAAGAGAATTCTCGGGCCCGTCGCCTAACCTGGATATGGCGGCAGCCTCCTAAGCTGTAATAATCTGGGTTCAAATCCCAGCGGGCCCGTTTTTAAAGACTAGTAATTCAGGAGAACCCTTTAAAAAACAGTATCGCCTAAGAAGAGGTAATGTTTAAGGCTCATATTTTCTCAAATAAAAACATTCATGAAGTGTTTGATCTCCGTTTCCAGTGCCCCGATTGCTAAGCTCGGAAATAAGGAATATTACGATTTAATCGGCACCATCGATGTGATGAAGAAGATTCTATCCGAGTCAGTTGTAGACGGTTTTGAGTTGCAGCTTGAGCCGGAATGGGATAGTGACAATCCTCCTTTGACTGACAGGGATCTTGCAGATTGGACTAAGACACCTAAGTATACAACTGGGGAAATACTGGATATTTTGAGAAGAGAAGCGTTACCCATACTATCTGTACACGCTAGTAGAGACATTGGCAGTTATCTCTGTTCAAGCCAAGAACACTATTGGGAGAAGGGTAAACATGTTGCATATGATGCTCTATTTATTGCCAACGAATTGGGAGCAAGTGTCTGCGTATTCCATCTATAGGATACTTGGGCAAAGAATTTCGACCTAAGTCGTATAGTAAAAACTTTCCATGAAATTACGCGTGAATTTCCTAATGTGAAGGCTTCGGTAGAGAACGTTCCAACGCATTTAGAGGGGTATACGCCTTTTGCCTTAGTCAAACTTTTCGATTATGTGACGCTTGACCTGCGGTGGGCAATCCTATATGATGGGCTGGACTCTTTCAAGTCGATTATTAATAGAGTGGTAAACGTTCATTTACGTGGAAAGCTTAAAGGAGACAAGTGGGTCTTAGAGAACTCAAGCTTCTGTTTTTACGAAGCTTTGAATAAAATAAAAAAACGACTGGAAGTATCAGGGGCTGTTAACAATGGAACCTGACGGAAAACTCGATAGCTCAAGCTTTCACAACTTTATTGAAGCCATGAAAACATTACACACAGTGTAAATATCCCCTAATACCTGGTTGAATACCCATCTAATCGAGTTGAAAAGAAGGTTTTTAATGGTTCCTACTTGTAGTTGGAGTAAGAATTTGAGGTCTCTTGGTGGAAAAAGTTGCCTCTCTATTCTTAAAGGGGTTGCATGTTCAGAAAGTGTTCTCCTAGCTTTCTCAAAGAATTATGGGATGAAAGCGAATTGATTCCTAGAATAGCTACGGCTTTCGGCGGAGGCCTTGGAAGAAGGGGTTTGATTTTCAGATGTGTAACCGGTGCCAGATGAAGCGATTGTTAGTCTCATTGACAGTTCATATTTAACTTCAGTAGTTTTTTATTACAGCCATGGGAACACTGTACGCCTTGTAGGAGTCTTGTTCTTACTTTTCAAGCAGCATGATCTCTCTGAATCTAACAGTTATAGGCAGCAAGTTTTACAGTTATTATAATTATGGCCCCGAAAGTTTTTAATGAGCCTAATAATTAAAGTATTAGTCGTTTGCAGCCTCCGGTTGTAATCATTGCTGCAGGAGTAGCTTCCAGGCTAAAACCCTATTCTGAAGAGGTTCCTAAATGCCTAATGGAGCTAGAACCGGGTAAAACGATATTGGATTTTATCCTTAGTAGGATTGAAGAATTTAATCCTAGTCGTATTCTCATTGTTACAAGATCCAAATTCAGAAAGATGTTCGAAGAGGCAGTGGGAAGTAGGGTAGAGATAATTGAGACGGATGCTGAAAACTTCGGTAATCTTTTCAGCGTCAGCTTAGCTTTGAAACGATTAAACGCCGAAGGATTCCTGCTCTTAATGTCTGACCATATTTATGAGAAGTCAATAATAGAAGAAATTTTGTCTTCGAATAGAGAAATCGCTTTCACTGTCTGCTTAGATAGAAAGCCCTCTTTGACAGACGCTGAAGAAGGTTTGAAAATCATATTGAAAGACAAGGGAGTAGCATATGCAGATAAGAATATTTTGCCTAGGCATGGGATAGATACGGGAGTAATATTTTGTGGAAAGAATGCTAAGAAATATGTTGAGAAAGCAATAGAAGAGCTTGGTCTTAATGCAACAATAGCAGATGCATTAAAGCTTGCCGCATCTAATGACGAAGTTGACTACGTGGATGTTACTGGAAAACTCTGGAAGGATATAGATACTCCGGAGGATCTAGTTAAAGGGAGGAAAATCTATTGGCAGATATTGAGGAGGGAAAATGAGTATGAGGGTGGTTTATTCTCAAGATTTATTATCAAGCCTTTATCAACACGTATATCTACTTCTATTTATCAAAGCCTCGATATTGAGCCTCTAGCTTTAAATTCGGTTTCACTAATATTTGCTTTATTGACCAGTCTTCTTCTTGCAAAAGGATATTCGTGGGGAGGATTTTTAGCCCTGTTAGTAATACTATTAAGTGAAGTAGGCAACGAGCTTATAAACCTCAACAATAGAAATATGTGGAGAATCCATGTGGGATTTTTAATAGATCGATTTTCAGATATTGCAATATTGTCAGGATTTTCTATATCATTATTATCGATTGAAAACAATATTATTTTCTTACTAACAATTCTTGCAGTCACCAACATTGTACTTGTAAGTTACATCTCTCGATTTTTTAATAGCAGTATTAAAACTAGAGTTTTGAAAAATATACCTGTAACAAGAGACGTATTGCTTTTTACAGTTTTTATTTCCTCAATATTTTCACTAACTCTCTACGGATTATATTACCTATCTATAGCTCCCATTTTTCATATACTATGCTCAATTATCTTGGCTTTAAAAAATAGAAGTGGAGAAATTAGACCTAAGAAAGGTAGGCTACCTAAGCCTGAAGTCGTAGTAGAAAGAAAAGAGATAGCCAGCAGAATAGAGAATCTGATCTCTAATTCTTTGAAACTCATTACCTCGTTTGTTTTTCTTTCCATGATTACACCAGTTTTTGAAGGCATCATATTAATAACATTCGAAGACCTGGTTTTAAAATCAGACCATCTGTTGTCAGCCCTATCCCTAACAGTATTTATCTACTTTGGCTACCGTATACTTATTTCTTTAAAGTTTCTCATAGATATTGTTACTAAACGCTTAGTGAGCATCATGAAGATTTCAGAGTTTACCCTTAGACATATGCTGACCGACGCATTATATATCGTAATAGCTGTAATACTTTGGATTTATATTCCACCTCAGCTGAGAAATATCCCTTACATTGGAGAACTGATTTCAAGGATTGGGGCTCTAGCGATATTTGCCTTTTTCATACTAATAATTTACGATATGGCAAAGCTACTCTATAAAACATTTGAAGAATTTTACAGGAGGATCGTGGAGAAGTTGACAGAAAGGCTTCACGGAGGTGGTTCTTCTGAACACCCTTAGAGAATTTTGGTGTCGTAAATGAAAGCTATAATACTAGCAACCGAGAAAGACTTCATATATGGTGAAAACATACCTCTGGCATTAGTCAAGGTATGCGGTATCTCTTTAATAGCTAGAATTTTAAATTCTCTCAGAGCTTCAGGAGTAAAAGAAATACTGATAATTCTAGGTTTTGAAGGAGAAAAGATCAGGAGTATCTTTAAAAGCGGTGAAGATATTGGCTTAAAACTATTTTATATTGAAGCAGGAAAAGATCAGGAAAATCTGAAAGATTTTCTGAATGATGATATTCTAATTATAAGCGTAGATAATGTAGTAGATGGAGAGCTCATAGAGAAAATTATCAAAATGAAGGGAGAATTCTCCTGCTATTATAACGATAAACCTATTGGAATCTATAAGCTAAATAGGGAAAACGCAGTATTATTATATGAGTATCTTGCTTCGAGCCATGTTAAGGAGAAGCTTGAGAAAATTAGGCTGCAAGTTCCCAGATTAGATGTATCAGAAATGAGAGTCGAATCCATTGAGTTGAAACGAGTCATACATCCAGTGTGCATTAAAATAGAAGATAAGCAATCAATTGAAATTGCTAAAAGGAAACTAGTTTTCAGAGCTCAGAAAGGGCTTCATTTTACTTCTTACATAAATAAGCCGATAGAAGATTACATCACTTACTATATATCTGACGTATCATGGATAACACCCAATAGAATAACGGTCTTCGTAAACATTGCTGCATTCTTAGTAGCCTCATTGTTTCTACTTATGCATACCAGCATTGCAGCAATTCTAGCATATGTAGTAGGAATACTAGATGGTCTTGACGGTAAATTAGCTAGGGCGAGGGGCACTTTAACGAGGCTTGGCCATATAGAACATACTTTTGACATGCTTTACGAACAAACATGGTATATATGCTTCTCCCTAAGCCTGTACTTTTCAGAGAGTAGTCATTTACCACTTGTACTGGGTTTATGCATGCTTCTGACAGATAGCTTCGTAAGACATTGCTACATGCAGTTTAAGGAAGCCATGGGGAAGGCTTTAACAGCATACACGGATTTCGACAGGCTCTTCGCTAGGGTGGATGGAAGGAGAAACATATACGTTCTGTATATGATATTGTTCTCATTGTTAAGCATGCCTCTGTACGCCATGTATGCGATGCTGATGCATTCATCAGTCACAGCCGTGGTTTACGCGGTAAGGGCGGTTCAACACATGAGCACCGCAGACGAAGCAGAGGGCCTGAAAGGGTTTCTTAAGCTTGTGGGGAAGCCCGGCTAAAATCCTCTTATTTCTGTTCTTCACTGCCGCTTATTACTGCTATTGCCGGCGCCATATTTTTCTCTCAAAGCCTTCAGCATTTGCCTCAACTCTTCCCTGGTGGGGAAGCTTATAGCTCCGGCTGGACACCTGTGTCTGCATGCTTCACAGCCAACGATGCACTCGTAAGGCTTGGAAACCACGATCTTGTCTCCTTGCCTTGAATATACTCCATGCATGCAGAACTCGATACAGGACCCGCATTTAATGCATAGATCCTGGTTTATTCTCGGATACCAAGCTATCTCTTCCCTCGGCGGCCAGAGGTTTGTCTTACTCATTCTTGTAAACCTCCGGTATTCAACTAACCTTTAATTTTTCAATGGTTTCAGCGACTTTCTTCATAGCTTCCTGAGTCTCCATGTTTCTAAGGTCGAGAGAAACCACTTGCTTATCGAAGTCAAGGCCTTTCTCGGCGAAAACATCCTTGAACATTTTTCTCTGCATTCTTGGGTCGCATCCGCCGATCACGTAAATCCTATCCTTATCCCCGTCTTTTACGAGATCTCTCAGGAAGTTGTCTCCATCTGTGACGCAAAGCTGCGGGTGAATAACAGCATACTCAACATCAAGCTCGTTTCTCACGAAATTCACTAGTTTCCACAGCTCTAGTTTCGCGAACCCTGGGCATTCTCCCGTGCAGAAGCACATTATGAATCTGGGACGGTGTTTAGTGTTCTTCACCATGAGACAGTCGTTTTTTAGACAGCGAATTTAAACTTTTTCTTAAGGTTTATTTTCTAAATCAACTTACTTGGTAACCGTTTCATAGCTAGTTAGAATGACCTTTCTAAGGAAGCCTCGAAACAGCGTGTATGATGCTTATAGTTTTGCTTCTTCAATTATTATTTGCGCTATTTTTTCCACATCTGCCTCGTAAATATCGAGTCGGTATTTTACGGAGGTATTTTGATATGCCTTATTACTTCAGGTATCGGATGAGCAGCAACATAACCTACTTTATTCGTCTTAGTCAAAGCACCAGCCATGAGACCATTCAAGTAATAAATCTGGTAAAAATCTGCAAAGTATGTTCCCAAATTAAGAAGTCGCTTAAAGTTGCTGCAATGGAAGAATATCTTATTAGGATATTTCTTAGCAATCTCTATTGTTGGATCCATAAAATCAGAGCTTGTTGTAAAAACCACGTCAACATTCTCTTCCGCAACAAGCCTCTCTATGTACCTTGCAACTTCAGGGACG
>JAFNJB010000028.1 GCA_017601245.1 Candidatus Brockarchaeota archaeon
TTTTTTAAAAAAAAAAGGTTACAGTAGTAACGAAATCAATGCGACTCCAAGTATTACACTTATTATCACAGCTATGATTATGAATATTATTACTGCTAGAACGGCTATTAGGAATGCTTTAAGCCACCCGCAGTCGAAGAAATGCTTAATCAATGCCAACCAAACTATGAAACTGACCAGAGTTCCAATTAAACCATGTAAGAAGGTGCCAATGACTGCACCTAGAATAACTCCGAGGATGACGATCCAAATAGCGTCTGTAAACTTTGCTTTTTCTTTGCCTACAAGTAATCTTCCAGCAATCCACAACACTGGAGCAACTATTATGACTTCAACTATAATCTGTATAACTAAGGCTGTTAGGTCCAATTCCTTTTCACTTTTTCGCTACTATTATTAGGAATAACTATTTAAGTCTTTATCTTAAAATCTATTTTATTATTTTTATCTTCCATCATTTCCTGTCCTGCCTAACAGACTTGATCTTGGTGAAAGATAAGTATTAATATGATTTTACTATTCTCGCACTTGGATTACTACGCTAGCAGGAGGAAGTCCATCTGCAGTGGCTGTGAGAACAATTTCCCCCGGCTCCCCATCGGCACGTATAACAACCATTGCACGCCCCTCATAAGCTCTGCGCTGGTTCCCAATGTACATTTCCTCACTAACCGGATTACTGTTACCAACAGCCAATATAGATCCAACTCCGTAAACAGTAAAGTAAATATTATTGGTTGCATTGTGACATAGGTTTCCGGCAGCGTCTACAAGTTCTACAGCAACATATGAGAGGTCTCCGAATTCAGCCTTTAGAACACTACGGTCAGGCTTCAAAATTATACGTGCTGGTTTACCAGCAGTTCTCAACACACTGCGAGAAACCTCAACGCCATTTTCGTATCCCACTGCCATTAGCTCACCTGGTTCATATACGGTCTCGAAGGAAGCGATGTATCGATTTGGTTTTCCTGCAGGTTTACGGCCTATTGATTTACCGTTGAGTAAAAGCTCAACTTCGCTGTTAACGCTGTATACATCAACTAATATTGGCTTACCCTCGTAACCTGGCCAAGTCCAAGAGGAAACTACGTCAGGCCAGCCCCACCGTGAGATGCGTGGTTTCTTATTGTAGCTCTCTGGTCTATGAACAGCAATGTATGGAGCTTTAGATATTCCCCAAACACAGTCTCGATAGTACGATTGTGGTCTTTTGAAACCACAAATATCGATATCACCACAAAATGCCACGTGCCAAGGATATGAGCCTAGAAATGAAAACTCGCCTTCTTCGTAACTGACTCTCCCAAGGCCAGCTTCTCCAAGGTAGTCGATAGCAGTCCATACGAAATCACCTATGACATAGGGGAATCTTTCAACAGCCTCCCAGTAGTCGTAAGCCATCTGAGGAAAGCTTTCCGTACCGCAAATTATACGATTTGGAAAGTTTCTCCCATCGCTCTCGTAACGGTGTAGCATATAGTTGTAGCCTACTACGTCGAGGGCCTCTGTGAATTTAGAGGAGTGCTCAATCCAGAGCTCGTCGGGAATCTTCCGATCGGGAGTTTTAGCCAAGGAGTAAAGAGAAGACTCTGTTAAAGCACATGTAATAGCCCTCGTGTTATCTAGACTACGGATAAAGTCTGCTAATTTACGTGCATACGCATAGCCTTCAGATAAACCGGTTAATTCTGGAACCTCATTTCCAATCGACCACATTATGATACTGGGATGATTACGGTCTCGAAGAATCATAGAAGCAAGATCTCTCTGCCACCAGTCTTCGAAATACATGCTGTAGTCGTTTGGGTTTTTAGCCTCACGCCAACAATCAAATATTTCATCTATTACTAGCATACCAAGCCTGTCGCAAGCGTCTAGAAAAGCAGGGGAAGGAGGGTTGTGAGCACACCTTACCGCATTGAAACCATTAGCCTTAAGCAGCTCTACCTTACGCTCTTCAGCCCGGTCATATGCTGCTGCTCCTAGTATGCCACAGTCGTGGTGTACGCAACCTCCTCTGAGCTTAATCGGTACACCATTTAACTTGAAGCCTTCTTTAACATCGAACGATATGGATCTGATTCCTACGTTGGTAGTAGTCTCGTCGATAACTTCACCATCTTGTATGATTTCACTTCTCAGAATGTAAAGAAACGGATTCTCTAAAGACCATAATTCAGGAGAGAGGATCTCAAGGTCTTGAGAAGCCTCAGCTGAACCATTAGCAGGAACCTTCAGTTCAACCTCTCCCTTCGCAACCTCCGAACCTGAAGCAGTAAGCAATGTTGAACGAACAGTAACAGTGGTTGCTATGTCGCTATTGTTTTCAACAGTAGTTTTTACTGAAACAATAGAAGCATTAGAGGAAACCTTTGGAGTTGTAACATAAACACCCCAGGGAGGAATGCATATTTTCTCGCCGACGAATAGCCATACGTGACGGTAAATGCCTGAGCCACTATACCAGCGGGTATTCGGATGAGCACTATTATTAACGAAAACACGAATAATATTGTCTTTACCGTAGAGCAGATACGGTGTTAAATCACAAAGGAAACTAGTATAACCATAGGGATGTCTAGCCACTAGGTTGTTATTGAAATGTACTGTGGCGTTCATATACACACCCTCAAACTCTAGGACGATTTTCTTACCCTTCCATTCCTCAGGGATGAAAAGAGTTTTTTCATAGGTCGCCATGCCACCTGGGAAAAAACCATTACCAGGACCTCCGGGTGCGTTGGGGTCACGCTTTTGAATAATGCTAAAATCATGAGGTAAATCTACGATTACTCGTTCAGTCTTTTTTGTAAAAGGACTCGGAAAACCGAAATTGAAAAACCAGTGTCTATCCAGCTTATACTTTTTCATAATTCAACCCCCTGTTCCTAGAGGCTTTTCCTACATCTAATAAATTTATCTTTCTCCATAAATTCTAGAATGATATTCGGAAAATCGTCTCTATAATTGAAACGGATTAAGCATATGGAGAGTAGGAGGCGAACACACTATAAGCTATTTACAACGCTAAACCTCTTTGTTCATTTATAAGTACGAAGAATAAGGGAAAAGCTTTATTTGTCCCGTGTATCAATCTTACTTGACTGTCGGGGTAGCCAAACCTGGTTAAGGCGCGAGCCTGCTAAGCTCGTGGCCCTTACGGGCCGTGCGGGTTCAAATCCCGCCCCCGACGTTTTCATAGATTCTTACAGTTTATAAGTTAATATTTCATGAAAAGATATGGGCCAGTAATCAATATTTTTCTTTTAATGCTCATGGACCTGTTTCGTTTAATCCTTTAATACCTATGTATGTTTTTTAAACTAATGGAAAGAAAGGTTGTTAAGAGGGACGGTAGGATTGTTGATTTTGACCCTCTGAGAATTAGGAATGCCGTTACAAAGGCTATGATGAGCGTAAAGCAGTATGATGAAAATGTTTTGGATAAGGTTGTTAACTATGTCATCGATGTTTTAAACAGGAAGTATGAGGAGGGGAAGATTCCTCATGTTGAAGAGATACAGGATATTGTTGAGCTGGCTCTTGTTAAGTTTGATCTTTACGAGGTTGCTAAAGCATACATCCTCTACAGGAAGGAGAGAGAGCGCGTAAGAGAGGAGAAGAAGGTCCTCCTCCAGAAGGATTTCATAGATGATGTTGAAAAAGAATTCTCGGTAAATGCGATCAGACTTATGGTTAACCGTTACCTGCTTAGAGACGAGAATGGCAAGCTAGTAGAAACCCCCAAGCAAATGTTTCAAAGAGTTGCGATGGCGGTAGTTATACCCGATATACTTTACGATTCAAGGATTTTCCATAAGGATGGAGGTTTACCTGTTTTTCCCAAGGAAGAGTTCGATGCAAAGTCTCATGCAAACAGGCTTGGACTCGGAAAGAGTAATGAAAGCTATGCTGTTACTTGGAATGAGCATCATCTAGAGCGTATGAAAGCCCTTTACGATGAACTCAATTCACAGGGCAAGATGAAGGTTTCTTGGAGTAGCTTCATCAATATGTTAGCCTCTGGAGAATTCGACAATTATTATGAAAATTTCAAATCCTATTACAACCTCATGGTTTCAAAGAAATTCATGCCCAACTCACCTACTCTCTTCAATGCTGGAACTAGACTTGGCCAGCTTTCAGCATGTTTTGTCCTGGACATAGATGATAATATTGAATCGATAATGAATGCTGCAACTCAAGCAGCGATTATTTTCAAGTCTGGTGGAGGAGTCGGAATAAATTATTCAAAACTAAGGCCAGCAGGAGATATCGTATCTAGTACCTCTGGCGTAGCAAGCGGCCCCGTATCTTTCATGCGGATAATAGACACTGTTACAGACGTAGTGAAACAAGGAGGAAAGAGGAGAGGAGCCAACATGGGTATTCTAGAGATAGACCACCCCGACATAGAGTCTTTCATAACGTCTAAATCTGAACGTGGAAGACTTGAAAACTTTAACATATCAGTCTTAATCAAAAACGATTTTTGGAATTATCTAAAGAATAACGGTAAATACCCACTAATCAACCCTAGGAACGGTAAGGTTTGGAAGACCGTAGACGCGCGTGATATTTTCTGGAAGATTTCGGAAATGGCCTGGAGAACTGGAGACCCAGGTGTCATATTCCTTGACAATATTAACAGAAGAAATGTCCTTGCAAAATCAAAGG
The DNA here is from genome assembly GCA_017601245.1 of Candidatus Brockarchaeota archaeon. Taxonomy (GTDB): domain Archaea; phylum Thermoproteota; class EX4484-205; order EX4484-205; family JAAOZP01; genus JAAOZP01. Next base: position 4,681 of record JAFNJB010000028.1, read on the forward strand.
GACTCATAAAATCTACAAACCCATGTGTTTCCGGTGATGTAAGAATACTTACTCCTAGGGGATGGATCAGAGCCGATGAGCTTTTCCATGAGGCGAAACTCTCTAGTATAATTAAGGCAGTGACGATTGATGAAAGGTTGCTAGGGGAAGGGGGTGAACCTCATGCTTACAAGACGAAAATAGTAACTTTAGAAGGTAGAGAAGCAGTATATAAGACTGCTAGTGGAGAAGAGCTGAACCTACTGATTCCCAAAGAGGTAGAAGCTTGGGTTTGGCATGTTGGCAAAAAGCCTTGTTTAAAGATAAAGACAGAAGAGGGATATGAGCTTACTGTTACACATGACCATAAGTTACTGACTCCAGAGGGATGGAAGAATGCTAAAAGTCTTGTACCAGGAGATAAAATATTGATTGGCAGACTTCATCCATGGTTTCTAGAGCATGCTTACAATGGCGGTCATGACCTTGATGACGATGTATCATTTGCGCTAGGATGGCTTGTTGGAGATGGGTCATTTAATAGACATTATGTTGCCTGGTTTCTTGGTAAGGATGATAAAGCGGCAGAGGAACGTTTAAGAAGGGGAATAGAAAAGATTGGTGGAAACCCATTATCCCATACTTATGTTCTGAGCAAAACCGAACATAAGATTCAGTATAATGAGGGAACAACCGTATATAGGAATATGATGAGTCTTTTAGGTTACTTCCTGGAGAAAAGCAAAGATAGAAGACTTCCAGAAATTGTTTGGCGGCTAAGCCCCAGATCCTTAGCGTCTTTTCTTAAAGGGCTCTTTACCGCTGATGGTTATGTAGATAAGGATAGAGCTGTAAGGTTAACCAGCGCTAGCTTACAAATGCTCAAGGAAGTTCAAATACTTCTAACAACTTTCGGAATAAAGTCCAGAATTTATGAGAGGCCATATAAAGGGGAATTTAATTACATTGCCAAGGATGGTGAAGGGAGAAGTTACACTGCTTCTGGCTATTACGAGCTGGTGATAAAGGGGTATAGCAGGAGGATATTTAAAGAGATAATAGGCTTCGAAAACATAAGTAAGATTGAAAAGCTTTCCCTAAAAATAACTAAAAGAGATTCTTTACTGGCCACTGTATCTTCTATTGAAGATGTGGGATTAGCAGATTTTTACGATTTTACGGTTCCCATCTATCATAAATACATAGGAAACGGTATCGTAAACCACAATTGTGGAGAGGAACCACTGTATCCCTATGAATCATGTAACCTTGGCTCGATAAATCTATACGCCTTTGTAAGGAAGGAGGAAGGGAAGGTGTATTTCGATTGGGATGAGTATGATAAAACGGTCAGGTTGGCTTTGAGATTTCTCGATAATGTGATAGATGTTAACAAGTTTCCAATATCTGAAATAGAGCGTGAAACAAAATTAACTAGGAAAGTTGGCCTCGGAGTGATGGGGCTCGCAGATATGCTCTTCGCACTCAGGATTCCGTATAATAGCGAGGAGGGTTTTAACATGATGAATAGGATTGCAGAACACTTGACTTTCTACGCTATGAAGGAGTCTTGTCAGCTTTCTAAAGAGCGTGGGTCATTCCCCCTCTATTCTAGTTCCTCCTATCCCGATGGAGAGATGCCTATCGAAGGCTTTTACCATGAAGATTGGCAAACGCTCCCGTGGCGCGAATTGCAACACGAGATAATTAGGTTCGGCATTAGGAATGCTGAGGTAACAACCATAGCCCCGACTGGCTCCATATCGATGCTTGTAGACGTTTCATCGGGCATAGAGCCGCAGTTCGCCCTCATATACGAGAAGAGGGTTACCGTCGGTACTTTCTACTATGTTGACGTAGAGTTTGAGAAGGCTCTTAGAGAAAATGGGCTATACGATGAAAAGATTCTTAAATTAGTCTCAGATAACGGCGGCTCGCTAATAGGGCTAAATCTTCCAGAGGAATTGACTAGGGTTTTTCTAGTTGCTTACGACATACCTTGGTGGGATCATATTAGGGCTCAGGCTGAATTCACTAAGTGGATATGTGCAGCAGTAAGTAAGACGATAAACATGCCCAGCTGGGTTACTGTCGAAGATGTTCAGAAAGCATTCATACTAGCACATGCAATGGGTGTTAAAGGCGTAACAATTTACCGTGAGGGCTCTCTTCCCTCGCAAGTCCTGGTTGCACCATCGTCTAGACTTGGGAAATATGCAACTGTAATAAATAACTCTACGATAGAGATTGCCAAATCCCTTGGAGTTGAAATAAAAGGCTTTGAAGAGAAACTTGTTGGAAGCCCTCCTAAAATTGCAATGAGCATTGACAAGCCGACTTTAATCCTAGAAAGAAGCAAGTATGACAATGCATATGTTGAATGTCCCAATTGTGGTAGTAAGAGGCTAGTTAAAGAAGGAGGGTGCCTCCACTGTCTAGATTGTGGATGGAGCATATGCCCCGTAGCCTAAGCCGGAGGTGGAAGAAACTTGGGTAAAATATTCCTCTACACTGGAACCGGAGCAGGTAAGACCACTAATGCCATAGGCCTAGCTGTAAGAGCAGTCGGTCACGGGCTTAAGGTCGTGATAATACAATTCATGAAAGGCTGGAAGACCGGCGAGTATCTTGTGGCCGAGCGTTTAAAACCCGAGTATGAAATATACCTCGCAGGCAGAGAAGCCTGGGTTGACATTAAGAACCCTTCTCAGGAAGATAGAGAGCTTGCAAAGAAGGGTCTTCAACTAGCAAGAAGCAAGCTCAAGGAAAAACCTGCCCTACTGATACTCGATGAGCTGGCTCTGGCAACTTATGTAGGTTTAGTGCCCGTTAAAGAAGTGTTAGAACTATTGGACGAGCTTCCTGAAGAGACAGATGTTGTTTTAACAGGCAGATATGCACCACCTGAGCTTTTCAACAGAGCTGATTTCGTCAACATGGTGGTTGAGGTTAAAAGCCCAAGAGAGCTTTATACTAAAAAAGGCATAACTCATTGAAAAATAATCGACTAATTGATATTTTAACTTCGACTTATAATGCTAGTAATCCCGATTAGCAATTCGAGTTTAAACCTGTTAGAAGCTCTTTTTCAAGCTTAACTGTCACCAGCTTATCCAAACGCTCCTAGTTTTCAAAAAGACACCAGTATTTCCCAGCCGGGATAGTTCAGCTTCTTAAAGCGAGAGTTAAAATCGCCAGCACAGTTT
>JAFNJB010000046.1 GCA_017601245.1 Candidatus Brockarchaeota archaeon
TCCTTTTTCTAAAAATATGTGGAGATGGACTATGCCACCGTCATTCTTGACAGCATTCTTGGCGGCGTCTAAAAACATCTCTGAACTCATAGGCAGGTTCATGATTACTCTGTCTCCAATACCCTTAAGCTCCTTTTGGGAAAGTTTCTTCGCATCTCCCAAATATGCTTTAACCCTATCCTCAACCTTGTTCAACCTTATGTTTTCAACTAGATAACTATAAGCATCAGGATTTATGTCGCAAGCATAGACTCTAACACTAGGGTTTTTCTTAGCAATGATTATGCTGAATGGCCCTATTCCTGCAAAGAGGTCGCAGACAACTTCTCCGGGTTTGACTAATGAGGCTACTCTAATCCTCTCAGCCGAGAGCCTTGGTGTAAAGAAAACCTTTGAAATATCCAGTTTGAACACGCAACCATGTTCTCTATGGATGGTTTCTGTACTTCCCTCTCCAGCTAGTACCTCATATCCTCCAACTCTATATTCACCGGAAAGAGGCTCGGTTTTGTTTAAGACGATCCTGATGTTTTTCATAGACTTTAGAAAAGCTTCTCCAATAATTCTTCCCTTACCATGGAGCTCTTCGGGCAATTGTAGGATGCAAATATCTCCAATTACGTCGAAAGACCTGGGTACGAGCTTCAGCTCTTCCTCTGTCAAATCCTTCTTGAGAATCTCTATGGGGGTTAGAGTTCTTTCAGACTCTTCGAATTCTTCAAAGACAACCTCGCCATCTACATCTAACTTGTCAAGAGGGATTTCGTTGACAAGTGGTATTACTATGAAACTATTCCTCCTCTTTATCAACAAGTTTTTATTAACGAGATTCCTACTCCTTAAAATCTGGAGCATTCTCTCTCCATATTCCTTCTTTACGAGAAGACCCTTAGCAATTCTAACTCTTCTCAACCAATGTTAGAATAATCTAGTTTGTTATAAAAATTTAATAAACAGTTTATCCGGCTACAAACGATTGCCCGGTCTAATCGAAATATTGGTTGGAATCGTCCTATCCCTCAGCCTAGGGATATTTCTAAAACGGATACGAATATTAAACGAAACTATCGGCAGAAGATTACTATTTGTTTCTCTCAATATTCTTCTTCCGCTAATAGTTTTCCGCTCATTTGCTACTGTAAAAATATCATTAGGGGAATGCTTCCTACCGTTAATAGGTCTCATAACTAATCTTTTGCTACTAGCTGTTGCGTATCTGGTTTCGGGAAGGCTCAATATGAATAGTTCGAAGAGGGGGGTTTTCCTACTCGCATGCAGCACTCTAAACATTGGCATAATCGGATTGCCCTTCATCAGCCTATTCTTTAACACTGGAGGAGTTGCAACGGCTTCATTACTAGATATAGGCAATTCCATCTATGTTTTCTCTATTGCTTTCCTAGTCGCCTCGCAATTCAATCCATTAAGGGTTAGAAAGTCTTTAAAAAGCAACATTAAAAGCCTACTAATACAACCTTACATTATTTCCATACTCGCCGGCTTATCCGCTAATCTTTCAGGATTAGAACTACCCGAGCAAGTTGGTGAGTTAATAAGTTTTGTCTCATTATTAAACGCTGCGATAATACTTGTTTCAACAGGGGTCTTCATTAAGCTTCCTAGTGGAAATTTAATTAGAGAAGTGCTTTCATCAGCCTTTGTGAAAATAGCTGTGGGAAGCTTAATCGGCTTTGCCTTTGCCAGCTTGCTTCAGCTACCTCAAGAGAAGCTCGGGGTTGTTGTTATAGTTTCCTCTCTCCCACCCGCTTTCATGACTCTTGTGCATGCCAGTACTGAAAACCTAGATTTAGAATTTGCCAGTATTCTGCTGGGTTCAATGCTTGCAGTAGGTATTCCAACGATAATATTCTATGGCTTAATGTTTTCATTCAAAGGGTTTTATTAACCTGATCAATCGAATTTTTAGGTAAATAATCATACTCTTTACATGTAGGATTTAAGTGTAATGTCCAGCTCTATGCGACATTGAATCCCCTGCCATAAAGGTTTTAAGCAGTCCATCTTGGGAGGGAAGCGGAGTTTGCTAGTTACTAAGCAAGAATCGGATCGGTTGAAAAAAGGGCTCGTAACTCTATTAGATAGGCTTTCCGAGAATAAAACTATCTCATACTTGATTTACCTAGCTTCTGTAATTTTCTTCTTTGGCATAATTCTCTTACCTTCTCTACTGGGCGTATTGCTAAAGATAGGGGTTGTTCAAGAAGTTTTCCAAAATACTGAATTGTTTGAAAAGTCCATTTCTGCTGTTTTTTCTTCAATACTACTTGCCACTCTGGTTTCAGTATTGGATGTAGCCGCTGGGCTTCCATTAGCCTGGCTGATTGCTAAAAAGAGGTATAAGTGGATAAGTTTCATAGACTACTTAACAGACCTTCCAATGATAATTCCAACAGTTATTCTGGGGTACTCCGCATTGATGCTATGGTGCGAAGAGGCTCCTTTCTCCATTCTAGGTTTTCCAAGAATATCGCCGGGATTTTTAACGGTACTTCTCCTCCACTTTTCCTTCTCATATCCGGTAGTGGTTAGAGTACTCGTCGGAAAGCTTATGGAGCTAGATGCCACCTATGAAATTGCAGCGAGAGTCCTAGGAGCATCGTCTTTTACTACTGCCAGGACAGTGAGCATTCCAATGATTAAATCTGGAATAATAGCATCGTTAATACTCTCTTTTGCAAGGTCTCTTTCAGAGACGGGGGCAACGATTATGGTTGCGGGAAGTTTCGAAAACGGTCCCGTCTTCATAAAGAGGTCTATAGACGCTGGGTTAGTTTCACCCATGGTTTTCGTAAGCCTTATGCTAATATTCTTATCTGTGCTCATACTTTTGGGATTGAGACTATTCGGTTTAAGCCTAAGAATACCATTTAGGAGAGCTTACAGAATTGAATTAGTCTTAAGCAGCGAGAAAGTAGTATATGCTAGAGATGTCCTTACAATTCTCGTTTTCATACTCTTCATCTTCATCCCGTCTTCTTACATTGTTATTGCGAGGCTTCCATTAGTGGCTAGACCAGACTTGATTAAACAAGTCTTCCTTGGCGAAGGAATATGGGCATCTTATTGGTCTAGTGTTATCAATTCCTATGTTATAGGCTTACTGGCTACTTTAATCAATGTCCTATTTAGCCTTCCAATGGCCATAATAATATCTAGGAGGAGACTAGGAAGGACATTCTCGAGAATTCTCGACGCTTTAAGTAATGTATCTATAATAATGCCATCGGTTGCATTAGGTGTCTCAATAGGTTTGTTCTGGGGGTCTTCGGGAATTCCAGATTTCTTCCTGGTGCTCCTTGCCCATCTTTGCATCACTTATCCTTACATGGTTGCTACAATGGTTTCCGCACTTGAAGACTTGCCCGTTGAGCTCGAAGAAGCCGGGAGAACGCTAGGTGGCACTCCATTCAAGGTTTTCAGATCGATTACGCTTCCAGTGGCTAAATACTCTTTCCTATCTGGAGCAATACTAACTTTTACCAGGAGTGTTAATGAAACTGGAGCTACTCTAGCTGTTTCAAAAACATTCAAAACAGTTTCAGTCTTACTGGTAGAGTGGGTTAAATCCCCGGTCATGAGGGTTGAATCAGGCATGGGTACTTTGATACTTATGTTGCTATCGTTAATCTTCCTCATCGTATTTAAGTACATATACTCTAAAGGAGGGGGTATGGTTGCCTAGGGTTGTTCTAGAAAACGTTAAGAAGAGTTTTAATGGTATTGTTGCGTTGGAAGATATTAACATCTCTTTTGAAAATGGAGAATATGCCTGTGTACTTGGCCCTACTGGAAGCGGTAAGACTACTCTTTTAAAAGTGATAGCGGGATTGGTGAAACCTGATTACGGCGAAGTGTATATAGACAATAAACGAGTTACAAATATTCCACCCGAAGCGAGGAATGCTGTCTACATGCATCAACAGTATGCGCTCTTCCCCCACTTAACGGTAGGCGAGAACATATCATTCGGTCTGCTCGCGAGAGGTGTTAGAAAAGAGGATGCTATGAGGAAAACATTGGAGGTTCTTGAAATAGTAAAACTGCGTCAATGGGCTGATGCTTATCCTCATGAGCTTAGCGGGGGTATGCAGCAGAGAGTTGCTTTAGCAAGATGCTTGGCGACGGGGGCTAAGCTTCTTCTTTTAGACGAACCCCTAAGTGCCCTTGATGCTAGGCTTAGGCTTGAAGTCAGGAACGAGCTTGCAAGGATAGCTGAGGAACTCGACTTGACTGTTATCCATGTAACTCACGATCAATCTGAAGCGATGTCTCTAGCTGATAAACTAATACTATTAAGAAATGGAAGGATTGTACAAGCAGGCCCCCCTGAAGAAGTTTATTTAAAGCCGAATAGTATTTTCACAGCATACTTCGTAGGCGAAAGCATCTTGCTTGACGGCGTGATTAGAAGAATTAACGGAGATACTGCATTCATAGAGCTTAGAAATGGAATGACTATTGAAACATTCTGCGATGAAAGTTTTAAAGAGGGAGACTTGGCTGTAGTCGCAGTAAGATGTGAAGACGTAATAATAGGCGAGGGGCCATTAATGGGTTTGCTTAAGGAAATCAGTTTCTTAGGAAGTTTTTCAAAAATCATATTTGAACTCCCCGGGGGGTTGAAGATGTCTGTCAATATTCCGCTCACGGATTTTATTAAAAGCGACCTTAGAGTAGGAATGGCACTCCAATTAGCAATTCCCAAAGAAAGAACCAGGCTGTTTAAGTATCCGGCGATAGGTATTGCTAAAGAAGTAGAGGCTGTTTGAAAAATGCCGAATGTTAAAGTAGAGAAAGTTACTAAAAAATTTGGCGACTTTACCGCTTTAGAAGATATCAATCTAAGCATTAACGATGGTGAGTATGTTTCGATAATCGGTCCATCGGGATGTGGTAAAACAACCCTACTAAGAATAATCGCGGGAATAATAAGAGACTACGAGGGACATGTTTACGTTAATGGAGAACTTTTTGACGATAAACCTTTAGAGAAAAGAGGTATCGGATACGTTTTTCAAAACATTGCGTTATTTCCAAACATGAACGTCGGCGGAAATGTATCATACAGCCCTAGGGCAAAAGGGTTTAACTCAGATATGATAAGGTCTATGACCCTTGAAATGCTTGAACTCATGAAGCTTACTGAGCGGTATTATGACTATCCGATCCGGCTTAGTGGAGGCATGCAACAGAAGACTGCTTTAGCAAGGGCACTCGCTTCAGGAGCTAAGCTTCTACTATTGGATGAGCCCCTTTCACTCTTAGACTTGAAAGTAAGGACTGAGCTCAGGTACGAGCTTAGGCGTATCGTTAAAGATCTCGGCCTTACAGCAATCCATGTTACACATGACCAAGAGGAAGCAATGGCAATCTCAGATAGGATTATCGTGATGAGGAAAGCACGTATTGTTGAGGAAGGTACTCCTTTAAGCCTATATCTTAGGCCTAAGAAAATATTTACTTCGTATTTTTTAGGTGAGTCAAATGTTCTAGAAGGTAAAGTGATGGAAGCAGATGATAGATTCCTAAAAATAGATGTGGGAAGCATCATTCTTAAAGCCAAAAATACTGGTTTTCAGGAAGGCGAGAAGGTTGTAGTTATGATTAGACCCGAATTTATACAACTAGCAAACGATGGTGTTGAGGGTGTTGTAAAGAAGAAGACTATGGAAGGATTATTCACCAGGTTAATAGTTGATATTAAGGACTTGAAAATAACAGTTAAACAACCCTACTGGAGAGTTCATAATATAGACGTTTATTCAATGGTTAAACTGGAATTTCCAGAGGAACATATATTGGTATACGAGTATCCAGAGAGAGGCTTATATAGTGAGATATCTCTCTATTAGTTTAGAATTGGCTTCAAGGGAAATGGAAAAATGGTTGAAAGATCGCAGGAAGAGAAAGTCTATGGAGCTAATAGTTGAACACGCTGACAAAGTCCTACAAGTTGTCGATGAGCTTTTAAACATGGTTAAGATTTCGATAAGTTCAGGACCATCGGCTCTTGAAAAAGCATATGAACGACAGGATCAGATGGAGAAAGACGCTGACTTTCTAAGAAGGAAGCTCATGTATGAGATTGCCCGTAGCGAATTGTCTCCAGACATGAAGAAGTATTTCATGGAGTTGTCACGGGAGGTTGATATGGTTGCAGACTATGCTCATGGAGCCGGGAGGATATTATTCTTCCTACCAGTAAATAATTTAGATCAAGAGATTAAAAACAAGATAGAGCAAATGTGTATTAAAACTAGAGATTGCACAATCTGTTTAAAAGACGCTTTATCAGCAATACTCTCATTAGAACATAAAAGGGCTGCGGAATTAAGCGATAGGGTTGAGGAATACGAGAAGGAGGTTGATATTCTCTACATGGAGGCTAGGAGGCTTCTTCTAGATGAAAAGTATTCTTCACTGGATCCAAGAATGGTTATATTCCTCTCAGAGCTTTTTGAAGCCATTGAAGAAACATCTGACAGATGTGAGGATTCTATAGACCATTTTAGGATATTGCTTGCTGAATTAACCAAGCCTGATTAAATCAGTCTTATCATACTCTGATCTTTCTAACAATACCCAATCCTCTCGTCCTACCCTCTCTAAATATGAATGTTTCCCCTACTCTAAGATATTCCGGTCTCCTAATGAATTCGAATTCAACAATATCAGTATCGCCTGTCCTCAAAGCTTCTTTATTCATCTTAATTATCCTAGCAGCCTGCCTAACCGTCCTGGTTTGAATAACTGGCTCGTAGCCGACCATTATTGTAGTGGGATGGTGGAGAACTCTTATCTCAGCTGTGAATCTTCTAACGGCGTAAGTTTTAGCCTTAACGTCTAATAGGACCATTCCAGTCCTGATTTCGTCGTAATCTACATTTGTAATTGCTAATGCTGCAATCTGACCTGCACTGGCCTTTTCAACATTAACCCTATTTACATGAATTGACTTAACTCTAACAGTTCTAAAAGAACCGTCGTCAAATGGACCTAGAACTAGCATCTCGTCTCTTTTAACAATGCCTTGTTCAACAAGCCCTCCTACAACTAATCCCACACCCTCAACGTAGAATTTTTCATCTATGAAGCATAGTGTTTCCATATTCGATTTTTCACTCCAATCGTTCTTGGGAGGAAGCGCATTCAAGAAGAATTTTAATTCTGATAATCCTCTCCCATTAGTATTGGAAACTAGGAAGATTGGACATACTCTTAAATGTGGCATTATCCTCGCTGCCAATGAAGCATCGCCCGTGTTCTTTATTACGAATGGTATCTTGTTAACACCTGGGAGCTTTAGAATAGCTTCAACATCGTTTAGCGTTTTCGAAATGATCTCAGGCGGAGCCATATCTATTTTCGTAACTACTATGAAAACGGGTATTTTTAGAGCGACGGAAAGACCAAGGTGTTCTCTGAATGTTCCTATTGGACCCGCGTTTCCACCTACTACTAAGCAAACGTAATCCGGTAAGTTTCCAAGGATCCCTCTTATGGTTGTTTTCAAATACTTCTCGTGTCCAGCCAAGTCTATGAGGGAGATTATCTTAGACCCGTTTAGGAAAATCTTGGACTCGTCGTAGAAATCCAACGAGTCGTTTATGGAGTTTCCCTTAGAGTCAAAGCCCAAGAGGTGGATTGATACAGAAGAAGATCTTCTAAACTTTATCTCGTGTAGGTATCTTGCAACCATGCTCATAGCTGCCCCATTTCCATCGTCAAGCTTACCTGATACGAGAACCCCTTTCAGAGTTGATTTACCGGAATCAACGTTTCCGAGAAGAGCAACTGAAACCTGTACTGGCGGGAAATCGACTGTCCTCCTCACTAGAACTTCCAAGACTTTACCCCTCTTCCCCTTTTCAACCCTAGTTATCATGTAGGAAGCACCTGCTATACTCACTATCCTATCCAGAGTCTTCAAGCATTTTTCAATTTCCTCATCAGTAAGCCCGATGGTCTCTCCCTCATCGCTTACACCAAGTTCGTAAAAAGCCTCTCCCCTACCCTCGTTTAACCTATAGTTCAGCTGGGTGGCAAGTTTTTGTAGCCTTTTCTCATCACTAGTGGCTATTAGGAGCTTATACTCTACGTTGCCTTCTTCCCTCTCTTTCTCCAACCATTTTCTACATAGGATATGGAGGTTGATTAACTTTAACCAGCTTTGAACATAAGCCCTTTATGATAGTTTATTTAAGCTAAACTATAACACTATAAATATTCTCGGGGGTTACGTTCTTGATAATTAACGATAAAACGATAAGCTTATTTCTTCTTAAAATTAGATACGAATCCTGAAGTGAGGAGAAGAGGGTCTGGGGATGTTCAAAACAGATGACCTTAACTTACCCATCTGATTTTTCTTACACACTCATCGGGGAACATTAATACTTATAGAGGAGAGACATTTAAAACCCGGAAGGCTCGAGTAGGATGGAGTAGTATGATATCTATCCTGGCTAATATGTGTCCAAACTGTGGCGGTGATATAGATTCGACCAGGTTGGAGAAGGGTCTTCCTTGCAGGAAATGCCTGCCAGATGAGAATTTAGACCTGAGTGGAATAGCTTCCGGAAAGCTTAAGGAGTTGATGGAAGTCAGAAGGCTTGAAGAAGAATGGTCTCGTTTCTTCAAAGACTTCATCGGCTCTCCCGCTTGGAGTCTTCAAATTTCTTGGGCAAGGAAAGTATTCCTTAAAAGGTCCTTTGCGTTAATAGCACCCACCGGCATTGGTAAAACGTCTTTTGGAATAAGCATGGCTGCTTTCCTAGCTTCTAAGGGTAGGAAAGCCTACATAATAGTCCCAACTAGAATACTCGTTGAGCAGATTAGGGAAAGGCTGGAGAGAATGATCGATAGCAGTTGGATAATTGCATTCAGTGAAATGAGTGAGAGAGAAAAAGCTGAGGCTAAAGAACGATTGAAAAAAGGAGATTTCAGAATACTAATCTCAACTTCAATGTTCCTGTACAAGAATTATGAGATAATACCAAGGCCCTTAGATTTCGTATTTGTAGACGATGTTGATTCCTTTCTTAAGAGTGCTAAGAATATCGACAAATCATTGTATTTGATCAATTTCGACAAGGAAGACATTGAGAAGACATTGAGATTCATAAAGATGAGGAAGGGTAAAGAAAATGAAACCGAGGCCCTTCACAGTGAAATAAAGGTGATTTCTAAAAAGGCAAGGGGCGTTATAGTAGTCTCTTCCGCAACTTCTAATCCGAGGACGAGTAGGATAAGGCTGTATAGGGAATTATTGGGTTTTGAAGTGGGTAGGCCATCTTTTTACATTAGGAATGTTATCGATGCTTTCACTTTTTCTAGAGAGGAATGTGAACTGGTTGAATGGGTTAAGAAGCTCGGTAAGGGTGGATTGGTTTTTGTTTCCTCCGATAAGGGCAAAGATTACGTGGACCATGTTGTAAAGCTTCTTTCTGAAAATGGAATAAGGGCAATGTCTTACGAGGAGCTTAACGAAGAGAATTTGAAAAAATATGAGGAAGGTGAAATAGATGTTTTAGTTGGTATTTCAAGTTATAGGAATCCGTTGGCAAGAGGCCTTGATCTTCCTCATGTGGTTAAATACACTCTGTTCTTCGGGGTTCCAAAAATAATAGTTAGCCTAAGGATAGAGGAGAATGCATTACACCTCCTATGGCTTTTAGCATCCCTGAGGAGCGTATTTTCTAAAAATGAGGCTTTGAAAAGTATCTTGCCTAAAATAGATGGATGGCTTAGATTCCTCAGGCGTTCAGCATCATTCCTCTCTGAAGAAGGAGTAGTAATTAATGAAAAAGCAAGGGCTTATCTAGAGAGGATTAGAAGTGAAATATTAAGGCTTTTAGAAGAAGAGACTGTTTTAAAAACTATCGAAAGCTCAAAAGAAATATCTTTAAGAAAGACTGAAGAAGGGCTTGTTCTCGTAATTTCAGATGCCACTGCTTACTTACAGGCTAGTGGAAGGGCTTCCAGGCTTTATGCCCAAGGGCTTACTAAGGGCTTTTCTCTCATACTTGTCGATGACGAAAAATCTTTCTATCATCTTCAGAAGAAAGTCAGGTGGTTTGGAGAAGAAATAAACTTCACCGAAGTTGGAAACATCAACCTCGATACTTTAATGAATGAAATAGAGAACGAGAGGAAACTTGTCAGAAAAATATTCGAGGGAAAAGCTAAGGGTGAAACTAAAGACATTCTTAAACCAGTTCTCCTTATCGTTGAATCACCCAATAAGGCTAGGACTATTGCCAATTTCTTCGGCAGGCCGATTGTTAGGTTAATTAACGGTCACAAAGTATACGAGACTACGACTGGAGAAAACTATCTAATGATAACGGCTTCACTAGGTCATATATTCGACCTTGTAAAAGACAAGCATTTCCACGGGGTTATTGTAAACAGCGAGATTATTCCAGAGTATGAAACGATAGAGGGGAAAGAGAACATTATTGAGAGTTTGAAGGGGATTGGCATGGAGATAGACAGAGTTCTTATAGCAACAGACCCTGATACTGAAGGTGAAAAGATTTCACACGATCTAATGCTACTACTAAGGCCTTTTGTTAAGAAAGTGGAGAGGGCAGAATTCCACGAAGTGACGCGTAAAGCTATAATCCAAGCTCTGAAAGAACCGAGGGACTTCAATTTAAACCTCGTCGAAGCACAAGTTGTTAGGAGGATTGCAGACAGGTGGGTTGGATTCGAATTGTCGCAATACCTGCAGAAAACTTTTAAGAAGAATTGGCTGTCCGCGGGAAGGGTTCAAACACCCGTTCTAGGATGGATAATAGAAAGATACGATCTTAGTAGGAAAAAGACTCCAGTAGTGTTGGTTAGTTTGAGTAAAGAAGGTAAGACTTTGAGAATAGAATTTCCAATGGAAAACAGGAAACAAGCTATTGACTTTTTCAACAGGCTGGAGAAAATTGAAATAAAAGTTTTGGAAGAGAGGGTGGAGAGTAAAAACCCGCCTCCACCCTACAGGACGGATACAATGCTTAGAGATGCAGGTGAGAAGCTAAGATTTAGCTTACCGAAGACTATGCAATTAGCCCAGGACCTATTCGAAATGGGTTACATAACTTATCATAGGACGGATTCGATAAGGGTTTCAGATGCTGGCATAGGCTTAGCTAGAGAATATGTAAGCGAAAATTTTTCACCTGAATGCTTTCACCCCAGGGTATGGAGTAAAGAAGGTGCGCACGAGTGTATAAGGCCAACAAGACCATTGGACGTTGAAGATTTAAAGACGATGATTTTTACCGGTCAGGTTGAGGGATTAACGAGGGATCACGTAATGCTATACGATCTGATATTCAGAAGATTCATAGCCAGTCAGATGAAAGAGTGTAAAGTCAAGATTCTTAAACTTAATGTTAAAGCTGCAGATTTTGAAAAGGAGATTGAAATAGTAAGGGAAATTGTTGAAGATGGTTTCAACGCGATTCTCCCCGTTGAAACCAACCCCCTATTCGAAGGGATCATAGAAGTTTCGGATACTAAAAAACTAGTGTATAGGCCAAAAGCATATCCCCACACTTGGGCGAGTATAGTCCAGGAGATGAAGGATAGAGGCTTAGGGAGGCCTTCCACATATGCTACGATAGTTCAGACTCTTCTTGAAAGAGGATACGTATTCGAGAAGAAAGGCTTCCTAATACCGACTAAGCTTGGTCGAACCGTATACTCCTATTTAAAGAAGGAGGAGGAAATAGTAGGATTTGTTTCAGAAAGCTTCACTAGGAGGATTGAAGAAGAAATGGATGAGGTTGAATTAGGCAAGAAGGATTGGCAGGACATACTTTTCGAGCTCTATAGGGAAATCAAGAATGCAATGGAAAAACTATACGGGTTAAATCTAAAAGCAACTTAACCTTAGAGTTTTTTGATACAGGCTTCTATGAAGCCTTTGAACAAGGGCGCTGGCTTAAGTGGCCTAGATTTAAACTCTGGATGTGCCTGTGTAGCCACGAAGAATGGATGGTCTCTAAGCTCTATGAATTCCACAAGCCTACCGTCCGGGGAGACTCCGGAGAAAACCATTCCATGTTTCTGCAGAGCTTCATGATACTTTGGATTAACCTCATACCTATGCCTATGCCTCTCATAGACCACCGGAACATTTCCATAGAGCCTGTAGACAAGTGTTCCAGGTTTTAAAACAGCCGGGTAAGCGCCTAGCCTCATTGAAGCCCCGTATCTAGACTCTTTCAATATTTCTCTCTGCTCTGGAAGAATGTCGATGACAGGATGGGGAGTATTGGGATCAAACTCCGTCGAATTAGCTTTTTCAAGTCCGATAACGTTTCTGGCATACTCTACGACAGCCAACTGGAGACCTAGGCAAAGGCCTAGAAAAGGTATCTTTCTCTCCCTAACGTACTTTATGGCTGCTATTTTACCCTCAATACCCTTTGCGCCGAATCCGCCGGGGACGATTATTCCATCCAGCTCGTTGAGAATAGAAAGCTTCTCAGGGTCTTCTTCAAAATCCATCGAATCCATGAACTTGAATACTGGTTTTAAAAAATTGGCTGCACAAGCGTGTTTAACGGCTTCTATTACTGAAATATAAGCGTCTGGAAGCCTATATTCACCTATTTCAAAATATTTCCCAACTATCCCTATCCTAACCTTCTTAGTAGCATTGTTCAAAGCATCTACGAATTTCTTCCATTCGCTAAGCTCAGGCTTCCTCTGCTCCACCCCAAATTTCTCAAGTATCTTACTGCCAAGGTTCTGTTCTTCGAATATTAAGGGCAACTCGTAAACGTTCTCCAAGTCCGGATTAGAAATAATATGGTCCTTAGGTACATTGCAGAATATCGATATTTTCTCCTTCCTCACATCATCTATAAAGCCCTCTGCCCTGCAAATTATGAAATCTGGTTGTATTCCAAGTTCACCCAGTCTCTCAACAGATTGTTGAACAGGCTTGGTCTTCATCTCACCAAGATGCTTAGGAATCGGGAGGTAGGCAACATGTATGAATATTACCTTCTCTCCCTCTGCTTTCATAAGCCTTGCAGCCATGTAGTATATTTCACTCTGATACTCTCCAACCGTGCCACCTATCTCTACGATGGTGAAATCTGCCTGAGCTTCTTCAGCAGCTGCTTTTATCCTTCTTTTTATCTCGTCTGTTATGTGGGGTATGACTTCAACGGTTTTACCGAGGTATTCTCCCCTCCTCTCCCTCTCTATTACCGTCCCGTATATCTGCCCAGTTGTAATATTGTTCTTCTTGGGTATGTCAATATCTAAGAATCTTTCATAATGGCCGAGGTCCTGATCTATCTCTCCCGCATCTTCAGTAACCCATACTTCACCATGCTCAGTAGGGCGTAAAGTACCGGCATCCCAGTTAAGATAGGGATCTATTTTAACGGCAGTAACACGATAACCTCTTGCTTGAAGTATTTTCCCTATCGACGCGGCGGTGATGCCCTTTCCTATTCCACTGATTACCCCGCCGGTCACGAAAATATAGTTTGTATGCATAGCAAAAATCTCCACAACTTCATAATAAGCGTTTTCCTCTGATGAATAAACTCTGATAATATTTTCCCAGAATTCGGAGATCCTATTACCAACAAGCTTATATTAAGGTTTAATAATGCGGAACTTCGCCTTGAAGTTCCTAAGATGTAAGGAGATATCGCAGCGCTTAAAAGGTAAGGTTGCAATCATAGGTGCGGGACCAGCTGGGCTAGCTGCAGCGGGGTCTTTGATTTGCGACGGGATTGAGGTAGATGTTTTCGACATGCTTCCTGAAGCAGGTGGTCTACTAATATTCGGCATACCCGAATTTAGAATGCCGAAGAATAGTATTAGAGAGGGGATCAAGGAATTGGCAGAGAAAGGAGTTTCATTCCACTTAGGCAAGAAGGTTCATGATTCTGGGGTTTTCGACGTGGATTTCGGAGAATTATTGGAGAAATACGATGCTTTGTTGATTGCAACTGGAGCATGGGAGCCTCGTAGGCTGAATGTTGAAGGAGAAGATTTATCTGGGATTTTCCACGCTGCTCCCTATATTGTAAAATACTACTTGACGAAATTCGGATACTCCCCCGCCTCGGAGCTTCCACGTCTCGGGAGCTCTGTTGCAGTAATAGGAGCGGGCTTAACAGCAGTAGATTCCGCATTATTAGCCGTAGAGGTCGGTGCTAAAGAAGTGTACTTGATTTATAGAAGGACAAGGAAAGAGGCTCCTGCTGGCGAGAAGGAGCTTACAAAGCTTGAGGAAAAAGGTGTTAAAATAATCGAGCTTAAATCCCCGGTTTGCTTCAAAGGAGAAGATGGTAAACTTAAGCAGATGATAACCATTGATATGAAGCTCGGCCCACCTGACAAAAGCGGGAGACCATCGCCAATACCGATTCCAGGCTCAGAGAAAGTGTTTGAAGTCGATTCTGTAATAATTGCTACAGGAGGGCTTTCAACACCACCCTTCAAAAAGTATGCCAATGAAATAAAGGTGATGGAAGATGGTAGAATAGTGGTGGATGAAAAGAAAATGACAACCAAAACAGGAGTTTTCGCAGCTGGAGACGTAGAGTCTGGACCATCCCTAATAGGCCCTGCTTTAAAATCCGGATTAGTTGCCTCAGAATCAATAAAGGAGTATTTACGCAAGAAATTGAGTCGCATTTAAAATCTATTAGTATTTTCTAAAATTTTACAAATCCATGTAATGATGAGGATTTAGTTGAACAGGAGAATGATTATGACTTAGCCAGCTCACCATTGTAAACTTAATTTTTCGTTATATAATCCAGTCGGATTTGATTTATAGGATAAAGTGCTTTTCAATTTCCAATATTTTTACCCTGGGCTTTAACCTATAGGAGAAATCCCATATTCATCCCTCAAAGATTGCTTAAATAAAGGTTTTAAGACAATAAGCAGGCTCTGATGAGCGTAGACGATGATAATAAAAAGCTAAGATTGATGTATGGAAGGGCGTTTGCAAGCTCGCTTAGTAACGGGATGATATCTCCCTTCATATACGTTTACGCAGCTAGAATAGGCGCTTCATCGGGTGAAATCGGATGGATGCATGCATTTAACAACCTTTTCACTAACAGCCTTCAACTTCCATGGGGAAGGCTCACAGATATTGTTGGTAGGAAAGTCGTAATAATAGTTTTAACGAGCCTACTTGCGTCCATGCTATGGATACCCATAGCTTTAGTTACTGAACCAAGATTATTCATTCTCCTTATTGCGTTACAATTTCTACTGGCATCGGCCTCAGTTCCAGCATGGAATGCTCTCATACGAGAATCTGCAAGACCCCATCTTAGAAGCATCGTAATTTCAAATATAAATATAGCCTCCCTAATGGGAAGTCTGATTGCAACTATTTCCTCGGGTTGGCTCATAGATGTCTCACGAGGTGAGATAATAGTTCCAGCAATTCTTGCAAGCATCTCCGGTTCCATTGGAGCTTTAATACTTTTGAAAATTAAAGAGAGAAAAGTTAGATCCAAGCGTATAAGCCTAGGTCCCCTTTTTAGAATTTCAGATATACCAAGTTTAATAAACGAGAATAATGACTTTAAGACTTTCTTAAAACTCATTGCGTTTCAAAGCTTTTTCATGTCTTTTGCATGGCCGTTGTTCACCATTACCACAGCGTTGGTTTTAAACTTCAGCATGGCGGAAATAGGAGTACTTTCAATAATTCAAACAGTTTCAACAATTTTTTCTCAAGTCCTAACGAGTCGTCTTGTAATCAAAATAGGTAAGAAACCACTTATAGTCTTCCACTACATTTCTCTAAGCACTGTACCACTAGTATACTGCTTCGCATCGAGTTTTATTCACATAGCTGTGTTAAACATATTCCTCGGCTTCGTAGTAGCTGCGGGAAACGTCACTATATTACCATACATCTTAGATATCATCCCGGGAGAGAGTGTTGGAGAATACACTTCCATATACAACATGGTTATTGGAATAGCTTACTTCACAGGTTCGCTTTTAGGAGGAAACATGACAGAATTCTTAAATCAAATTCTCGGAAGAACTCTCAGTCTTAGAATAGGATATTTTATTTCTGCATTCGGTAGGCTTGTCTTGGGCGTATCGTTTTTAAAAATCAGG
This sequence comes from Candidatus Brockarchaeota archaeon, assembly GCA_017601245.1. GTDB lineage: Archaea > Thermoproteota > EX4484-205 > EX4484-205 > JAAOZP01 > JAAOZP01. Next base: position 16,147 of record JAFNJB010000046.1, read on the forward strand.
GAAACAAACCCATTATTTAAGAAGTAAAGATTAGTTACCAAAGATTTATATATGTTGAACAGGAGTTATTCCCTAGTGGGTATAAATGAGCAGTGAAGTGAAGAAGCTTAATCCTAAAGAAGTCTTATGCCTGGAATACTTGCCTAATGCTAAAGTAATCGAATGGTCGGTAAAAGCTAAAAACCTTCCAAAGGTCTTTAACAATATTTTAAATGCGTTAGCTGAGAGAGATGTTAGGTTTTTATCAGGTTTTCAAAGTATAGATTGGAATGAAAATACTCTTCTACTAGGAGGTTTTATAGATATCTCTGCTTCAGAGATTAGAACGGTAGAGGACTTAAGAAACTTACTTAAGAATATTGAAGGCGTTTTAGAGATTAACACTTCTGAACAGACATTCGACGGGTTGATAATCGATACTCTGCACTTTCCACTTCAAGTCGCAGGAGAAAGGAGTTTTACCTTCAGGGTTGAGACCTTCGGGGGGATACTTAAGAGGCTTTACGACAAGTTTGGGACTGGAGCAGCAGTAATACTCTACGAAATGGGTGTGGCTGCTGGAGAGAGCAAAGCTAAGAGCATGATGAAAAAACATCGTTTAGATAAGCTTAAAATGCTTAAATTAACAATGGCTGAAAGAGCTGCAAAAGGCTGGTGTATAGCTGAAGTTACCGAATTCACTAGTAAAAATGTTACACTTGTTGTAAAGGAGCTGTTTGAATGCCTACCGTTTAAAGATAAACAGGAAAATGCTGTAAGCCAGTTCTTTAGAGGATATTTAGCTGGTCTACTACGCCAACTATTCAACAAGGATGTAGCTGTAACAGAGGTCGAGTGTGTTGCTAAAGGAGATGCTACTTGTAAATTTATTGCAGAAGTGAAAGGCTAACAGTTTCAACCAGTTCTTAAGACTTATATTTTCATCCAATCTTTTTTTTAACCATGTTTCCAGAAGGGTTTCTTTGGGGGGTTTCTGAATCCGGTTTCCAGTTTGAAATGGGAGATCCTGAAGGTAAGAACATAGATCCTAACACAGACTGGTTTAAATGGGTTCATGATCCTAAGAATATCGCTAATAGGATAGTCAGCGGAGATCTTCCTGAGAACGGGATAGACTATTGGGATCTTTATGAAAAAGACCATGATTTGGCTAAGGGAATGGGTATGAATGCTTACAGGCTTGGGATTGAGTGGAGCAGGATTTTCCCAAGGAGTACTAGAGAAGTAGAGGTTGGTGTAGAGTTTGCGTCTGACGGAAGAATTGCTAAAGTAGAGTTAGATGATAAGAGTCTTGAAAAACTGGAGTTGCTTTCAGACATTAATGCATTAAAACACTACGAGGGGATAATTGAAGATTTGAGAGAAAAAGAGTTTAAAGTAATAGTGTGCCTTAACCATTTCACACTACCGCTATGGATTCACGATCCTATTGCCGTAAGAGAATCTAACCTTAAAAGAGGCCCAAGGGGGTGGTATGACCAGGATACTGTTGTAGAGTTTGTTAAGTATACTGCCTTCATTGCTTGGAAACTCGGAGACAAAGTTGACATGTGGGCGACTTTCAATGAACCGACTGTCGTTGCAGAAATGGGTTATTTCATGGTTGAAAGTGGTTTCCCACCAGGTGTGAGGCAAGTTACAAAGGTTTTCAAGAACTATAGACGGGTTTTATTGAATATGATAAACGCGCATGCTAGAGCATACGAGGCGATTAAAAAATTCGATACTAAAAAAGCTGATTCTACGGGTACAAGCTCAACCGTGGGGATTATTCAAAACATTATTCCTGTACATCCATACGTTTCACATAAGGATTCTGATATTCGAGCATCTGCCTTTCTCGCGAAAATCCACAATACCCTGTTCTTAGACGCTATAACATCAGGATGGGTTGACCTAAACTTCAATGGGGTTAGAGACACCGACGAGGTTAAGAGCGACCTTAGCGATAAATTGGATTGGCTGGGTGTAAATTACTACACGAGAATGGTTGTAGCAGGCGGAAAATCTATATTGGCTAAATTGTTTACGGGCATACCTGTTATACCTACTGTCATCAAGGGTTACGGGTTTGCTTGCGAAGCCGGAAGCCTTTCTAAAGACAATAGGCCCACATCAGACTTCGGATGGGAAATGTATCCTGAAGGTCTTGAACAAGCCTTGATTGAAGTATCAAATTATGGTAAGCCCATATACATTACTGAAAACGGAATCGCAGATTCTAAGGATATTCTAAGAGGAAAGTATATTTTAGATCATTTAAAAGTATTAGAGAACTTAATTGATGAAAAACGTGTTGATGTAAAAGGGTATTTCCACTGGGCTTTGACTGATAACTATGAGTGGGCAAAAGGCTTCAGTATGAAATTCGGTCTTTACAGTGTTGATTTAGAATCTAAGAAAAGGCTTCCGAGGAATAGCGTGAGGCTCTTGCAAAAAGTAATTGAAAACGGTACTGTAAAAATATAAATCCAACTATCGATAATCATGTTATTTAAAAAATCTTAAGTACTACTATATTATATCTAAGGGAAAAAGAAAGACTTATATTGTTAAAAACACACTATTAAAAGATTAGCTTATGGAAGCTGGAGGAGTATTAAGGAGATATCCTAAAGAGCTTCTTTGCGGCGAATATCATGCTAACGCTAAAATGATCGAGCTTTCTCTAAGAGTTAGAAATGCACCCCTTGTAATGAGAAATGTACTGGGTATTTTTATTGAAAAAGGAATAAAGCCTCTTTCAGGTTTTATCACTCAGATTGAAGAAAACCTTTTCCAAATAGGATTTTTCTTAGATATTTCTAATCTAAAGGGTGAAGTAGATGACTTAATGAAAGAAATAAAAAGCAATGAGGATGTGATTGACATAATAGTTTCACAAGAAACTTTTAATGGAATTATCATCGATACGCTGCATTTCCCCCTAACAGCCTTTGATGAGAAGAGCTTTACCTTCAGGGTTGAGACCTTCGGGGGGATACTTAAGAGGCTTTACGACAAGTTTGGGACTGGAGCAGCAGTAATACTCTACGAAATGGGGTTAACTGCTGGGGAAAGTAAAGTTAAGAGCATTATTAAGAAGCACCGGATGGACAAGCTTAAGATTCTGAAACTGATAATGGCTGAAAGAATAGCTAAAGGCTGGTGTATTCCCGAAATAGTTGATTTTAGTTCTAAAGGCGCTGTAATAGTTTGCCATGAGCTTTTTGAATGCCTTCACTTTAAGGATAAACAGGATAAGAGTATAAGTCAATTCTTTAGAGGATACCTGGCGGGAATATTCAGACAATTGTTCAATAAGGAGGTTTCAGTAACAGAAGTTGAATGTATTGCAAAAGGAGACCCTGCCTGTAAATATGTTATTGAAGTGAAGAGTTAATAAACACCCTCTAACCTATTTCTTTTTTGAAGATTGATTTACGTTATTCAGAAGCATGAGGCTACTCATTTGCATTACGATTTAAGGCTTGAGATGGATGGCGTGTTGAAGAGCTGGGCTATTCCAAAGGAACCTGAGAATAGACCGGGGATAAGGAGGCTAGCGATACAAGTTGAAGACCATCCATTGGAATACGCTGATTTTGAAGGTATTATCCCAGAAGGCCAATACGGTGCTGGGAGAGTTGAGAAATGGGACTTTGGATATTATGAGCTCATCAAAAAGACGGAGAATAGTATAGAAATTGAAATACACGGTAGAAGGTTAGTTGGACGATTTATCTTAATAAGGTTTGGAAAAGCTGGTGGGAACACATGGCTGTTTTTTAAGAAAAGAAATGATCGTCAAAGACTCGACAAATCAATATAAACTCCTTGGGAAACCATAGTTAGGGATTGGGGAAAGTGAAGATAGTAGGAGAATGTTTAAAGAACATGCCTTGGCAAGAGAAACCAAAGGATTATGATGGTGTTGTATGGAGGTATGATAAGAACCCGCTAACCAAGTGGAACCCTACTAAAAACATTGCCAGAGTGTTCAACAGCGCTGTAGTCCCTTTTAAAGGAAAATTCGCAGGAGTCTTTAGGGCTGACCATAAGGATGGCAAAGCTAGGCTCCACGTGGGTTGGAGCAATGATGGTATTTCATGGGATATTGAAGATGAAGAAATAATTTGGAAAGATACTACTGGAAAAATCTATCAGCCAAACTATGCGTATGATCCTCGAGTCGTCAAGATAGAGGATACTTACTACATAACCTGGTGTACAGATTTCTACGGCCCATCGATAGGGGTGGGCATGACTAAAGATTTCAAAGAGTTCATAAGGCTTGAAAACGCCTTCCTACCATTTAACAGAAATGGTGTCCTTTTTCCGAGAAGGATAAACGGTAAGTATGTTATGCTCTCAAGACCCAGTGATGCTGGCCATACTCCCTTCGGAGACATTTTCCTGAGCGAAAGCCCAGACATGATCCACTGGGGAAGGCATAGGAGGGTTATGAGTAGAGGAGGCTCGGGGTGGTGGCAGAGCCTGAAGATAGGCGCAGGACCTCCTCCCATTGAAACGAGTGAAGGATGGCTCCTCTTCTACCACGGTGTAGTCTTAACTTGTAATGGGTACGTATACAGTTGCGGTGCAGCAATACTCGACTTAAACAATCCCTCTAAAGTCCTCTACAGGTGTAGGAATTACCTTCTAACTCCTGAGAGAGATTACGAGGTTTGTGGTTTTGTGCCGAATGTTGTATTCCCTTGCGCAGCTCTTACAGATGCTGACACCGGTAGAATAGCGATATACTACGGTTCTGCAGACACGTATGTTTCACTAGCTTTTGCATATGTCGATGAGGTTATAGAGTATATCAAGGAGAATTCGGAGCTTAATCCTGGAGATGCTGACGAAGGAAGATAGCCAATTCCAATTTTTAAAAACTCCTGAAGAATTACTCCTATCCTCCATTAATGCTATTTTCAGCGGGCTAATAATTCCATAGATATGATATGAGAAATTAAACCTTACCTAAATACTCTTTTATTATTTTGAGCACGCTTTCTCCTTTCTGTCTCAAAGCTTCAGCAGTCTGGGCTATGCTATGGGGAGATGCTATGACCTTTTCATGACGTGCAAGCTCACCTGAGGAATTATTGGTTAAAGGAGGCTGATGTTGGAATACGTCTAAGGCTACACCAGCAAGCTTCCCCTTCTCCAATGCTTTTAACAATGCTTCTTCATCCACTATCCCTCCTCTTGCAGTATTTATTAGGTAAGCCCCGTTTTTCATCATATTTAGTTCCCGTTCGCCAATCATCCCTCTAGTTTCATCGGTGAGCGGTACATGTATGGTAACTATATCTGATTTTGAAAGAAGTTCCTCCAACTTATCTACGAAAACAACCGGTAAAGAATTCTCTTTTCTTGCCTTAGGGTCTTTCTCGTATACGATTACTTTCATCCCGTTTGCTAAGGCTTGCCTCGCTACTTCCCTCCCAATACGGCCGTAGCCTATTATCCCGAGAACCTTACCCTCTATCCTGAAGCCTACAAGCTCTTTCTTCTTCCACTCTCCCCTTTTCATCAACCTGTCAGCATTGATCATATTGGTTGCGAATGCAAAGATGTAAGCCATTACTCCTTGAGCAACATCGTAGCTTTGAACTGGAGCATTACGATATGGTATGCCGCGTTCTGCCAATGCCTGTTTGTCGATATGGTCTTCTCCATGTGTTGCAGTTACTACGAGCCTTAGTTTCGGAAGTCGAGAGAGGAGTGTTCTATCCACCCTAGTGCTACTTCTAACTATTAATATTTCAACCTCATCCTCCCTGGTTTCATCTACGATTTCACAATAATTCTGGAGTTGTTTGAAGAATTCCTCATCGAAACTGTCTAGCACAAGCACCTTCGGTTTTCTACTTAACATTTCAGTCTTCTGGTTCTTGAGACGAATATAAAAGAGTTATTAAATTTTTTGTCCAATTGTATGCATTGTTGTAAAAAGGATTTGCCAAAGGAAAAGGCTTTTCAAATTGAATTTGGATAATATTCAGTTTGATAAACTCGGATGTTTTCCATAGAATATTTTATAGAAGATTAGTTGCTATGGCTTCGTGGATAAGATTAATAGCAGGTTAAGGGTTGTTTTAAACATGGAATATAGGCGTTTGGGCAGAACAGGCTTCAAAATAAGCATTCTTGCAATAGGTGGTTGCGGCCCGGGAATAGCACCGAATCCAGAAGAAGGTTTTAGGGCTTTTGAAAATGCTTTGGAAAAAGGTATAAACATTGTTGATGTCGCCCCCAGTTATGGAGAGGCTGAGATTAGGCTAGGCCCGTTAATAAGTAGGAACCGTAATAGGCTGGTGATAACCGAGAAAACCTTAGAAAGGACAAGAGAAGGAGCGTGGAGAGAACTTAGACAGACGTTGTCTCGTTTAAAAGTTGAACATTTAGACATATACCAATTCCACGCAGTAAGTACTTTAGAGGAGCTTGAAAGGATTTTTAGCGAAGACGGTGCTCTGAAAGCCTTTCTAGAAGCTCGTGAACAAGGGTTGATAAGATACATAGGTATAACCGCTCATTCGGACATGAGAATAGTCGTCAAAGCTCTTGAAAGATTCGATTTCGACACCGTGCTAATCCCCGTAAACGTTGGGAGCATTATCCATCCAGCACCTGAGAACGATTTTAAACCAATTCTAAAAATAGCGAATGAGAGGAATATCGGAGTCATTGCTATAAAAGCCATTGCTAGGGGGAGATGGAGTGTAGATAGAAAATACCAGACCTGGTACGAACCATTGGAAGAACAGGAAGATATTGACAAGGCTGTCTGGTTCACCCTCTCGCAAGACCAAGTTTCTACTTATTCTATGGCTTGCGACATAAGGCTCTGGCCTAAGATAATGAATGCTGGAGAAAGATTCAGAAAGCTATCTTTAGAAGAACAAGAGAGAGTCGTAAACTATTTCAGGGAAAAAGGCATAAAGCCTCTCTTCCCTGATTAGATTTAAGAGGCTGAAGGTTTGAAGAAGCATTTTCAAAATTTTTCTTACAATTACATTATAATGAGAATATGTCGAAAGAGGCTAGTTTCTCCAAGGAGGTTTTTACATCACTCAAACCCAGTTCGAAGACTATGAGAGTAGATTGGGATCCTGTTTTCTCAAGGGTTTTCAGAAAGCTCTCAATATTCAGGTTTCCAGCCCCCAGGGGTAAATGGTCCCTGGCAACTACAGTGTCTTTCACCACCTTCCTATAGGCGTCGTGCAAGTGTATTTCTCCAAGTCTTCCCGATGACCTTACGATAGCCTCTTCCACACTTATTTCCCCGCAATACCCTGCGAGAATATGCCCAGTGTCCACGCAGATAGAAGTATCATGCTCTTCTGCGATTTCGATAGTTTTATGAAGGGGGAATTCTATAGATTCCAATGCTATTCGACGCGACGCCACCCCCATGTCTGAAAGATGCGAGACTATTTGCTCAACGCTCTTTGAAGCATTCCTAGCAAGAATCTCGAAGAACATGTCTTTATAGCTCTGGCTAATATTCATCCTGCTAAGCTCTGCAGATATTGGGCCAGCTGCATGTAGAACATAGACGAGGGGCTTAAGCTCTTCAAGGATTTCCACCGGCTTGACTACAGCACTGACCGAGGCTCTTCTAACATCTTCTACGGGAGAGTCGAGTTCCACCGATAAGAGTGGCAAATGGACAGAGAATGAAACCCCATCGTATCTCATTGAATCCAACTCCTCAATGTTGCTTTTAGAAAATGATTCTGGGAGAACGTGGTATAAGTCTGCTGTAAGCTCAACGTGTTTAAAACCGTTTTCAACGAGTTTCTTAACGAGCCGTATGTGATCGAAGAACATTGTATCATCGATTCCTAATTTCAGGTTTTCCATCACGCCTTCAAAAGAAAGCGCGGTGATGCCAATTTTCATTTTATTAAGTACTTTCTCACTCATTTACGCTCTCCGGAAACCAAAGAGTATTAAACTTTTCATATTATGGCTTCGGGCATTAAAACAACTGTATCTGTTTCATTTAGGATGGTGGAGGAAGCTTTATCCACAGAAATAACTCTGCCGTTCAAAACTATAGTAACGTCTTCAGAAAGGTTTTTAGTGCCCTCTATAAAAACCCTTTTTTCAAATTCTCTCCCGTATTTCTCAGCCATCATCAGTATCAAATCGTAAATGGTCTTCTCTTTTCCCAATTCTACGAATATCTCGTTTGAACCTACGATATCTCTAAATTGCCCAACGAGCTCGACACGAATCCTCATAAACAAGTTTTTGGAGAAAGAGCCTATTAAGTATTTACAGTGGATGATTAAGCTTTTTGTAATCGTTTCAACAATGTTAAATACGAGTTTTAATAAAAAACTTCTAATGATAGGAACGATTGTGAACGTCATCCTAGTATTGGCTGGAGGCTTAACAGGCCTTTTAATTAAGAGAAAACTGCCTGAAAGGTTTGAAGTAATAATCATGCAAGCAATCGGGCTCTTCACTTTAGGCCTGGGTGCACTAATGGTATTGAAGCTTGCGAGGCCGGTTTCGCTCATAACAGGTTTTCTCGTAGGGACACTGCTGGGGGAGGCTATTGGGCTTCAAGACATGCTCAACTCGCTAGGAGTAAGGTTGAAGAATATACTGGGCGGTGGTGAAAGGTTTACCGAGGGATTGGTCACGTCATTCCTTACTTTCTGCATCGGCCCCATGACTGTAATCGGCGCGATAAACGATGGTTTCGGTGACCCCACTTTGTTAATAACTAAGTCGATAATGGATGGAACTGTTTCAATAGCCTATGCCATAGTTTTCGGGGTAGGCGTTTTACTAAGCACATTACCAATGCTCATGTTCCAACTCCCCATAACAATCTTAGCATTTTTCGCAAAACCCCTCTTAACCCAAATCGTCCTAGACAACCTGACTGCTCAGGGGGGAGTTATGCTCTTAGGACTCGGCTTAAACCTTCTTGAAATCAAGAAGATTAAGGTTTCAAACATGCTTCCATCCATCATAACCACTCCAATAATCACGTTAATGCTTCTCCCATCCGGCTTTTAAAATAAGAATTCAGGAAGTAACCCATAGCAGTAGTATTCAAACCTGATTAAGATGGATGAATGAGAATTATTCTCTAGAAGGTAGTATTCTGACCTTTCTACCGTCGATTAAAAGCCGTCCTTCTTGAAAAAGCTCTATTCCTTCAACCAATGCTTCACCCTCGGCTTCTTGAACTCTTCTCTTCAAAGTTTCCTCAGTATCGTCCTCTTTAACTTCTACGACTTTTTGTATTATTATTGGCCCTGCATCCATCTTCTCATCTACGAAGTGTAGTGTGCAGCCTGTGACCTTGACTCCGTATTCTAAAACAGCCTTGTGAACGTTCATGTCCCAGCCCGGGAAGGCAGGGAGAAGTGAAGGATGAATATTCATGATTCTATTTCTGAACTTGTTAATGAACTGTGGGCTGAGATACTTATTATAGCCTATAAGCAATACTAAATCTACCTTTCTCTTTTCAAGCTCGGAAGCAATCTCCATATCGTATTGAACAGGGTCTTTCCCCTTGGGGTCTATGAATATTGCTTCTATCCCGTTTTGCCTAGCCCGTTCAAGAGCGTAAGCATCCTTCCTATTGCTGATCACACAAACTATCTCAGCCTTAAGCCTACCGTTCCTTATTGCTTTGAGAATGGCCTCCATATCTGTGGCGCGCGTGGACGCTAATATGCCTATTCGCAGCAATCCTACATGGCCTCTGAAGCACACTTTACCAGGTTGCTTATCAACATGGCGACTGTAACCGGCCCAACTCCTCCGGGGACGGGGGTTATTGCAGAAGCTTTTTGAGAAACGCTTTCAAAATCGAAATCGCCCGTGAGCTTGCCTTCTACAAAGCCTGTTCCAACATCTATGGCGACAACGCCTTCTGAAACCATTTCCCCAGTTATAAGCCTCGGAACCCCCGTGGCTGAGATTAAGATTTCCGCCTTGACTGTTTTACTCTTAAGGTCCTTCGTCTTAACGTGGCAGACCTGTACAGTGGCCATTCTGGAGGTGAGCATTGCAAATAATGGTCTGCCAACGAGTATACTATTGTTCACAATGACGACGTCTAAGCCCTCTACATTAATCCCATACGCGTCGAGCATTTTAATCACTGCAGCCGCCGTCGAGGTGGGTCTGGTTTCGTCCCCAGCCAGTAGCCTCCCTAAGTTAACTGGATGTAGTCCGTCAACATCCTTCTTAACATCTACCGACTCTAAAACCCTCAACGTAGAAATGTTCTCTGGAAGCGGGAGCTGAACTATTATTCCGTGAACATCCCTATCCTTGTTTAATTCTTCTATGAGGGAAACGATCTCAGATTCTGAGGGATTATCAATCCTATGGATTACTGCTTTAGCGCCGACAGTATCACATGCCCTGATCTTCATCTTTATGAAAGAATCCTGGGCCTTAGAGCCGGTGGCGTTTACAATGTGTAAGCAGGGTTGGAAGCCTAGCTCCTCTATTTTCATCTTAGCTTCTGTAAGAATTGCTTCAGCAACAGGTTTTCCACTGAGAACTTTTGCAACCATCCTCCTCAACCCCCTAGTTCTTCATATATCGGGAACTTTTCACACAGGTCTTTCACTTTCCTCCTGCATTCGACTATGACATTGTTTTCACGCATCTTAGCCTTGAATTCCCTAATATACTCTTGCCTGTTTTTCGAGGGTAATTCGAATTTCAAAGCCTCTTTAGAAACCTCTGCTATTAACTCTCCTATTTCCTCCATTTCCTTCTCTTTCATCCCTCTGGATGTAACAGCAGGCGTCCCGGCTCTAATACCACTAGGGTAGAATGGGGAGGACCTCTCTCCAGGAACAGTATTCTTATTCACAATCACTCCGCAGAGCTCTAATGCTTCCTGGGCCAGTATTCCCTTACCCACGCCGTGATCCGACAAGTCTATTAGCACCATATGAGTATCCGTTCCCCCGGTAACCAGCTTAAACCCTTCTTCAACAAGCGTTTTCGCCAGTGCTCTAGCGTTTTTAACAACTTGCTCAGCATATTCTCTAAACGCTGGTTCCTGGACAAGCTTGAGGGCGACTGCTATTGCAGCAATATTATTCTCATGAGGCCCGCCTTGAAGTCCTGGGAAAACAGCCTTATCTATCTTCTCCGGCAGATCCTCATCCTTCTGCAAACCCTTGTCCGTAACCATTATCATAGCTGCACGAGGCCCTCTCAGAGTTTTATGTGTCGTAGTTGTAACTATGTGCGCATAGGGCGATGGACTTGGATGCACCCCTGCGGCGACTAAACCGGCAATATGCGCTATATCTGCAACCATGTAGGCACCGACTTCGTCAGCGATTTCCCCAAACTCCTTAAACGGAAATGTTCTGACATACGCAGAGTAGCCACACCATATAAGCTTCGGCTTATGCTCTCTAGCAAGTTTTCTAGTACCATCAATGTCTATGAAACCGTCTTTATCCAAATGATAGGGCACACTCTTATACAATATGCCGCTCAAACTAACCTCCCAGCCGTGGGAGAGATGTCCTCCTTCTCTCAAGTCGAGGCCCATTATGGTGTCTCCCACTTTACATGTTGAAACGTATACTGCAAGGTTTGCAGGAGTCCCAGAGTAGGGTTGAACGTTAACATATGGAACGCCAAAAACCTTCTTAGCCCTCTCTATTGCGAGTTTTTCAATCTCATCTATTACTTCATTACCCCCGTAATACCTCCTCCCCGGATACCCTTCAGAATACTTATTCGTCAATACTGAGCCTAGAGCGGATAAAACGGGGAGTGGAGCAAAGTTTTCAGAAGGTATGAGGTCAAGCGTTTCACGCTGTCTTTGAAGCTCTTTGATAATCAGTTTCGCAATCTCTTCATCAGCCTCCATCAGTTCCTTAAGCCAATAAGACATAGACACTGTCTTTGTGAAAACTCATACTTATAAGGAATTCGATTACGTTATTACCTTCTGTTTTCATTCGTAACGACGATGAGGGAAATTTATCGTAAATATTTTACAGACTTTTATTACAAAAAGTTTTTATAATCAGCGATTCAACGGGGCCCTGGATGGGTTGCAACATCCCAAGCGTTAAGGATGAAGTTAGAGAAATCGTTTTAAAGAGAATTCTCTCCCTTACCGAGGAGCAGAAGCGGAGTAAGAGCCTAGCAATAATCTCCAGGCTTAAAAAACTTGAAGAATTTTCTAAGGCTAAGGTGGTAATGACCTATGTTTCTAAAAGCGATGAAGTAGACACTACTGAATTAATCAAAGACATGCTTAGATCCGGCAAGAGAGTCATCGTCCCAGTCGTCGATAAAGAGAAGAAAGATTTGATTCCATGTGAAATATCGAGCTTAGAAGAACTTGGTTTAGGGACCTTTGGCGTAATGGAGCCGAAGCCAAATAATGCTAATGTTGTCGATTTGAATGAGATAGACCTAGTAATAGTCCCCGGCAGGGCTTTTGATAAGAAGTGCAATAGGCTCGGAAGGGGTATGGGCTACTTCGACAGGTTTCTCAAGAGGAGAATTAGAGGTAAAGTAATAGGATTAGCATTCTCAGAACAGGTTTTTGAAGACATTCCTGTAGATGAGAATGACGTCAGGGTTGATGCTGTAGTAACAGAGCATGCAGTTATAGGACAGGGAAGATCGTGGCAAATGAGCTTAACTAGCTTAAGAAAAGAACTTTTCACAGTTCGTAAACTGGTTTTGTCTTCCCTATTCATAGCTATTTTCGTGGTTCTCAGTGCTGTCCCGACTTTTCCGATAATAGGAGTGGCTGGGGGAAGGTTTACCCTTTCACATATCCTGCCAGCATTCTACGGTATTTTACTCGGTCCATTACAGGGATCTATCGTAATCGTACTTGCCTCCATTATATCCTATAGGATCAACCCTCCCAAATTCCTATTCCTAGACTTCCTGTCTCCGCTTACAAACACTCTTATAGCAGGTTTTCTCTGGAAGAGGAAAACTTGGATAGCTATGTTAATATACATTATCGCGCTGGCTGCTTTCCTAACAGCCCCTTTTACACTATTATTTATACATCTCGAGCTCTCCGGATTTATCGTTGACTTGCCTTTCCACTGGCTGCATTTACTAGCTATTCCAATATCTTTAATACCAACAAGATTTAACAAATCCAAAGGAAGTAATAGAATTTGGATTAGGGTTTTTGCATGCTCCCTATTGGGGACAATGGGGCAGCACTGCGTAGGGAGTACTCTTTTCGAATATGTATACGGTTTAGTGTTTGGAAAGAATATGGAGTATTTCATAACGACATGGTATGCAGTATTCTGGGCTTATCCGATAGAGAGGATGATTTTCGCATTAGCAAGCACCATAATCGGAGTATCGCTGATTAAAGCATTGTCGAAAATACCTGAATTCAGTCAGAACCCGTCGTAAAACTCTCCAGACCATAATGGCCTAGCCTCGCCCACAGTAAACACTGAGCCGGTGATTAATATTTTACTATTATTGTTAGCGGAAGCTATCGTGTTTTTAACCGCTTCTTTCACAGTAGGCTCTGTGTCAAACCTGGCGTTTAAACCGTTTAATACTTCAGCCATGTTCTCTACGGGAAGCGCCCTACCCATAACGCCGTGTCTGGTTAAAACAAACCTGTCGGTTATCTTAGCAAGTGAAGTAAGTATTCTAATGTAATCCTTATCCGATGAGATGCTTACTATAGTTGTAAACTTTCCACCTGGAACGATTTCTTCAAGGCTTGAAACGAGAGATTCAGCAGCTGCAGGATCCTTAGCACAATCCAGTATTACAAGAGGTTTCATGCTTACTGGCTCTAGCCTTCCAGGCCAATAAACCTTCTTTAAGCCCCTTCTAAGAACATTATCTTCTAAATCGCTTCTCCCCATTAATTCCAAAAACTTGGAAACGCTTGCTATTGCTGTAGAAACATTCTCCGCCTGAAACCTGCCTCTTAGAGAAACCCCCAGGTTATTAAAAACCCTCCCCTTTAAAGAAATATTCATTTCTAAACCGTTTAAATCGGATCTTAAAACCTCGTATTTAACATCCCTCCCTACGAGAGTTAATTCTGAACCGAGCTCTCTACAACGCTCTTCTACTACTTTAAGTGCGGATCCGGAGCATGCGGAAACAGTTGGTCTACCCGGCCTTATTATACCGGATTTCTCGAATGCTATCTTCTCGACAGTATCTCCAAGATATTTGGTATGCTCTAATGATACGTTTGTTATTACTGAAACAAGAGGATCACACGCGTTGGTCGCATCCAGCCTACCGCCCATGCCAACTTCTACAACAGCCACGTCAACCTTTTTCTCTGAAAAGTATTCGAAGGCCATTGCCGTAGAGGCTTCGAAGAAAGTTGGGAATCTTCCAAGCTTTTCAGAAACATTTTCACCAGCCTGCTTTATCTTCCAGTAATATTCTACAACCTCCTTCTTATCTATCTCCCGATTATCAACAACTATCCTCTCAGTGAACCTACAAAGATGGGGCTTTGTGAAAACTCCAACTCTAAAACCGTATTCTCGGAGAATAGAGCTTATTGTCGATACTGTCGAGCCTTTGCCGTTTGTACCTCCAACAAGGATTATTGGATAGTCTCTCTCAGGATTCCCTAGTTCCTTTAATAGTCCTTTGATAATATCGAGGCCCAGCTTAATACCTCTTAGTTCATAGAGCTCTTTTAAAACCTGAAAATATTCTTCATTAATATCATTACTCAATGTTTGAAACACCTTCTTCCAGTAAATAACATTGCTATACCTCTTTTATCTGCTGTCTCTATGACTTCAGGATCGTTTTTCGAGCCTCCCGGTTGAACAACGTATTTCAGGCCCGCGTCGGCAATAGCCTCTACGCTATCTGGAAATGGGAAGAATGCTTCCGAAGCGAGTACACATTCCTTCAAGACCTCCTCAGGATTAAGCCCGTTCCTCCTACAATACTCTAAAGCACGGGGGATTGCGAGTTTAACAATAGAATCGATCCTATTTGGTTGCCCCCCGCCTATACCTATAGTATGATAGAAACCCTTAGCGTATTCCCTAGCTATGACGACAGCATTGGATATTACGTGTTTCACAGCTAAGCACGCGAACCTGGCGAGTTCAAGCTTGTCTGCCGGGAAGCCTGTCTTAGTTACAAGCTTAAACTCTGAAGCCTTTGTATAACCAATATCCCTATCCTGGACCAGCAACCCGCCTGAAATAAACCTGTAGTCCTTCTGGAAGACATTTTTTAAATCGCCTGTTTCAATAAGCCTCACATTCTTTACACTTAGTATCTCTAAAGCCTCTTTTGAAAAAGAAGGTGCCACTACAACTTCTATAAACCTTTTAGAAATAAACTTGGCAATATCCTTGTCAACATTGTAGGATAGTCCTAGAACACTGCCGTAGGCACTTACTGGATCACTATTCCAAGCTACTTTCAACGATTCGAGCGGTGTGGAGCCTGTTGCCGCAGCACAGATACTCTTGTGTTTCACTACTACTGAGCTGAAGCCGTACTCCATAAGGTCGAGTACTGCTAAAACAGCTGCTTCACCATCGATGAAATTGTTGAAGGACATCGGCTTGTTGAATGGTCTATGAGCCTTAGCCAAGCTAAGTCCTCCAAAACCTTTTTCAACATACAAGCTGGCGGCTTGATGCCAATTTTCACCGTATTTAAGCTTCTCTACGTGCTCATATCGGAGGTAAAGAATATCTTTGCCTAAAAGAATCTTAGACAAAAGCCTCGAGATTTCCTGCTCATACTCTGCCACCAGGTTCATTGCCTTAACAGCTAGAAGCCTCTTAGTCTCGTTTGAAACATCTCCACTGGAAAGCTCATTCAATATTTTACCGTAATCATCAGGGTCGCAAACCACGATTACGTCAGTAAAATTCTTTACAGCGGCTCTTAACAAGGTTATTCCGCCAATATCAATATTCTCAACAAAATCTTCCAAACTCATATCTTCCTTCGGAAGAGGATAGGGATTAACAACAACCATATCGAATAAAGGCGCGTTAAGCCTCTTAACCTCCTCCATATGCGACGTATTGGATCTAGATGCGAGTATGCCTGCGTATATTAGTGGATGCAGAGTCTTCACCCTGCCTCCCAACATGCTTTTAAAACCCGTTATTTCTGAAACGGCATGAGCCTCAACTCCCGCTTCAAAAAGCCTTCGTAAGGTGCTTTCAGTAGCATATAGTTTAAAGCCAAGGTTAATAAGACCCTTGGCGAAATAATCTAATCCCCTAAAGTCTGAAACCGATAAGAGTGCAATCCTCTCTTTCATTCCGCATTTGCGGAAAACATCCTGCTTAAATGTTTAACTTATGAAGAACATTAATCATTACTGGCAGTATCTTCCCTCAACTTGAATACATGAGTAAATTCCTGGGGATGGGGGGAAACCGCTATTATAAAAACTTAATTTGGAAAGTCAGAAGAAATGATTAATGTTTTTACTCAGCCGGTTAAAAATCTTCATTATTTAAACGATGTGTAGTTTTCATAGATTCATAATCTTTAATGTAGCCGCAGAGTTCAAATATTCGTCTCAGAAAAATGAGCATTTTACATCTAAAGTACCATCATTGTTTAAAACCTTAAAAACATTAATATTGGTCTTAAGATTCGGTTCCATGGTTCTAAACACGATAGAAGTAGTCTCGACATCTAGGCAACAGTTTATCGACATTACTGATAAAGTCGAGGAAGTCGTTAGGAAGAGTGGTGTTAAAAACGGCGTATGCTTCCTTTACGTTCCTCACACGACAGCTGGCATAACCATAAATGAGAATGCTGACCCCAGCGTGGTTAGGGATATTATGGAGACTCTTGAACGTCTAGTACCCGTAGATGGTCGTTACAGACACTTAGAGGGGAATGCTCATGCCCATATAAAGTCGAGCATACTCGGCCACTCTGTATGCGTGTTCATCGAGGATGGTAGACTCTTATTAGGGACGTGGCAAGGATTGTTCTTCTGCGAATTTGACGGTCCGAGGAGAAGAAAAGTCCTAGTTAAAATAATAAGAGAACAAGCTTAATCATAGAGCTAAATGTGTTAACAATCGAAGCTTCTAAGCTATTCTAAAACTGGAAGTCTAAAGCTCGTGATTGAAGTCAGAGCTTCTACTGCTCTCCAAGCTTCTGAGCTTAGTCTGCGTTGAGCAGGAGTCTCTGAACCCTTATCTTTCAACGATAATGCTTTGACGAGCAGAGGTGACGAGATTATTATGGATGAGAGCAGCCCGCTTAAGATTCCGATTGGAGAAATGAATGATGCCAATAACCCTGACACTAGGCCTACGATGATCATAATGGTAGCTGCTGTTAGCATTATTGTCCGTGATTTAGTGCTCAAGGGATACTCTACGAAAATAACTTTTCCTCCCGAAGCGTCCATGAGGACTCTATAGGTCTTACCCTTGTAGTTATACTCCATAAGCCAAAGAGGATAATGGACCAGCCCAAGATAGTTTACTTCAGCCTTATCTACACCCTTAAACCCACTGCAACTCTTACGTGCTTCAGAAATTGCTTGGCTAGTTATGAACTGATAGGCCATATTGTATGCTCGATGGTAATCTAGGGTTGGAAGGTAAAACCTGCTCTTCTGGGCTTGGTTAGGATTGAAGAAGCTCCTGCCCCTAACGGAGAAGTATAGTTTTTCGGCAAAGCCATCTAACCATGTCCCAGTGCGTGCAGCAAGTATAGATATGTTCCTAACTTCTATGTAGCTTGCCTGATTGCCATGATAGAAACATGAGGAGTATGCTTTACAACTGAAAACATGGTAGGGGATATTGTAGAGCTCAGTCTTTCTGAGATTTGCTTCAGTATTGAAGTCCTCAGGAACACCGTATCTGCGGAGGATGAACTGGACGGTTTTACGCCATGCTGAAGCACTGTCAACGTAGGCTGGGAACATGTAGTACTCCAATTTCTTACCGGTTGAGATTTCGAAAGTATGGCCGCAATACGGGCAAACTACAATAGACGCTACTTGGGGAGCGGTTATGGTTGCATTACAGTTAGCACAGGTTAATTGCTTTAGGCTCATTTCCACTTCTCCTCCCTAATGTCGCTAACAGACTTCCGAGTGAGATACACCCCTACTATACAGGATATGATGAATATGAGGAAACCAAGTGAAGGGAGGTCTTCCTTCGAAAGTAGTGTTAAAGGAAGTATGAATGCTCCCATAAGTATTGTGATTATACTCCCAATCAGGTAAAGTATTCTCTGGCTTAGGAAAACGGGCTCAGAGACCCTTAAAAATTGTAAGTTGTATCCGGATAAGCTGGCCCTGTACATTCCTCCTTTATACTTATACACTATGCTCCATAATGGTGCTAGCACAATCCAGAAAGAATCTACATTTGATGTACACGAGTAATAGTAAAAACCGTCGAGACGCTTGGATGAGCGTATACTATCCCTCATCTGGTCTTCAGCCATATCCTTAAGCTCGTCAACAGCCTCTTCCGGGGATATTTCAGCATTCAAAACTTGAAGGCCAACTTTCTTCCAATCTACTGATTCGATTGGTTGAGCCATTACAGTCTTCGCTTGAGAAATAAGCTCTTGAAGACCGTATTCCATAGCCTCTCTCCTAGCCTCTAATGCAAGCCTTAGAGAAGTGTTGAAGGATCCTCTTTCAGTAACTATTCTCGTAGACACTCTTTTACCACTGTATTCCGTTTCTCTCCTGAAGCCGACCCATGACCCCCTGACTGAAACATCCCCAAGGAGTATTGGGACGTAGAATCCCTGAACTTCGACAAGCTCTATGTCACCGTATATCTTACCCATATCAGGGTCTTTTTTCATCCTGTTCCAGAAGGCATTAATAACCTCGTCTCTCGTACGGGTTGGTATTACGAATATTTCAAATCTACTCGTTGAAAACCAGTTTACTGTACCGCAGTATTCGCATACGCATGCAATGGTTTCAGGAGTATAATTCAACGGTCCATTGCAGTTGGAGCATTTAAATACTTTCTCTGTAATGATTGGCTCAGTCAACGTCTACTCACTCTGGATAATATTACTCCAATAACAACGATTATTATAAGGGAAATGCTCAGGTTTAGCAATAGGTTCCCCGTTAAAAACGTTGAGAAGAGAGAAAAGCCTAGGCAGGATAATATCAACCCCCAAATCAAGTAGTACTTCCAGTCGGCAGCTAAAATCGAGAAGAACAATGTGTATAATCCAAGTAGAACAAGCGGTAGTGAGACGAGAATAAGCGGATCACCATAGCCTGTTGAAACCAATATACCGTCTATAGCAATCGATATGAGCAGTACGGCTAATGCGTAACCGCCATATCCAACTTTTCTGCTCAATTCAAACCTTATCAACATTATCCTAGCGTATAAACTTTATTCTCAATTGCAAATAATAAAGAGATTTAAAGAAAAA
The DNA here is from genome assembly GCA_017601245.1 of Candidatus Brockarchaeota archaeon. Lineage (GTDB taxonomy): Archaea > Thermoproteota > EX4484-205 > EX4484-205 > JAAOZP01 > JAAOZP01. The sequence goes on from JAFNJB010000046.1 coordinate 35,566, forward strand.
TTAGACACTTAGTTTTCTTGCGATGCTTACTAGCTCCTCTGGGCCAAGTTCCTCGTGAGAACCGGGTACTTTAGGAGGTTTTTCGCTTGCACTTATGAGCCCTGCTCTCGGTATGCCGTAGGAGTGAATTAAGTCCACGGCCTTTTTAGCTTCGTTCTCGTTTATTTCTCCGATTTTAACTTCATATCCTATTATCGGGGTTTTGCCCTTAGAATCCAATATAACTATGTCGATGTCTCCTTTTCCATTTTGCAGAATCGCGTAGCTTCTCACTCCCCCGATGTATTGGGCAAGCATTTCTCCAAGACTGAATTGGAATTCTCTACCCAAAACGCTTAGGATGATGTTTTCATCGATTTTGACACGTGGAGATTCGCTGATGTTTAGCTTTTGATCTAAGTAGTATATTACGGATAGCAGTGGAGACCTGTGTTTGAAATAGCTCCTCGAACCTTTCGTCTTCCAGAGTCTTATTTTCTCAAGAATGCCCATTTTAGAGAGCCTTTCAAGCAGACCAGTTACTGTAGGGAGGCCACCTGATATCAAGCCGTTAGTAGTTAGTATCCCGGAAATCTCCGCAGGCACCCATGTGCTTCCTCCAATCAGCCTAATGACTATATCGTAAACTCTCGTTAACGCTCTCTCTTCATCTTCAAAAACCTCTCCAACTAGGCCTGATGCTGATGCAAGGAAGTAGTAAATTTTGTTTCTGATTTCTGAAACCACGCTTCTATCTAAAGATATCATCGGAATCACCCATGGGTCACGAACGATTAGACTCCAGAGAAGGGCGTCTTTTAGTGAGGAACAAACCTTGCTCAGAGAAACAATCGCATCAGAATAGCTTATCAAGTCAACTTTGAAAGGAGAAAAAAGACCTAAAAGCGGACTGTTTTTATCGAAAACCTTTTTCAAAATTCCAAGACTCGATCCACTTGCAATAAGCTTTCCATTTGGATGATTTACAGCAATCATATCCCAATACCTATCTGGAAGCCTTTGGAATTCGTCAAGTATAACAATTCTCTTCTCTTTCAACAGCCTTCCAATACGCTTAATTGCTTCCGGAATACTGGTATAGGAGAAGCCATTACCGTCCAGAACAGCAATATCGCCGGACCTCGTCACTACGAAGTAATTGGAATGAGGAAAAATCTTTCTAAGCATAAAAGTTTTCCCGGTTTTCCTTCTTCCGTAAACCAATACCCATCCCCTTAGATTTTTTAACATTTCTTCTTCCTTCCTTTTTACGACAAGATTTGGAATATTCTCCATGGAATATTCTAATAGGAATATTCCTAGATAAACTTTTAGAGTTTGGAAACGATTGGATTAAGACCTTTCTCTCTTCCACAACTATCTTGCAATCCGTTACTAATGTAGCCTTTCATGATGATAAGAAAGCGTCTGTGATCCCTATTATAAAGGGGATTTCAAGGAGGTATTTTTCGCCTATTCTCATAACATTTCCTTTTTAAATATCTTTTTCATACTTTCATGAGTTCTTCAGATGATGTAAAGCAACATTTGTGCTTCCCAGAGTTCTCAATAGAGGTAGTAGCAGTAAATAGCGTCTCCGGGCAATTCTTTACTAAATCTTCTGTTTCAAAAACTCCATCTTTTTCATAGACGTTGGATTAAGATTATTGAAGCTTTGTACCGCAGTTCATGCAGAACTTGGCGCCAGCAGGTATTTGCGATCCGCATTGTGGACAGTTTATTGTAGCCTGTAGAGGACTACCACAATTCATGCAGAAGCGAGCCGTAACAGGATTTTGCGTTCCGCATTTAGGACATGATATTGCTCCTGGTTGTGACGGGGTGGGTGGTTGCGGTGGTGGAGGTGGTGCTTGAATAGGTGATCCACAATTTGAACAGAATTTGCTTGTCGAAGGTACTTGAGCTCTACAGCTTGGACAAATTACCATTGGGGTTGCAGCAGCTTGTTGCATGAGCTGTGGTATTAGGACTATCCCCGCCCCGGCTGCGGCACCAGGCGACTTACTAAGCGATTCTGCAACGCTCTTAGTAGTATCCATTGCAAGCACCTGTGTAGCAGCACCCCCAGTCTGCTTTATCCAGAACAGCCTATCTCTGTATTCTGGAGTAGTGTCCATCCCCTCGAATTTGAGATCTATTAAATCTATTCCGACTCGTTTAAACTCCTCATCTATTGCAGCCTTAACTTTAAACGATACTTCTTCTAGTTTCGTGAATACAGTTGCAAGATCGTATTTTGCAAGTTGAGTTATCAATCTCTCATTCATGAAACCCCTTAGAAAGTTGTTAACAGCCTCCGTAGTGTAAGCGCTTTGGCCTCCCACAACCTCCATTACGAAAGTTTTAGGATCGTTTATCTTAAACCAAAAGGAACCATAGAACTTGAGCGGTGCAAGTTCTGCTGTTTGGCCACTCGCCCCAAACAATCCTTTAAACTGTTTTGTTGAAACAAATATCACCGTTGCCTTAAAAGGCGTTGTTTCGAACCCTGCTAACCTAGATAATACCCCAGTTAGAAGTGGAAGATTCATCGTAGTTAAAGTATGTCTTCCTGGACCGAGCACGTCATAGGCCTTACCATCTCTAAAGAATATTGCTGCCTCATACTCATGTACTATCAACTGTGCACCCCAAGTTATCTCCTCCTTGGGATATCTCCAGACAATGTCTTCAGCAGATGCTCCAATCCACTCTATTATCTGAGGCATGCTTAAACACCTCCCTTAATGGATATTATAGCCTCCTCTCTGGAGGCGAATGCCGATTCGAATTCTAGAAGTTTAGACTCAAGCTGTTTAAGGAGGTTTGGAAGGATGTCGAAGCTGCCTGCACTAGCATTATTGCTTGTTTCAATAGCTAATCTAGATATTTCGTCACAAGATCCTAAAAGCCTGTAGTCATAATCCATAAGCTTATCAAGCTCCTCCTCCCGTATCTTAACCAGGTCGAAGAATCCAGAATAGCCGTAATCAGCATGCTCAACCTTATTTATCACCCTATCCATTATAGCGGTAACTTTATTCAGTGTTTTAAATAATTCAACAGCATTAGCGTCTGCAGCATCCTTAATGACGCTCTTTAGACTAAGCCTTGCTGCCTCAAGCTTCTTAACCATAAAATTCCTGAGGAGCTTATCCGCCTCCCTCCTAACCTCCTTCTGCTTATAGCCTCTGTAGCCAGGTATGTAGGAGGCAATTTTCTCAGATAAGCCCCTTTCCTCTTCATACTTCTTTACGAATTCGCTCATTTCTCTTAAATCTATACAAACTAGCTTAAAAACATTTTATCAACGGGATTCCAATCTAATTAATCAAAGATAAAATTAAGAGATATAAAAACGCTAACTTAACCATTCTTTGTTAGAATAATTATTTCAGGATTAGTATCATTGTGTTTTACAGTCCGTTCATGCTCTATTTTAAGTCCTGCTTTATCTAAAGCATTCTTCACACAATCAGGCTTAATCGTTATTATCACTATCTTACCGTCTTTCGCTAGAACCTTACTCATTTCAATCAAACACTTAAGGTAGAGGGGGCGGGGGTTTATTTTGAAAATTGGCTTAGTGCCATATGGAGGGTTTGTAATTATCCTGTCGACTTTGAAATCAACGATTTTTGAAAGATTTCTACAATCAACCTTCTTGAAGATTATCCGATCACTAAGGCTCATAGCTTCGCTATTTAACACGCCGCCTTCTAAGAAGTATTCAGAAATGTCAAAACCGTAGAGTTTAACATCGCTTAGAGTTAAGGCTGCTTCTATAAGTATTGTGCCGCCTCCACACATGGGGTCGAGTATAGTCATCCCCGGTTTAACGTCAGCAAGTTTGATCATTGCATAAGCTATTGAGGGTTTAATGGCTGCAGGGTGATGGAAGACAAAATATCTTCCGCGTAGATATTCTTCTCTGAGAAGCCCTACGAAACACGCATCTTCAACAATTTCTATGAAAACGTTTGCTTCAAATCCTTCAAGCTTAACCTTAAGACGGTACTTGTCTACTAAGACTTGACCAACGGCTTTTTCAACATCCATACTAGTATAATCGTGTTTACCCCTCCTGTCACAAGTCACTCGGAAAGAAGAAGCATTGCGAAAATCCTCTGGGAAATCGATATTAAGTATTTCTTGACAAATCTTGTCGAGAGCACTCTTATCCTTATCTACCTTGAATGAACCAAGATAATCCATGATAGAATCTACACTCCTAAGCGATGAGACAACATCCCTCTTAGACTCAGGCAGTTGGATAATGAGTTTCCCAGGTGTATCAAGAGGGCTTTCTTCGATGATGCATGAATCAATCTTCTCTCTAATCTCTTCCCTAACCACGTCCTCAATGCCAACTGGGAATGTTAAGAGAAGCTTCACTTCCAACAAATATATATTGAAAGCATTTATAACTTTTCATAAGCAAGACTTAAGTGGACATGTTTACGAGAGAGATTTTAGAAAATGCTTAGTCATAAATGGCTGAAGGTATTCACAAGCATTTTGATAATAATTTTAACGCTAGTTTCTTTTCAAACAAGTGCTTCGGATAATCAGGGTAGTTCCATAACTATTAGGCTTATTGATGAAAAGCCACTGGTGGAAATATCCGGTGGGATTTTTAATTTAACGGGGATTATTGAAAACCTGAAAAAATACGGTTATGAGCTTAGAAAATACGAATCGCTCCTCAATAACGGTTACATTATAGTATTGCTGGCAAACTGGAGTAATGGCGGTGATTTCCTACTCCTATGCGATTTTACGGAGATACTGCCCTATTTGGCTAAACCAGTTAGACTTACAATAGAACATCCACCATCATTAGTAGTTACGCATAATCTTACGGAAACTCACATGTATGAAGACAGAAGTCTATTAATAGCAATTGAAAAAGTGGAGATGAGTGTCTGGACCATAATTATTTCCATCACAGTTTTACTTATCGTCCCATCCTTGTGTGTCTTCGCCATTGCCCTATGGGGTAGGAGGATGTTAAAGCTTAGTCAACTTGGAGAATACCAGGTCGTATCTAAGAGGATCAATAGGCTGATGATTATTTTTAACTACGTCCCTCCAGCCGTATTGCTTGTAGGGTTTTTCATAGTTTTCTTACCTGCTCCGCCTCTTTTGGGATTGCCTTTAGCAATTTCTGTAATGTGGAGAATAGCCTTCAGGTGGGCTATGATACTCGCTTCTTTACTAACCCTGTTCATCCCCTTCATATTCTTACTCTTAATATGGGTTGTATTTCACAACAGATATTTAAAACCAGTGTTAAAAGAAATACCTTCATTTAGAGAGACGTTAAAGTATGAGAAAGATTTTAAAAGGTTCTTATTGATTGAAAATTTACTGCCTTTTTCTTTAATATTAGTCATCATCACAATAAGCTTTCTAATATATGATTCATTATCAAAGCTTATTCAATACTTGTTTTTGCAACAGTTTTTCATAATAATAGGTCTCTTAGTAGGCTTTGCAGTATCCTTGTTAGTAGTAGAGCTATCTTGTAAGAAAGATGCTCTCCCCATGGACGAACGATTATCAAGGATATTTTCGGAAACAGTTTCTAAAGCAGGCTTGAAGAATCCTCCTCAGATAATAAAGGTCAGAACATTCTATAAGACGGTTGCAAATGCAGGAGTCGTCGGACTATTCAGAAGAAGAGTGGTTGTAACGGAATTGGCTGAGAAAAGTCTGAACGATGAAGAATTACACACAGTACTCCTTCATGAAATCGGTCATATAAAGCATAATCATATGCCCATGCTTATTGTCTTAAATTTAATATTCTCTCTTTCAATAGGAAATTCACACGTATTATTAGCAAGTATCTTGAGATCTTTTAAACAAGCTTTTAACGCACCCGATATATTAGTAATGTTGGTAATCATCATGTTCTACATTACTCTATTTATACTATGGTTTCTTACGCTGTATTTTTTAATGAGAGTTTTTGAGAGAAAGGCTGATGCTTTTGTTTTGAAAATAGGTATTAATCCTGAAGTTTACATAAGAGCACTCGTAAAGCTTAACGTTCTAAATCTTATCCCAATAGAAGTTTCTAGGGTACAGGAAGCTTTTCAAACTCATCCAACAGTTATTAAGAGACTTAGGAAAGTGGCGGTGAAATATGGTGTAAATGAAGAAAGGTTAAAGGAAATAGTTGATAATGTAGTTAAGGAACTATACGAGGATAAGTATGGAGATGGTTCTAAATAAGATGTTAAAACACCTTGACATGTCCACTATTTTAAGAAATAAACGTTAGCCTATCAGGTTTATCTTCTTTAATACTTCCATCGAGACTTCTGGAGTTAATCTCTCCGGTCTAGACAGGTTTTTAAATACTTGAGATACGTATATGAGTGTGGAAATCTTAGCATCGTCTAGGAATATTACTTTAACGTTTTCAAATTGTTTTAGAGTGCTCTGAGACTCGGAATCTAGGGGACTAGTTGTAATTAGGATCAGCTTGTCAAGCTTTCTACTCTTAGCCAAATCTATCAACGGTTCAATGCTGCTTTTTAAAAGTGGCTCTTGAGGCCTCATGGCCTTAATTATAATCCCCACTTTAATTCCTCCAGCAGTGCTATCTGTGAAAAGCAAATCGACTTCCCTTTTTCTCGTAAGAGAAACGCTTATCCTTTTCCTACCTAAAAGATTCTCTTTCCCAAGCCCTGTTTCTATTAGAGTAGTAATTGCTTGTTCAATAACCATGCCCCTCTCAGAAGGCTTTTCAATATTGTAGAATCTGGCGATTATTTGTTTCCTAACATCACTATCCGGTTCTATTGGAACTATTATTTCTATAAGCGGTAAGCCCATTTTAGTAATTGCCTCCATTGCTATCACTGGATCTACGAAATTTGGTTGAGTAATGCCCTTGCTAATTCTCTCGGCAAGTATCTCTATGCAGTTAAAGCATTCAGAGAGCAGCCTCCTTATTTCTCCTCCGGAATTTGCCCATAATAGTTTCACGCTATTCATTGGAAACATACTCGTATAAGCATCACTGTCCTTATCTAGGTATAGGGTTTTAACATATTTGTCAACGATATCCTTAGCCTCCTCAACACTTATCTTCTCGAGGCTTATGGGTGCTGAGGAAACCCTGCTGACTATTGCTGGTGCGACTCTAAACTTCTGGCTTTTCAAGTCTTCAAACATCCTCGGTGTTAAGAGTAAGAGTATGAATAATCCTCCTGGGCCATTGTCGATAATCCTTTTTAGGGTGTGGAAGAAAACGTCAACGTTATCTTCTGAAAGCGTCTCGACCTCGTCTACTACTATTACAAATGGAGTGTTACTAACGGTTTTAGAGAGGTTAACGATCGTCGTCAAAAATTTTAAAGCATTATCGTCAGACTCCCTAATGTAATCCTTAAGATGTTTCATTCCCCAACTACCGTAGTATGAATGCGGCAACCATAATACCCATTTTACCAAGTCTAAATCGATAAACCTTCTAGACTTGTATGGTTCAAACCTAGTCTCAAAGCTTTGAGAAAGCTCCTGGAGCTCAATTTTCACTAGCTTATTAATGTCTAAAATACCTTTTTCTATTAAATCGCCTACTGATCTGAAGTCTTGGAGAACCATATTTAGAATATCGCCTACAGCCCTCCCCTTCCCCATTATTATTGAGAAGATGTTTGTTGAAACAGCTTTATCAAGCAATCCTGGCGTCATCTTTGAGATTAAAACTTGATGCAGTCTTAGTGATAATTCTTTCAAGAATCCTTCTCCACCTAAAGATTCTATAACCTTTAAGGTGAAGAATATTAACGAAGGCTTATAAACCGAATCCTGAATAGTAGATAGGTAAGAGAATGGTTGACTCGGTTTTTCTTGGCTTAGCAGGTATTGGAGGTGTAACGCTAAATGTGTCTTTCCACTTCCAGCATCTCCAATAAGCATGTCTATCTTTGGCTCTTCAAGCCTGAAAGAGTATTCTATTTCCTCTCTAATCCTCTTGAGCGCGTTTATTCTTGATTCGCCACCTAATATCCATATCCTAGTAGGAACTGGAGTTAGTGGAAAAGGGTTAGCTTCAAGCTTTAACGGGTAATACTTATTTGATAATGACATAGTGATAGACACCTCTCGCAGTTTTAACGCCTTCACTCGGCTCTCCACTTCCTACATGAAGCTGAATATCATACGGATTACGGTTATTCAGCTCTATAATTCTCCTGTCGAATTCTTCACTACTAATTCCCAGTTCACTCGTTAACTTCATCCTTAAATCGGATATTTTGACATAGGGTGCTATGGGGCTGGTTTTCAAAAGGCTTCTGTAAGATGATTTTAAGGATTCGAGAAAGGCTTCGTCGGATACTTGTTTAACTCTAAAATACTTTATCAGCTCTAGACTATTAGCTTTTCGTATGCAATACTCTCTTCCCGCCTCAGTAGTCCTGTATCTAACTATACCCCTTGTTTTAACGGATTCCAAATACCCTTTTTTAACGAGTTCTCGAAACTCCTTCTCGTTTATTCGACTCTTCTTTTTAATCTCTTCTTTGGAAAAACCCTTAGTGGCGTCAGCTACAACTAATGCTAACAACTGGAACTCGTTCAGCTACTATCACCTTGTTTAAAACGATTCAAAGGTATTTTTAAAGCTTCTCTATCAAACAATTGCAAGCTTAAATATCACAATATAGAGTTAAATCCAAGAATAAAATGCAAACAAGTAGAAGCAATCTGTCAATAAAGAAACAAAATGTTTCTTTTCCAGACGTAAAGTTCAAATGCATACGTTGCGGTAACTGTTGTAGAAACACAGATAGAGTTGAGAGGAGGATAGTTTTAACTAAGAAAGATGTTGAAACAATACATAGTGCAACTAGGCTTAGAATAGAAGATTTCGCTGATAGGAATAATAATGAAAATTATCCTTATGCCATGAAATTGGTTTCTGAAAAATGCTTCTTCTTGGATGCTAATAATACATGCCTAGTATATTCTTACAGGCCCTTGGTGTGCAGATTCTATCCTTTTCTATTGCGTAAAATCGGAACGAAGTATGTTTTTGATGTAGATCCCTCATGCCCTGGATTGGGCAATGGAGAAAATATTGATGAAAAATATTTCATAAAACTTATTCGAGAAGCTGAAAAGCACTTAGGTAGTTTCTAAGCCATACGTGGAGCTCCACAGTTAGGACATTTAACTTCGTTTTCCGGATACGCTGTCCCACAATACTTACACGTAACAGTTGGAACCACGGGCTTGGGTACTTGCGATGGATGCACAACTTGCAACTCTATAGTTCTACTGGTAGCGTCTGGACGGCCTTCTACGGCAACAACTCCTTTAAGATTCCAAGCAACGATTCTGTCTAGACTCTTAAAAGAGGGTTGAGCCCCAGGTGGTATCGGTATTTTAAATGGAAGGCTTTGGATAAAACCTTCGGGAATATGCATTGCCCCAATCAATCTAGGTCTTGTTGAAAATAGTGTCGTAGACTCCCAAACTTGTTGCTCGATCTCTCTTTTAAGGGTTGCATCATAAATTCTTCTTATTCTTCGTACCCGCTCGATGCATTCGAGCTCGCACCTTATTTCAGTACAGTCGAATTCCTCCTTAGACTCTAGTTGGAGAACACCATCTATATTATCTCCGAGGATAAAGAAGGGCTTCCTTAATTCTATTGTTAAACGAACATTAGGGGGAGTTACCTTTTCCTTAATCTTCTTAAATATACTCATCTTTTTGAGGTCAAGTTTTTTCTAGAAATATTTAAACTTAATTCATCTTGTTTGGGTCTATTGTAAAAATAGCGAATTATCCGACAGTCTTTAAATCTTTAAGTAGCTCTAACAATATTAAAATCTTTATGTCTAAATATGGACGAATAAGATATTTTCCTAGGCCAGGTCCAAGAAATACCGATGAAGTCATAAAAGCCGTCGTCGAAAGAGTTGAATCAGGTGGTATAGATAAGGTAGTGGTTGCTAGTACTTCTGGGAGAACGGGGCTTAGATTCGCTAAAGCCATGGAGGGGAGGGTTGGCTTAATCGTTGTTTCTCATGAGAAGATGGATCCTAGATTAAAAGAGAAGATAATCGGACTGGGAGGTTTTGCTGTCGACAATACTCATCTACCATTGCATACTAGGAGCATGGATAAAGTTAGAAACACTTTATATACTCTGGGACAGGGTTTCAAGGTTGCTGTTGAGGTGATCCTAATAGCTGCCGATAGGAATCTTGTGAAACGATATAAGGACGTTATAGGCGTAGGTGGGAGCGGAGAAGGCGTAGATACAGCCATAGTGGCTAGAGCGACTCCAACAAGGGAAATATTCAGCAAAGACAAGTTTAAGAAGCTTGAAATAAGAGAGATAATCGCTATGCCTTTGAGTAAAAAGTGGTGGGATTAGTAAACAATGACCTGATTTAAATCGGCTATGTTTCTATTTTCTTATTATCGGGGAAGCATGTATTTTCTCTAAGACCTTTGGACAAAGAGGATCAGGATTGTTAAAAGAACCATACTTCTTATACGTCCTTGCGTAACAGCCTCCCTTGCAGGTATTGCTCACTGGACAGTCGTTACATGGATTATAACTCATAATCTCAAAGAAGAGGCTATTCGTGTTCAATTCAAGCCAGGCCTCTCTAAGGCTCTTATCCCTAATGCTGGAGACTGGAATGTCGAGAGTATCGCAAATAAGCACTTCTCCACTTGGTCCAATATCCATATTTCTCTCAGACTTGCAGGAATCCCATGAGACGTATTTGGATTTTACAAATAAGCCTGCAAAAGGCATACACCATAGGGTTATTTTGAAACCGAGCTTTTCAGCAGCTTCTTCAGCTAGGCCTATTGCTTCAGTGCAGATGCGGGAATCAGCATTGAAATCCCTGCTCTCAGCTCTTCCAAATGGCATAACGGGCAGTAATACGGCTGAAGAGGCTCCCAGGCTCTCAGCTAAACGTACGAATTCCCCGGCTTCTTTAAAGTTTAAGCTCGATATTGAGAATATTGGCGTGAAGCTAACGCCTTCTTCCCTAAGTATGTTTATGCTCCGCATTAGAAGTCTCCAGGAGCCTTCACCGCGTACGGCTTCATGAGTCTCCCTCTTAGCCCCATCGATGCTTGTGAAAACCTGAACTCCTCCTGCTCTCAGCCTCTTAGCCTTCTCTCTATTCATTGCTAACAGGTTGGTGAAGAGCGATACTTCCGTACCGTCTTTCACTGCTTCAAGTATTTTGAAAATATCTTTCCTCAGTAGTGGTTCTCCACCGGTCAGGTGGAGGTTTTCAACACCCATTTCACAAGCTTCTTCAACGATTTCTATAACTCTTTTCTCGTCAAGCTCACCGTTCCAAGGACGTAGGGAGGCATAGCAATGTTCACATCTAAGGTTACACCGGGAAGTTAGTAGCCACGTTATGTATTCGGGGGGATTTGGGATCATAATCCCACCTCCAGAATCCTGGTAATTCTCTTATCGAGCAGTTTAGGAGGCTGGTAGTAGTCTCTTAAGCGTTGCCGTGAATAAAAACCCATGTTTAAATACTGAAAATGGGTATTTTTTGGGGGTTTTAAAAACCCCTTGATAAAATGTTAATTCCATAAATATCGAAAAACATGCGGAAAATATAGCTGGTTTTTATAGTCGAATTACTTGGCAGCTTCAACGAGAAATCTGCATACGCTATCCCCTTTTGCAATACATTCCACCTCAGATACTGTAAAGCTTTTACCATACAGCCTTTGGAAAATCCCGGCGAGATACCCTCTGAAGAGTTGGCTTACAGGCTTTTCTTGCTTATTCCTGAACGGGAGGCATTCGAATAATTCTCGAGCTACTATCACTGCCCTCTTACCATTTGCCTCCTCGGCTTCTGCAATGCACCATCCCTTGGCTGAACGCTCAGCCAATATTATTTTCAAAGCTGTTTGCTTATCCACCTTGTATTTTTTGACTAGCCCCTCAACCTTGCTTTCTCCTAGAGAAACACCCATTTCATAGAGTATTACTGCTGCTCCAGTGCCGAATTTCTCGTAAAGCCTCTTCAATAAGGCTCCAAAGCTTTCAACCCTTAGGGTGAAGCTTCTTTCACCACCAACGAGAAGGGGGAAGAAGAGCTCGTCTATGATTAGATCTTTAAGCATTCTTTGTGAAAACCTTACTTCTAGAACACCTTCTGTCTTCTTAAACTCCTCGGCTATTTTCTCAGGAGTCATGTCTTTAATATTCGATATGTCCATGAAGAAACCGACATAAGCCTCGTCTTTCTCTAAATTAGCATCGTAGAAACCATATAATTCCCTTGCGTTTTTCTCTCTCAAAAGTCCTAAGGTTTTCAGGAATTCTGGTTCAGCGCCCCTACGGAATCTTATAAAAAACTCGACAAGCTTACCGTTTGGAAGATGCTCAGAACACATTATTTCCTTAGGATAACATGTTTCAATAGGGTCTTGACCTTCATTATAGGCCATTCTTCAGAAGATATCGTATTAGACATATATAAATCTTACTTAACTTGAATCTTATCTATAATGTTGATAATCTGCAAATCCTCCAGAAAGATGTTTAATTAAGAGATTACTATTTAAGTTGCTTTACTAATACTTAGCTGGTTGAACATGGATAGGTTAATACTCTGGACGATAGGGCATAGTAATCTTTCAAAAGAAGAGTTTTTAAGATTGCTTAAAAAACATGAGATTAGAATTTTAGTTGACGTTAGAAGGTTTCCAAAGTCGAAGCTCGAGCATTTCTGCAAAGAAAAAATGGAATACTGGCTACCTGAGGAAGGTATTGCTTATTTTTGGCTGGGGGAAGAATTGGGAGGATATCGTCGTGAAGGCTATGAGAAGTACATGGAGACACCAGTTTTTAGAGAAGGGATTAAAAAACTTCTGGAAATAGCTGAGAAGGGTAGAACATGTATAATGTGTCTCGAAACAAACCCTAAGTATTGCCATAGGAGGTTTATTACATCATACTTGAGGAGAAAGAGGATAAGAGTGGTACACATAATTGGAACAAAGAGGAAACAGAGCCGATGTTAATCAACACGGATGGTGATGTTTAAGAGCTCTTCTAAGGCAGATCTGATGTTTTCACCCCAAGCCTTAATGTTTAAAGTAACCATTAAAGAGACTTTTGAAGGATTGAGTTCAAGCATGCTTCGAATAAGCCTATAAGTCTTTTCAAAGCCGTGCTGAGTCAGAAAATCAGTTATGCTGTCGAAAACCACGAATACGAATGAAGGGGCATTTCTAATGCTTCTACCAAGGGATTCCAATACTTCAATAACATCTTGTAGAGATACTTGGATCTCTGATTCGGAAAGAACTGCAGTACGCAAGGTCATTAATGAAGGGTAAATAAACTTAATACTCCTCTGGTCTTGAAGACTATCTTGTAAGGGGCTCCCCCTTCTCGTGATTACGATAATGGTGTCCCCATGGGCTAAGGCTTCTATAACATAATCCTTAACGTAATCTAAATAGGGGTTTCCAGGCTCGAACTCGAGGAGTATGCCTTTTCCTATGAGCTTCTCATGGTCAAAGCCGATTCTTGAAGAAAATCTACTTAGGTCTTTTTCTGTAAACCCTTCAGCAAGCTTCAAAATACTTATATATGTTGATGGTATTCTCCTCGACAAAGATTCTACTAAGCTAGTATAAACCATAGTTCTAAAAGCAACATCGATATTAAGCCGTAATACGAGTCTTAAACGCTTTATAATACCATCAATATTATTGCTCGTCTTCTTGTAAAGCTCTTCAACCATCCATGCTATGAAAGGTATGAAATTTTCCAATAAGATTGGAATTCTTTCGTCTTGAGGTATTGACTTGATTTCTTCCTCAATGTTTTTTGTTTCAACTTCTCCCAAGCTGGAAATACTTAAGCGACTTAAAAGACTGAACGAGACTATTTTACTCTCCACAATGTTTCCAACATTATTATAAAAGTCTTGAAGTATTGAGGAAATGAGCCTACGACATAGCCTGAGACAAGCCTGCCAATCTGGGAGCTCCCTAAGAGAATCATCATGCTCTACCTCTGTAATGAATTCTCCCCCGGCTAGGCCATATAAAACATCTGTCTTCTTTAGAAAATCCTCATATCTAATAACTATTCTCCTAAAACTGTTCTTATCGCTAACTTTTATATATACTGTGTTGAGTAATCTTAGAAGGTTGCTGGAAAGCTCTATAGCCCAGGGTTTATCCTCGAGGTAATGCAATGTTTCTTCAATGAGCGTGAGTAAGTCTACCTTATCTAAGGCATTGGGCTTTAATATTAATCTTCCCTCAGAGTCTTGCTCTAGTGCATGCCTTAGTTTAACCCTCGTTAAATATCTTTCTAATTCGATAAGACTTTGGCCAAGTTCTTTACCCGGAGCTACTTCTATAAACTTGTTGATGAAAGATGCATATTGGTTAAATAAGATGTCTTCGCCGATTTTGGGCTTAATAGTTTTCTCCCTTATCGAGAAGGCATAGCTTACACCTAGGAAAAACAAATAAGTATTTATTCCACCTGGTGGAGGCATTTCTGGGTTTTCTGTTAAAATCAAGTTTAGACCAAATACTCCGAAAACGTAAAAGACTATAAAGTATATTAAAATTATGATGTATTTCCTACGTATGATGCTGCTTTTAACACGTTTAATCAAAAAAGCAATTAAGAAACAAATTTCAAACATACAAAGCAAGTAAATCAAATGCTCTATCGTTGTAAAGTAACTCGTTTCAAATCTATATGACCAACCGTAGTTTTTTGTAGGAATAATATATGTTTTTACATACGTGAAATGAAGTATGTATAATGGAATCGCCGGTACCATTAGAAGATAAAATTTAGGATCTTCTTTCCAAAGGAATAAAACAGTCACCAAAAGAAGGAGGGGATTCAAACTAAAGAATATGATTGTAAACTGTAGAAAAATCCAGGACAAGTCTTCACTGGGAGCAGTCCTGTGGAGAAAAGCGAAAGTCTCCCATAAGGATACAGATATTGTGAATAGTAGAAAGTTTTTAGAGCTTAGAGTCTTGGGTTTACCCTTCAAAATTTGAAGCGCAATTAGTAATGATGAAATCGCTGCAGCCGGATAGAAGAGAAGCCAAGGATGAAATGGGAAGAAGTTCATAATATTAGATTCCTCTTAGCGTTTCAAAGATTTCCATTTTTTGAGTTGGAATGACTTTAAGAGGTTTAACCTGACCATATGGAAGACCCATTTTCAATCTTAGGTTCGAGTATTTGTTAAAAGTCCCTTTCCTCAAATATTCAACTTTTATTACGCTAGAGGGATCTTTTATTTTAAAATCTCTTACGAAGTTTCTAAATTCTTCGTTCTCACTCCATAATGCTTTAAAGATCATTTCGGCTGCAGTTTTTTCATCATAATCGCGCTCTTTCTCCATAAGTACACATATTTTCTCATCTGGCTCCATGATTTTAGCGAAACACCAGTTTTCTGAGGAAGTTAGTCCAGACTTTATCATAACGCGAGTAGCCAATCGCTCGTCTATCCTAAAGTAACCATAAATTTCAAAATAGTATCCTTCTCTACTCTCGAAGGAGAACACGGGCATTCCATCATCTCTAAAATACTCCACTCTAAATATATCTCCAATTTTATACCTAACAACACTTCCCCCAAACGGCGTCATTACTAGACTATAGCTATGCCCTTTCTTCAATTCATCGATTCCGAAAATATCGCCGCTTTTAACATCAATGAATTCAAAAAACCCTATCCTCAAGTCTGGAATCATATTGTACTTATCCTCAACAGTGCCATACATGGGGAAACCGATTTCACTAGCCCCATATAGATTTAACGGTTCCATTCCCCATGTGCGCTTGAAAAGATCTATATACATCTTTGAATCGAAACCGGCGCATATTAAGCCTTTAACTGGCATAACCTCCCTAATATCTTTAGGTTTCCAAAATAATTCAGCATGAATCGATTTTAAAAGCATGTATATTTTTGCCGCCCCGATATCTAACGCTTCATAGTATTCTCTATAGAAAGACTTTCTATCCACAATGTATTTAGTCAATAAGAAGAGTAGTGAAGCAGTTGTTCCTATTAATGCTATTTTCTCCTTCGCCTCATCTATCTTTCTTAAAATTATCCAGATCCTACGTCTAATATCTGAAGTTTTGTCTACGACTTCAAACGAAGGATATACATTGAATTGGAAAAGCTTGTTTAGAAAATATATGCTCCAACCTGAAAAGTAAGGTGCAGGCGCACCCATGTTTAAAAAGTAATCTCCAAAACGGAGACGGGTGTCCCCCATGGATTCGCTACATGCTATTATCATTGGAGATATTCCAACTTTCAAATAAACTTCTTGAAAGAGGTTTGTCCATAATATCCATTTGCTCTGACCAGTCGTCCCACTAGTTTTAACGCAGGACTGGAATTCTCCAGGCAAATACTCAATTATAGGCTCGGCAGCTATTCTTCCAATACGCATATAGTACTCCGTTAAGGTTTCTCCTTTACTCCTCGGAGTAGTTTCTTCCAAGTGCTTTATTCTCTCCTCAAACACTTTCAAAAAAGTGTAGTCATTATATGTTGTAACCGGTATTTGCCTTATGTTTTCAGCATCTTTTGCTCCTAATGCTTCTAGAAGTTTAGTATTCTTTATCTTCTTGAAGTAGGATTCTGTTTTCTCACGGTTGTATTCCAACTGCTTCTGAAAATCTTGGTATAGAAAACTACAATACTTATCCCATAATTCTCTACCTTCATCGATCAAGAAGCTTCCCCCGCTTATCATCACATTTCTGGATAAATGCTTAGGTTTATTCCTGAACCCTTTACTATGTTTAGCCTATAATACCTAGTGTCATGACTTGTCGCCCTCATCTTCAGTACCATTAATCTTCTCTCAAGCTTGTTTCCCACAACAACAGACTCCATAAGTATTATGCCGTCGGCTATGAATTCTTCAATACCCATTCCTATTCCAGTAGTTCCCCAAGGACTTTCTGTAATCATTAAAGTGGTGCATCCTATATTCTTCAACATCCTGACCAGGAGGTTTATTAGCGTCCTTACTTCAGCCTTGCTTCCCAGAGCCAGGTTTAAGGCTGATAGAGAATCAACCACCAGTCTCTGTGCCTTAAACCTTTTGACTTCTTCAACTATTAAATTAATCATGTCTTCTACCCTAAGTTTTACTGCAGTGGGAAGCTCGATTATCCTAATCATGCCCTTTTCCTCAAGCTTGTTAAAATCCCAGCCTAGCCCAAGCATGTTATTCTTGAAATTTTCCCTGCTTTCGCTCAAACAAGCGTAAATTCCCTTTTCATTGTATAAAGTGACACCGTTGTAGATGAATTGGGCCGAGAGGATTGTCTTACCGGCTCCAGGACTGCCTGCAATTATAACCAACCCTCCCCTCGGCAACCCTCCTTCAATAAGGTTGTCGAGTTCCGTTATGCCAAATGGTACTCTATCCTTCAAGGCTCAACCCCTCCAATGGCCTTATTATCAAAGACCCGTCTTCCCCCATGAGTAATAGTGATTCGGGTTCTCCTCCAATAGTGTTTTCAAGCATTCCCGCAAGTATTCCTCTGAAGAACGAGGGGTTTATCCTCAAACCTTTTAAATCGGCTTTTATAGAATTGTCCTTCATCCTATCGAAGCGTACATTTCCCCACCCTCTAATATTACAAACCTTGGAGGAAAAGGATAAAACATCGTCAACCGTATGCTTCCCTCTCCCCATGCTTTTTACAATTGACTTGCCTATGCCCTTGCCTGCATAGAAAAATATCACATCTGCCGCGCTAGAATACATCTGGCGGAGGGCGTCTTCGAAATTAGACCATTCCGCTACTGTGAACTTTATCTCGCTTAAATCACTAGTGTCAAAAATAAGGCTTTTTACATAATCGTTTAGAACAATCTGATACCCAAGTATAATGCCTTCTCTCTCCATCCTGGATACTCTACGGGCCACGGTTCTGTCTGATACGTCAAGCTGCTTAGCTATTTCTCGACAACTAAGCTTCGGATCCTTAGAGAGGATTTGTAGTATTTCTAAGTCTAGTCTATCTACTTTTTCTTTTTTCCTAACCATCTAGTAGTATATTTTTAACATTGTTAAATATATGCTTTTCGCATAACGCACTTTTATTCATTCT
>JAFNJB010000024.1 GCA_017601245.1 Candidatus Brockarchaeota archaeon
CTTTTTGTCCACTTGCTGAAGTTCTCGCAATGATGGTGAGAGATGCTGCTAAGGAGGCTGCTAAGGGTAGGAATGTCGCCGTGTATATTAGAAACCATGTGAATGAAGAGGGTATTAATGAAAGGATCAATAGGGAATAGTTTAGCAGATCCTGTATCTTAGGATGGCACCAATGCCGCCTATGTTATTAAGCTTATCTGCAGACTCGTGTTTACCGCTGACTATCGTTACTCTACCTCCATAACTCTCTACTAAGCGCATCATGTCTGTCACCTTATTTAACAACTCACGCGATCTAGAAGCTAGTTTAACATGTATTATCAAATGGCTGACAGCACCTCTTTCAACAGCCTTCCAAGTTTCTTCAACACCGTATACCGCCATATCCTCCGCAATGTTTTTAAGAAGGTCTTCTATAGCTAAAATCTCGTCAATGCTCTTCAATTCCTTTGCTACAACTTTCATTTCACCACTCTTAAGAAACTCGTTGATTGCAGAAATTGTCCCCCCAGAAGCATGAAAACACCCTACAATAGCACTATGAATATCCTTATACTCCTCTTTGAGAAACCTTAAGAGTGATTCGCGTATTACAGTATGACCTATTATTATTATCTTAGGCTTCTCCTTAATCCAGATTTCTCTTAATAAGTTTGTAATTTCTTTAAAGAACCTTCTTACCGATGCCTCATGTTCTTCAGGCAGGTTTTTACCAGGAACATCTTGCTCGATAGTATTACTTTCCACAATGCCGTAATCCTTTACGATAGCTATAGTAGCAGTTCCGAGTTCAACCGCTACGACTATTAGCTTCTTAGTATTCACTTCCTGATTAAGGATCTTTTCATGAATTGGAGAAATTTCTTGTTTCTCAAGTATAAGCCTGTCTCCAACTCCTATAGATAATGTATGGTAATGGCCTTTAACACCTTCAAGATCCTCTGGACATTCTAGAACCCGGCCCTTAAGGTGGATGGTTTCTGAGGAAATATCGAATTCAACCTCCTCAACCATTATCTTCATGAAGACTTTACGCCTAATCTTCTCATCACCGTCAATTTTAACGACTCTAGTCGTTTCTGCAGAAGCTAAGTCGTTTTTATCAATAAGATGATAGACTTTCCATAATTCTTCTCCTGAAAAAGGCTTTATTTCAAGAATTCCCTTGTTATAGTCAACTTTGATCATTGAAAACACTTCTCCTCTTTTTGCGTAAATTCATTTCGCCAATTCGGCTTAGACAGAAAACAAATATAAACGTTATTTGAACAGCTAGAGTAAGGGTTTGCGAACTCTAATTATTAAGAAAATTGTTAATGCGATTAGTATTATAGCTCCTGCAATTATTAGAGACATTTCTTGAAAAACTGGCGTCTCTCCAGTTGTTGGAGAAGTTGTTGAAGGAGTTGTTTCTTCAAACTCTGAAGTAAGGGGTACGGTGCTGTTTATGTTTTCCAATGTCAGAATTGTTACAGAGTGTGGTTCAAAGGCGTATGTGAATACCCCATTGCTAACGTTTAGTGTTACGTATTTTGTTGTGATTTTAACGACATCTGGTGATTTGAAATCGTTTTTAGAGAATATATCTGGCCCGTTCAACTGAGATTCTTTACACACTGACTTGGGTTTAAAATCCTTCAGTATGATTGTTGCATTTGCCATCCTATCGGGATCCTTATTAATCACAGCCAAGTATAGGAAGTTGCCCTCTTCATCAATCGTCGCAGAGACATCTAAAATGTTAATAGAAACACCCTTAGTCAATGTCTTTAACGCTATTTTCCCAGTATTATGCCTATAAAGCTTGAAAGCTAAGTAAATCGGATTAACATACATTTCCCCCCTATCACTGGTTACTATTGCTGGCAGTGCATTTACCAGTTGTGCAAAATTCGCAATGGTAACGTTATTACACAACCTGTGAAACACATGGAACATCCCGGCAGCCATAAGACCATCACAAAGCCTTACAGACTGTGATAAACCGTCTGTTGCATTCTCATACCAGACACCCCATTCGTCCAAAGCTATTTTAATCTGCTTTCCAGGCTTATTTTTCAAAACAGAATTGATTAGGTTTACCGTTTTCTTGAGCTCGTATTCTACATTAATCGGATAATTCACAATAGCGAAGTAATCGGTATATCCCGGTTTCCAACAGTAGGTGTGGAGTGATAGGTAATCAATATGGTCTCCAGCAACCTCTAATACCTTCCTATTCCAATATTCACCTTCGCTCCCTCCCCAAAACCATCCAACAGCAATAATTTTTATAGAGGAATCCACTTTCCTCATTGCCTCCGCAAACTCTATTACTTTTCGAGCGTAAGTATCTGCATCCATATGGCCTATTTCCCATGAACCGTATAGTTCGTTTCCAATACCCCAGTATTTCACACCATAGGGTTCCGTATGGCCATACTCAGCTCTAAGCCTACCATAGGTCGTGTTTAAATCTCCATTACAATACTCCACCCATTCAGCTGCTTCCTGAGGCGACCCGGATCCAACGTTCACCGTTATATAGGCTTCAGCACCTACTTCGCGACAAAAATCAATAAACTCGTCAGTTCCAAACTGGTTTGATTCTATTCCTCCCCAAGCAGGGTTTGGACGAACAGGTCTCTTATTCTTGGGTCCGATACCATCTTTCCAATGATATCCATCGGCGAAGCATCCTCCTGGCCACCTGATTATTGGGGGACTTATTGCCTTGACTGCGTTTAATACGTCTAGTCTCAATCCCCTAAGATTTGGTATTTTTGAATTCTCGCCAACCCATATTCCGCCATAAATACATCTTCCGAGATGTTCAATGAAATGACCGTAAATCTTAGGGTCAATCTCACCAATCCTATCATTGGTCACTCTTATCTCAACTTTCAGTACCTGTCCCTGACCCTGAGATTCCGATGTGTAAATTGAATCCACTATTAAGACAGTTAGTATTATCCAGAGTATCAAATTGGAGATCCTTCTCCTATGCTTGATATTTCGGCTTTCAGAAGAAAACGATTTTGACTTTCTTAATGCTTGGAACATTATTAACTATTGATGTTAGGACAGTAAAAAGTAAATAAAATTTTCGCAAAATAATGGAAGCATAGTGACTTTCAACCACATTTTATGTCATAGAGTAATCCCGTACTCATCCTAACCATGGTTTAATATAGAAATTTTACGATGTTAATAGAAAAAGCGTAATCAGGCCTCTTTAAAAGCAGAATCTAACAGAAAAATATTTAATCCCCTTCTATTACAGATTAAAACAGCCGGCGTAGCTCAGCAGGTAGTTTAACAGCCTACAGCAGCGGACTCCAAAAAGGAGGCTGAAGCTGTTAACCCGTTGGTCGGAAGTTCGAGTCTTCCCGCCGGCGCTTTTAAACACTTCTTACCTCTTTATTGACTACTTCTCACTTGTCTTTTAGAAAACATTCTATATGTCGTTATTAACCAACGTAGAACATTCTACAATTCTTAAATGCTCGTCTCACGAGTATCTTGACTACATTTGTTAAACTGGGTTTTAATTTATCTAAATCATTTTTAATCTAGCACTGAAATACTATCCTTTCAGCCTCGATAAAAGACCTATCACGCCCAGTATTAGTAGAACCAGACTGACAAATAGGAAGAAGGGATACATTTTTTCAAGCTCCTCTCCAGTCTCAATAGTGCAGTATAATAGTAGGGCTCCACAGCATGTCAAGAGTATTGCAAACAGTTTCGCAACTAATACGTCTATTTTCAAACCGTCCTCTGCACTATGTTCTTTAAGATAAATCTTTCCCTCGAATTCAAGCCAGCCTCTTCTTTAAATAAACGTCAACTATATAAGAAAGGCCGTATTTGCTGAATGCTTCCTGTTCAGCCTTCTTCTTTATTTCAAAGAACTTTTCGATTTCCCTCTTCCACGGGTCTTTGGAATATCTTTTGTCCTTCTTAAGCTCGTTAAGCCTCTTTATATCTATGTCCAGAAGCTTCGTGCTGGGAAGCTTATACTCCTCTATGTCTGAAGCATAAACTCCCATCCATTTCGCCCTGGGTGTAGCGAGTTCTGGGACATGAGCTGCATTAGCTGAACCCGATATTATGACTTGCGCTATGTGGAGGCCCCATGGGTCAGCATCTGTAAAAATATAGACTGGCAAGTCAAGCTCAACGTTAAGCCTTCTTATAAGACGCCTTGTAGCACGAGGGGCTTGTCCTGCAGTATGAATCAATATAGCGTTGTATTTCTTCCAAGCCTTTTCTTCTATGAACCTTGTGAACATCGCACCTTTCTCTATGCAGATGACTTTATCTGCAGAAGTTTTTATAAACTTCGCTGTGGCTAAAGCAGGCCCTATCATTAGCCCGTCTGGATGCGATGTCAAATTGATCCTTTTACCCTCATAGCCTTTCACTGTATATTCGATTGTAAGATCTGCGAAAATGGCACTCCTCTCTTCAGGGTAAATGTTAAAATCCTCTCTCGGAGTTCCTATTATCGACTCTAGTTCAGTTATTATTCTATCCGATTCACTCTGATCCTCAAAGCCCAGGTCAACACCTTCAGCCATGTAGAAAACATCTCTCAATGTACTCGTCTTATCTTCGTCTATCAGTTTCCTCGCAACGCTCGCAACCCATATCAATTGGGTAAGAGGCTTTAAATGTTTCACATTCCTAGAAGTGCGAAGGGCTTTCTTAGGTCCAAGTACGTAATGGCCTTTCTTTTCGTCGAAAACAATATTGTCAACAGTTCTCAGGGGTATTTCGACGGAGGGAGGTTCCTTCTTCTCAACTTGCTTAAGTATTTGGACAGCCAATCCAACTATGTTCCTCCAAGCCTTAGACTCCTTTTTCATCGATTTGAGAAAACGTATTGCTTTTTTAAGCCTTAACCGGGATCACTTCACTCATCATTAAGGATATAATGAGTATTGAGGAAGAAATGTATTTAGGACACTTAGACATACTTTAATCCGAGGCGGCAGGTAGGCTCGGGGGGCTCGCCATCCCCTGTAACCCGAAACTGGCGACATGCGGGGAGCTGATAACCGTGGGGACAGGGTTGATCCACGTAGCTGTTTACGGCAGGTCTGTGAAAGCCGTTCCTTACTGGGCGGGTGTGGCAGAACATGCCCGCTGTAGGGCGGGTAATGTCTGCCTAATTACCGAACCCCGCTAGGCCCGGGAGGGAGCAGCGGTAAGGTAAGCTACCCGCGTTGGTAAGAGACGGCTGGAGGCTAAACCTGCCGTATATGGTTGCGTTGGAGAAACCCGATCCCCATGGGGCTGCCGCCTCTTAAGAGGATTATATTATCGTAAAAGCGACCCATTATTGTTAAAAAATACTTTAATATTCTACCCGTCCCGGTGACTCTGCAGTATATTGCATGTGTGGGATAATAGGTTACATAGGTAGAAAAAACGCTTCTCAAATAGTTTTAGATGGGTTAAGACACTTAGAATACAGGGGCTATGATTCTGTAGGCTTCGCGGGAGTGTTAAATGGTAGACTGGTAATAAAGAAGGATGTGGGAAAGGTGGATGAAGTACATGCTAGGCTTAATTTCCTAGAGCATAATCTGAACTTAGCAATAGGGCACACTAGGTGGGCGACTCATGGGAGAGTTACTAGGGCTAATGCTCATCCTCACACTGATTGTAACAAGAAAGTAGCAATAGTCCACAACGGGATAATAGAAAACTATGAGGAGTTGAAGAAAGAACTCGTTTCAAGAGGGCATGAGTTCAAGAGTAAGACTGATAGCGAAGTTGTAGCTCACCTGATAGAAGAGAACTTAATTGATGGAATGAGCTTTGAAGAGGCTTGTTTTAATGCTTTTAAACAGCTTGAGGGGGCCTATGCTATCCTTGCTGTTAAAAACGACGAGCATAAGATCGTTGCTATAAAGAAGGGTTCGCCTTTAGTAATAGGCTTAGCTGACCATGGTTCTTTTGCAGCCAGCGACATACCTGCTTTCCTCAACTACACTAAGAAAGTCGTTTACCTTTATGATTATGACATGGTTGTTCTAAAACCAGAGCCTGTTTTCTACAACATTAAGGACGGTGTTCTACTCAGAGTGGAAAGGCCTATTCAAAGCGTAGATTGGGATGCTGAAAAGGCTAGAAAAGGAGAGTTTGAACATTTCATGTTAAAGGAGATTATGGAACAGGTTGATACTGTTCAGAGGGCAGCAGCCCAAGATAAGAAGATTCTAGAGAAAATAGCAAGTGAAATAAGGAGGGCGAGAGGAGTTTTCCTAGTCGGATGCGGTTCTAGCTATCATGCTTGTTTAACGGCTAGCTATGTATTCTCCAAGGTTGCGAAAGAGCACGTTAATGTTGTTTTGGCTTCCGAATTCCCCAATTATGAACATTTTTTAACAAAAAGAACACTCATCATCGCAGTTTCACAGTCAGGTGAAACGTACGACGTGCTAGAAGCCATTAGAGCTGGCAAGAAAAGAGGAAGCAAGATAATATCTATCGTTAACGTCATGGGGTCTAGTCTAGCAAGGGAATCAGATGCATTCCTCCTGATGCATGCTGGTCCAGAGATATGCGTCCTATCAACCAAGACTTATACTTCGCAAATAGCCCTCTTAAACCTACTAGCTTACACCCTTGTAGGAAAGTATGAAGAGGGAAAGAGGAGGCTAAAGTACCTTTGGAATGTTATCTACTATCTCACTTCAGCAAACACTAGGAATAAGATAAAGAGGCTTGCTGAAAAGCTCATGGATGAACAGCACATCTTCTGTATAGGTAGAGGGTTACAATATCCAACTGCAATGGAAGCTGCTCTGAAGATTAAGGAGGCGAGCTACATTCATGCAGAAGCCTTTGCAGGAGGAGAATTGAAGCATGGGACGATTGCACTAATAGAAGAGGGCACTCCCTGCATAGTCTTCGTTTCTGAAGAAGACAGTAAAGAAATACTGTCTAATGCAACAGAAGTTAAGTCAAGAGGAGGATACATCATAGGAATATCGCCTCTAGATAATGAGATTTTCGATTTCTGGATAAAAGTGCCTGAATGTGGAACAGAGAACCCTATTGTCCAGATAATACCGATTCAAATACTAGCATACCAATTAGCTGTCTTAAGAGGGTACGACCCTGATAAGCCCAGGAATCTTGCAAAAAGCGTAACCGTGAAATAGGATAACTACAAAAGACAATCGTATTCTCACCCTTTTCTTTAAATTAAGACTAAAATATCATGGGCCAGGCCGGATTCGAACCGGCGATCTCCCGGTCGCTGATTTAAACCGTATTATCAGCCGGGCGCCTTAAACCAGGCTGGGCCACTGGCCCCATCTTCCTATTTTAT
>JAFNJB010000057.1 GCA_017601245.1 Candidatus Brockarchaeota archaeon
GCTCCAAGTATTAACATAGTTAAATCGTTTGAACCAATCGAATAACCATCGATATATTTATTGAATTTGTCTGCTAGCAGCACGTTGCTCGGTATCTCCGCCATGACCCACAGCTTGAAGTCTGGCCCGCGCTCCAGTCCTTCCTCCTTCATTATTTCGATGACTTTCTGAATTTCCTCTTCTGTCCTGCAGAAGGGTATCATTACCCAGAGGTTTTTCAAGCCGTATTCGTCTCTAACCTTCTTGATTGCTTTAAGCTCTAGTCTGAATGCTGGAGCATACTTGGGGTCGTAGTATCTTGAGGCTCCTCTCCACCCTAAGAGCGCGCTCGGCTCAACCGGCTCATACTTTTCTCCGCCCTCCAGGTCTCTGTACTCGCTGCTCTTAAAGTCGACCAGACGCACAACGACGGGACGTGGGTAGAATGCTGCGCAGACTTTCCTCATCCCCTCCGCTAGCTTGTCGACGAGCTTCTCCGGGTGTCCCGTTTCTATTAGATATAAGGGATGGCTTCCGACTTCGGCGGCATAGATGAATTCGAGCCTCATTAGTCCTACTCCGTCTACTGGTAGTGCTGCGACTTTCTCAGCTAATTCTGGCTCGCCAAGATTTACGTAAATTTTTGTTCCTGTCACTGGGTAGGATTCTGCTACTGCTGCGACTGCGACTTTTTCTTCCTTCTTCTCGACGACTTCTGCTAATGCTCCTCTGTAGACTACTCCGAGCTTAGCGTCGACTGTTATGATTTCTCCGTCTTTGATTGCTTCGGTTGCTGGTTTTCCTTTGCTCGCTGTTCCAACGATGCACGGTATTCCGAGCTCTCTGCTAACGATTGCCGCATGGCTTGTCATTCCTCCGCTGTTTGTTACTATTGCTGCGGCCTTGCGCATGGCAGGGACCCACTCGGGCGCGGTCATTTCAGTGACTAGTATTTCTCCTGGTTGGAACGTGTCTAATTTATCGACACTCATAATTATATGAGCCTTTCCTACTGCTAGTCCTGGTGATGCTGGTAGTCCTTGGCATATTACTTCTTTTTCTTTGGTGACTGCTGTGGCTTCTGCTGGTTTTTCTTCTGGTTTCTTCATTGACCATACTGTTTCCGGTCTTGCTTGGAGTATGTAGAGTTTGTTGTCTCTTTCGTCTAGTGCCCACTCGATGTCCATTGGTTTTCCGTAGTGGTTTTCTATTTCTATCGCATAGGCTGCTAGTTCTTTTATTTGCTCGTCTGTTAGTACTGGTTTGTCTTGTAGTTCTTTCGGTACTTCTTTCTCTACGGTTCCTCCTTCTGGTTTTCTTACGAGCATTACCTTCTTGGTTGATACTACTTTCTTTACTATTTGCAGGTCGCTTTTTCTAACGTAGTAATCATCGGGTGTGATTTTCCCCTGGACTACGTATTCTCCTAAACCATATCCTGCTTCTATCATTACTACGCTGCGGTCTCCGTTGCTTACGTCTAGTGTGAACATTACTCCTGAGGCTTTTGAGAAAACCATTAGCTGGACTGCTGCTGATAGTGCTACTTTCATGTGGTCGAATCCTTTTTGCACCCTGTAGAATATTGCCCTGTCTGTGAAGAGGCTTGCGTAGCATTCTTTAACCTTCTCTACGACTTGCTCTGGTGTTGCCACGTTTAGGTATGTTTCCTGCTGGCCTGCGAAGCTCGCGTCTGGGAGGTCTTCCGCTGTTGCTGACGACCTTACTGCTACGAACGGGTTTTTCTGATTAACCTCTTTTTCGAGTTGAGCGTAGTATTTCTTTATTTCCTCTTCTATTTCAGGGGGCATCTTAGCTTCTACGATCATCTTTCTTATCCTCGCTCCTACGCTTTGCAGCGTCTTAGTGTCGTTCGGATCCTTAAGCTCGCTTAAAACATCGGCTATTCTTTTTTCAAGGTTGTTGTACCTTATGAAGTACCTGTATGCCTCTGCTGTTGTCGCGAATCCATTGGGTACTGGTACTCCGGTTTTACGGAGCATTTCCCCTAGGCTTGCCGATTTTCCTCCTACTAGGGGCACGTCTTCAATGCCTATTTCGTTAAACCAGAGTACGTATTTCTTGGATTTTTCCCCGGGGCTCATCTTTGGGGGCGTTGAGCACAGTGTTGTATTTAAGGTTTTGGAGCTTGTTTGAGGTTTTCACGCATGGTTTCTTCTTGCTTATGTTGGTTTGGCTTTCCTGGATTTATAAGGATGTGTAGCATGACGGGTGATTCCGGAGCATGTTTCCTTGGCGTTTTAGGGGTTTTCAATTGGAGTATCAGACGGGCTTGTGGAGACATTGCTAGGGGTTGGCGGGTTGCTTGCCGAGGGTTACTGTAGGGCTTAGTTCAGGCTGGAAATTGCTTTTCTCCAAATATTAGGTTTAAAGTCTTCTCGAAGAAGCCTATTAGACGGGAGTAGCTGGTTTAGGGAGCTTAACAGGGCTATTGACCATAGGCGTATGTTTACGCTTGTACTTGTTGGAGTATTACAGGGTGGATGGGTCCGGGTTGAGAAGCGTTTCAGATTGTGGTATTGGATCATTTTTGCTTATGTTTAAAAATTTATTAGTTACCTAGGTAACTAGTTACCTAGGTAACTATGTTGTTCGACCTTAAGCCCAAGGAGCACCGGGAGGAACTGTTCGACAGGGAGGAAGAATACGAGGAGCTTAAACGTCTGGTTGACTCGGGCTTATGGGTGGCTGTAGTCGGTAAGAGGATGACGGGTAAGACAAGCCTGCTTAAGACTTTCGCCAACGAGAACAATGGGATTTACGTAAACCTGTTGGGTGCTAGAAGTATTGAGGGCTTGGTTAGGAAATTGGCGGCTGAATCCGGGTTTAAGCTTGACGAGGTTAGCTTAGATTTAAGGTTTATACAGGTTAAGTGGAGCAGGGTCTTGGAAGACGTTTTCGCACGCATTAAGAATAGGGTTATTGCTTTAGATGAAGTGCAGGAAGTATCCTCGCATTATTTTTTAAAGGTTTTGAAAAGTGTCTGGGATAAATACAGGGGTGTAAAGATAGTTTTCTCAGGATCATATGTTGGAATCTTACGGAGGCTCTTGGAGCCGAGCCCGGCTTCACCCCTCTACGGGAGGAAGCCTGCTAAACTCTTATTAAAGCCATTCAGCCGTGAGCTGTCTAAAAAGTTTCTTGAAAACGGTTTCAGAGAAAACCCTAGAGTCAGAGTAAGGAGCGAGGAGATAGAAGAAGCTGTAGACAGGTTGAACGGATATGTAGGCTGGTTAACGTACTATGGCAACTTCAGATGCGTAAGAAGGCTCTCTCACGAGGAGGCTTTGAGGGAGACTGTCAACGAGGGCTCGAAAATAATTCTTGAGGAACTTGAAAATTTCTTAAAGGGGAGGAGAAGAGAGCTCTACGTGAAAACGTTGAGGACAGTCAGTAATGGAGCCAGATGGAGCGAGGTTAAGAAAACGTTGAATGCTAACAGCAAGGTGGTGAAAATAGTATTGGAAACACTCTGCTCCGCCATGATAGTGGAGGAGAAAGAAGGCTATTACTGGATAGAGGATCCGATAATTAAAGAAGCCGTTAGAAGAATGAAGTAGCTTTTTAAACATCCATGTAATCAGCCGATTCCATTGCTCGATTCTCGCTCCTATGCTCGTAAAATTCGCTAACCATGTCCCTGATCCAGCGAGTACTAGATCAAAGTTTGTTCAACGGGGGACTAGAGTGTAAATGTATTCTTAGTTTCTTAATAATGTACCTATGGCCTAGAGTTAGAAGGCTCGTCTGAAAAGAAGGGAGTCGTAGGTCAGATCGACATTCAAACTAAGGTTGATGAAGTACTTGCTTCGGGTCTTAATAAACCAATTGCAGTTCGACATGATGCGTTGACGGGCAACTTGTTTTTCTTGGAAGCAGGCATGGATGCTTGGAAGCATGAGGATGATGCACTTAAGGCTATTAGCGCGCGTCCTTCTTTGGAGAAAACAGGCTTAACGATAAACCTTAATCATACGGAAATACTGGAGAAAGAAAGCGCAACTGTAAAGATTACTGGTAGATTAACGGATGAAAGCGGTTTGGGAGTGGGTGGGAGACCCCTCATCATTTTAGGGATGGCGATGTTATCGGTAGGGTTACGACTGATGGGAACAGGTTCTACAGCCACGAATGGGAGGATGTTTACTTGGAGAACGGGAATTACGAGATTACTGTAAGGTTTGAGGGCGACTCCGCTAATGAGGCGTCGAGTGCAAGCTTCACCTTAACTGTTATGGCTAAAAGTTCTTATTAAAAGGGGGTTGCAATCGGGTCAAGATGGTATAGGCAAGGGGCGACGGCAACAGTCTCCATAACCCCAACCGTCATCGAGGAAGATCTCTTCACTAAGCATGTTTTCGAAGGCTAGATTGTCGAGGGGTAGTGGTCTCAACCTCGCCGACCCATCCCTTAATAGTAGAAAAGCCTGTAAGACTGGTTGCAAGCTGGAGGGCTGAAACGAATTTTATTACAATAGGCTTAATAGCTGGAGCAGTCCTTATCGTGGCAGTTGTTCCGACCATCTTAGTTTTGAGGAAGAAGTACCTCCACCACCTCCGATATAGGACTGGGTTAGAAATCTAGACTACTTGACATACTTGCTTCAAGTAGAAGAGGAGCCTAGTAGGGGTATCACATTCTCCACTCTAACTCGATTTTTCATGAGACCCTAGTAAAAATATTTTTCACATGTGTTTCACCCAGAAACTCTTATATAGGGATTATGCCCTGTTTTTCCCGAATTGGCTGGTCAGAGCGTTCAAGAAGCTGTTAACAAGAGACCCCTACTTGTGTTGAGGAGTATGATTGGGAAAAACGTCTTCCTGAGGCTTAAGAACGATCACTCCATATACAAGGGCAAGCTGCTGAATGTTGATGCCCAAATGAACATTATAATGGGCGGTACTATGGAGTATGAGGGCGGTAAGGAAGTTGTCAATTTCGACCTTATCTTAGTAAGGGGTAGTAACGTCCTCTTCGTTGGTAAGGCTGACGACCTGTAGGGGGTTATTCAACCCAGACCAGAATAGCCAAGCCTCTTTAAAAGAGCTGAAGTTAGCATATCCCTCTTCTTATCTAGAAGATTCTTTATATCCCTTCTGTTAACATATATTTTATCCCCGACTATCTCTAATGGTAGTTCTCTCAATTCGCATATTATTATTCCGTGGCTGGCGGCTTCTTCAACGATCTCACCTTCCAACGCTTCGGTATCCATAATAAGTATGCTTACGTTCTTTGAAGAAAGAGTCTTGAATATTTTTGTAAGATCGCCCTTAAGCCTTTTCGCAGCCACGATCACGTTTTTAACTTCATTCTTGACCTTTTTGCAAGTCAATTCTTCGAAGACATCTACTTCAACCTGCTCGCTTAAGCCGGATTCCTGCTTCTTTAAAACATCGTCTAGGCTTGTTATTCTAATTCCACTAGGCACGAAACTTACCGTAGTCTTCTGCTCAATCCTCACCTCTGGTTTTTTCTCAGACATTTTCTTCATATCTTCCCTTAGGCTCTCCAACCTTAGCGTAAGCGCTTCAACCCTCCTCCTCTCTTCGAGAAGTTGCTTCCTCAACTGTTCAATTATACTCGTATCCGTCGTCTTAATGCTGGTTTGGCTAAGCCTTTCCCTTATCGAACGGTCTGGTGGAATACCCTTGATGAAGTCGCTCTTAACCTCTTCTATTAGAATGTTTTTAAAATCTTCAATCTTCTTCGCAACACTCAACTCAATATTCGCAAACTCGTTTTTGAAACTGTTGAATGCCTTCAGCGCTGCGTAGAGCGCTGAAGCCTGGTGCTCATCCTCGATTTTCAAACCCTTCTTAAAAGCGAACTCCTCAACCATCCTCTTCTTATCCTCCAAGGATTCTTCTCTCTCAATTTGGAAGATCGTAAGGTTTAGCGACTGCGCCAGTTCTTTAACAGCCTTAGGGGGCTCAGACTTGTCCGTGGCGATTAAGACCGGCGTACCCGTGTTAATCATTTCCATGATTATACTGCTCTTATTCCAGTGTCTAAGGCTTTTCAATAGAAGAACCTCGCCGTTTAGATTCAATACAGCCAGGCCCGCTGTAGTACCCGGGTCAAACCCCACTATTGTTTTCGGGAATTGCTTAGTAGACTGCATTAGCTCCCCCTGTCATCGACTCTTACTGGAAGACACTGTTGGATTATTATCGTATTGTTGAAGCGTCTCAATAGAGGGATACGTCCAGCACAGTGCCACAGCTGCATTTCCTCTCTCTGGGTATTTTAGGTATGGTCTCGTAAATAAGCTTATTCACGTTCGCAACATTCTCCCTCATGCTTTTAGCAACCCTTTCTGCAGTAACTGGCATGAGCCCGTAGACATCAGTATCCGTTACCAAAGCTATACTTAGGAAGCATATTTCAGCCTCTCTGGCCAAGTATGCTTCCGATATGGCTGTCATACCCACCACTGAGAACCCTAGGCTCTTGTAGAAGAGGGACTCAGCCCTCGTTGAGAACCTTGGGCCTTCAATAGTCACGTATGTGAAAGACTTGTTTTCAGCCTCTTCCTCGGGTGTAGGGTGAATCTTCACATGCGGGAGGACCTGCCTCCCGGAGTCTAGGAATATCCTCCTAAGCTCTGGGCAAACAGGATCGCTGAAGGGCACGTGCCCGACAACACCGCCTTCGTAGAACGATAGGCTCCTCCTATTAGTAGTCCTGTCGAAAAACTGGTCTACTATTACAAATTCATAGGGCTTTATGAATTCTGGTTGCAAGCTTCCCACAGCGGCTGGGCTTATTATCCTTGTAACACCCATCGCCTTGAAAGCCCAGACGTTAGCCCTGTAATTGACCTTGTAGGGCGGTATAGTATGGTGCCTACCGTGTCTAGGTAGGAATGCTACCTTCCTATCCTTCACCCATCCTACTGTAATCAAGTCTGAGGGGGGCCCGTATGGAGTGTATACCTTAATCTGCTTAGCATCTTGTAAATAGGAAGGGTC
>JAFNJB010000023.1 GCA_017601245.1 Candidatus Brockarchaeota archaeon
TCTAAGCGTTGCCAGTTCCACTCAATCCATTCTTTAAGCCTCTGCAAGGTTTCAGCATTCTTAGGCTCAAGAAGATGCCTAGTACGCCTCTGAATCTTAAGATACTCCTCGACCGGCGTAGGCTTAGTAACCCTGAAGTTAATCTTCAACTGGCCGTCCTCAATCTCATAGATTGGGAACAGCCTAGTCTCAACAGCCATCTTCGACATCTTAATTGTTAAATGCGGCTCATAACGCCATCCGAATTGACATGGAGCAAGAACATGTAGAAAAGCAGGACCCTGCTCACTATAGTTAACAGCCTTACGAATCTTATTAATCATGTCGCGCCAAAGCCAGAGCGTAGCAGTAGCAGCATAAGGAATATGATGTGAAGCAACAATGCTTATGAGGTCTTTTTTATTCTCCTGCTTACCTGGAATAACTTTACCAGCAGGGCTCGTAGTAGTCGCACCACCCAAAATAGTAGCTCCTGATCTCTGTATACCAGTATTCATGTATGCTTCGTTGTCATAACATATATATACAAATTTGTCTAGTCTTTCTAATGCTCCCGATATTGCTCCTAGCCCTATGTCGAATGTCGCGCCGTCTCCTCCGAGTGCTATCACGGGTATTTTCTTTGCTCTTCCTTCTGCTGAGAGTTTTTCCAGTGCCGCTACTATGCCCGATGCGACTGCAGCGTTGTTCTGGAATAATACGTGTACCCATGGTGTTTTCCACGCTGAGTACGGGTATATGGTTGTGCTGACCTCTACACATCCTGTTGCGTTTACTATTACTGCTTCAGGCACCGCGAGCGTTATGATTTTTGCAACTATTGCTGGTCCGCAGCCTGCGCATAATCTGTGTCCTGGTCTCAGTTTTGATTCTTCTGGCAGGTCTGAGATTTTTCCTATTGGTTCTAGTTTGCTCATTCTCTCACCCCGTAGAACTGGACCCTATCGTTCTTATCCTTGTCTATCAATTCTTTTCCAAGCCTGTAGATGTCGATTATTCCTTGTGGAGATATGTCTCTTCCCCCTAGGCCGTATGTGTAGTCTATCATTTTAACTTCGCTGTGTTTCGGATATAGTGTTGAAGCTATGTCTTCGTACATCGGTCCTGCTCTCGCTCCGGGGCTCATTGTCTTCTCCATTACTATTATTCTTTTGAATCTTGAGAATGCTTGTTCTACTTCCTTAGTTGGCCACGGCCTGTATTGTAGTATTCCTATTACTCCTACTTTCTCTCCTTTCTCTCTTAGTGTTTTGACGGCTTGTCTTGCTGTTCCTACTGTGCTTCCCATTGCTACTATGCATGTTTCAGCGTCTTCAGTCATGTATTCTTTAAGTGGCTTGTATTCTCTCCCCGAGATTTCAGCGTATTTTTCGAATACTTCTCGGATTACTTGCCTACTGTTCTCCATTGCTTCATACTGCTGTCTTTTGAATTCAAAATAAGAGTCTTGAAGCGCCAATACTCCGAAGCTACGTGGATTATCCGGATCTATTTTTGGGCCCGTTGTCCTTTTACCCAGGAATTCTGCAACGACGTCGTCGTTTAAAGCGTAGAAGTCGCTTATTGCATGCGACACTATGAATCCATCGTAGGAAACCACTACTGGAAGCAGTACTCTAGGGTCTTCAGCAATCTTGTAAGCCATTATCGTTAAGTCATATGTCTCCTGTGCTTCTTCACCGTTGAACATTATCCAGCCTGAGTCTCTCATTCCGAAGAAATCAGAATGGTCATTATGTATGTTTATTGGTGCTGATAATGCCCTCGCTGCCAATGCCATTACTATCGGTAGTCTTAGCCCCGATGCCGCGTATAACGCTTCCCACATATATGCCAGTCCTTGGCTGGAGGTTGCTGTGAATGTTCTCGCCCCTGCCAGTGCTGCTCCTATTACTGCAGACATGGCAGAGTGTTCCGATTCTACTGCAATGAATTTTGCATCCAGCTCGCCGTCATAGACGTATCTAGAGAGCGTTTCAACTACGAATGTTTGAGGTGTTATTGGGTAAGCGCTTATTACATCTACCCTTGCCTGCTTGACTGCATAGGCTACTGCATCATTGCCGGTTAGAGCTATCCTATGCTGTCTAGATAATGCCTTAGTCATCATTTATCCTACACCTCCTCTGGAACCATGCTTATTGCTTTAACGGGACATTCCTCAGCGCAGATGCCGCAACCCTTACAGTAATCATAGTCTATCTTCACCTCATTGCCTTTTCTTATTATTGCAGGCTCTGGGCAGTAAAGCCAGCATATTAAGCATTTAACGCACTTACCGTAGTCTATAATGGGCCTCTCAACTCTCCAATTACCGGTTTTATACCTCTCGCTAGTCCCGCCTGCTACGCTACCGCCAAGGTCTATTTCCCTCCAGGTTACTGAAGTACCCATTTTTACGTTACCACCTCCTCAAACCCCCTTCTCAAAGCCTGGACGTTGAGCTCGCCAACTTTACCCGGGAACCTGCTCATGATAAGCTTCTCCAACGTCTCCAGCTTCACTATCCCCGTGAGTTTTACAAGCCCTCCTAGAACGGGAGTATTGAAGACGTATGTTCCAAAGATTTCCTTCGATATTTTAAGAGCATTCACAACTCCGAATTTCTCAACTTTAATACCGATTTTCCTAATGAGATCTTGTGGCTTTTTAGCTGAATTAACCACTACTATGCTCGTCGGCTTAACCCCAACGTAAACGTTAGGATCTTCTGCGAAATATGGGTCTATGACTGCAAGTATGTCAGGCTCGTATACGAAAGAGTGTACATCAATGGGTTCCTCTGAGAATCGCGTATATCCCCTTACTGGCCCTCCAGTCCTCTCAGGGCCGAAGTCTGGGAAAGTCTGAATATGCTTACCTTCTTCGAAAAGCGCCATGCCGATAAGCTGGTTTGCCAAGACCACTCCTTGACCCCCTCTACCCTGCCACTTTATTTCGACAATCTTACCGGCTCCCGTCATCTTCAGCCTCAAAACCGGCTTAGAACACTGACTTATACACTTTACCCTAATTACAGACCTTAATTGGGGTAAAACTGTAATCTGATTGAAAAGATGAACATGAATTTAAGTCTTTCACGTAGAAAGTTAGCAATAAATAAAAATTAGGCTTCATTAGGCATTGTAAAATGCTTGTAAAACCTTTAAGAATAGGCGTATTGGGCGCATTAACCATAGATTTAAACGAAATCGACGGTTTATCCTACAAGTTCTTGGGTGGAGGAGGCTTCTACTCTTCAATAAGCCTCGCAGGGATAGGTGTCGAAACAACCCTATTCACGGCCTATGGTCAGGATATGGATCTACAGTGGGTTGAGAAGCTTAAAGCCGTGGGTGTGAAGGTTTTAGTGCAGAAATTTGAGAAGAGTATTGTTTTCGAAAACTTCTACAAGGGTTCTTCAAGAATTCAGAGAGCGTCAGGAGAACTATCGGGAAAAATATTCATCGATAGAGACATGGTTAAGGGATTGCATGCTATCCATGTAACTCCCGTTTTAAATGAAGTCGACCACGTTGTTTTTAAAGAGCTTGCAGAAGCTGGTTGCAAAGTATCTATTGATGCACAGGGCTTTATAAGGAAAGTTGGAGAAGACAATCGCGTTATTAACGTTAAAAGATTGTTTCCTAATGAATTCCTTAAGTACGTTGACTATATCCATATGAACCTTGAAGAACAATTGTTTTTTCTAGAGAGGGATGTAAGAGAGCTTTTTGAATGTAATCCAAATATAATCATTGAAATAACTGATTCTGAGCACGGCTCTTTTGTAATGGATAAGAAAAAGTGTTACTATATTCCTGCTTTTAAAACGAAGAGTATTGACCCCACTGGCGCAGGAGATGTTTATGCCTCCATATTCCTTGCAAAACACATTGAGGGGAAAAGCCTATTAGAAGCTGGTCTTTATGCATCTGCTTCAGCAAGCATCAAAGTCGAGAAAACAGGGTCATTATTCGTTCTGGATCCGGTTGAAATCGAAAACAGGGTCAGCTTTTTAAAAAAGGTTGTTGAAAACTTATATTAGAGAGCTTTAATGTAGGTTTAAAGATGAGCATACTGGGTAGGAGCGAGCTACTTAAGCTCGTTAAGAAAATTCCCATAATACACCCTTTCGATGAGAATTACATGGATGGAGACGGCTATGTTCTTACCGTGATGGAAGATGTTAAATTGCAATATTTAGAGCACAGGAATGTGATATCTAGGGAAATAGTATTTACACCAACCAATATCGTTGCACACCTTACCGCTAAAAGCCGTTACGGTAGAGCAGGCCTTTCCTTTTTGAATGCTGCAAAGGTTCATAGTGGCTTCATAGGTAGGCTGGCACTCGAGATAGTAAATCTGAATAATGAGAGGGAGCCCGTTATCATTAAAAAAGGGGATCCTTTCATGCACATAGAATTCATAAGAAGAGAGGGAGAGCCATCACCCTATGAAGGCGAGTATCAATTCCAATACATGACTAAGGAAGAAATAGAGTTCTACATACCGTACATGAAGAGAGTTTTCGGTAAGGATTTTGAAAGACTTGCTTCGAAATGGAAGCTTTACGAGAAACTTAGATAAGTATTCCCTATACGTTTTTATCTATCCTGTCAATTAATGCTTATTAGCATATATTTCTTACAAAAGCCGGGATGGGATTTCTAGAAGAAACCGAGAAAGTAAGGTTTGAGGTTAAGAAGGCTGTCGAGAGCTTAGGCTACGAGGTCGAAGTGAGAGTTGAGGAGCCACCGAATTCTGAACTTGGAGATATTGCTACCACAGTAGCGTTCGATTTGGCTAAAAAATATGGTGTAAAACCGATTGAAATTGCTGAGAAAATAGTGAATGCGATAAATTTGGATGTGCTCGAATTGTTTAAAAATGTTGAAAACGTTAAAGGCTTTATCAATTTTAGGTTTGATCCTAATAAATACTCCGTCTCTGTTTTAAACGAGGTTCTTTCTAAAGGCAGGGAATACGGTAAATTTCCAATAATTAAGAAGAGAATTTTAATAGAACATACTAATTCGAATCCGAACAAGGCATTACATATCGGAACTCTTAGAAATGCAGTTATAGGAGACGTATTAGCGAGGTTCTTAAGGTTTCTTGGACACGAGGTACTTGTAGTAAATTACATAGACGATAGTGGTTCTCAAGTAGCAGAGAACATCGTAGCCCATTACTTTATGAAAGTGCCAATGGAACCACCCGAGGGTCTTAAATTCGATGAGTATAGCGGGAAGGTCTATGCGGAATATAGCGATAAAATAAATAAGGATGAGGAGCTTAAGAAGCTGAAGAGTGAGGTCGTAAGGAAGATAGAGGAGGGTGGTAATGAAATATCTGAATTTGCGAGGAAGTTTTCTGAAGAAGTTGTTAAATGTCAGCTTGAAACAGCGTGGGCTTTTGGAATATTCTACGATTTGCTTAACTGGGAAACGGATGTAATAAGGTCAGGTATATTTGAATGGGCCATAAAGAAACTTGAAGAAAAAGGCGAAGTCTACGTCGAGAGTAAAGGGGTGAATAAAGGTTGTCTAATGATTAGGCTTAGAGACGTTGAGGAGTTTAAAAACTTGAAGGCACCGGACGAGGTTCTAATAAGGTCTGATGGTACTGCAACCTACGTAGGCAAGGATATTGCATATGCTTCTTGGAAACTTGGTCTAACTCCTAGGAAATTTAAAGTGAGAAACTGGCTTCAACAGCCTAACGGAAAATCCCTTCTTACAACACATATAGATGGTGAGGAACATGATTTTCCCGGGGCAGACGTTGCAATAACGGTTGTAGATAAGAGGCAAGAGTATCCTCAGATGGTTGTAAAGCATGCTCTGAAAAAAATGGGTATGCCTCCTACCAAGGAGTATTACCCGTATCTTTATGAAGTTGTTGCACTGTCAGGTGAAACCGCAAGCGAGATAACTTCGTTAGAAGAATTGAAAAATAAGAAGGTTGTTCACATGTCTGGAAGAAAGGGGCTTGTCTTTAACGCAAACGACCTTTTAAAAATCGTCTTTCAGAAGATCTATGATGAAACCAAGAAAAGACACCCTGACAAGGCTGAAGATTGGCTTAGAAAAGTCAGTATGCATCTGAGCGCAGCCTCCATCAGATATTCTCTTGTAAAAACCGATAAAAACAATTTGATAATTTTCGATGTTAATGATGCTGTAAGGCTTGAGGGAGACACAGGTCCCTATCTCCAATACACCTATGCCAGGGCCTGTAGGATAGTTGAGAAGGCAGGCGTTGAAATTAACAGCGTAGATGAAGTATTATTCGAAACATCTGAGGAATGGGACTTGGTTAAGCAAATAGGAAAGTTCTCATGGGTTTTAAACATGGCTAGTGAAACACTTGCAATGAATACTATAGCCGTCTACACGAGGCATCTTGCTGATTCTTTCAACAGCTTCTATGAGAAATGCCCCGTAATAACTGATGGGGTTAGAAGAGACAGACTGGCCTTGGTTAAATCGTTCTTGATAACAATGGGTAATGCCTTCGACATACTGGGCATTGAGAAGTTAAGCATGATTTAAAACTCGAAGGAAAGAAGTTTAAATAAGAGGTTTAAAAATGTAGTCGTAGTTTATTCAACGGGCCCGTGGCCAAGCCAGGATAAAGGCGTCGGCCTGCGGAGCCGAAGATCCTGGGTTCAAATCCCAGCGGGCCCGTACTCAATTAAGTGTGAATCCTTAAATAGAATTGCTTAGCCACATTTCTAGGGGTAGATGAGGAAGGGTATTAGCAAGTATAGTCGTTTTCTTGGGGATGAGAAGGTTAGGCGTTGGCTGAGGAATCTTACTAAGGGCAGCGTCATTACTGGAGAGGTTGCTTTGAGGAGACTCGGCAAGATTTGCGAATTATTGGAGACGGACCCTAAGGGGTTGCTTGAATGGGCTAGGAGCGATCTAACAGGTTTCCAGGATAGGCTTGAGGACCTTGTGGCTAGTCTTGAGGACGAGGGCAAGTCGCCAGGGTACATTCATGGCTTTCTGAAAGCCGTCAAGTCTTGGCTTAGGTACAACAACATAACTCTTACAATGGCTTAGAGTTTTTAAGGAGCTTCCTGAGTTCAAAGATGATTACCAAGAAGTCTTACCTTTACACTCTATGAACTCAAGCTTAGTTAAAAGCTATTTGGGATCATGTTTCCAGGGATAGTAGCGTGGGCAATAAGGTTAATATTGCGAAAAAGCTTTCACTCTGCTTAGGGATTCAGGCATTAGAAGCTTAGGCCGTTACACTGTTCATAGATAATAAGATCCGTCAAAACAGAAAGCAGTAAAGGTTCAACATCCAACTGAATATAAATACGAGCTCGTATCCAATTAAACAATGATTTTTATCTCGCGTAGTATGCTTTCAATGACTTCTTTTTGAACAGACTCACTATAGCCGTATTCGATTTTTTCACCCGCAATAATTAAGTCTGCTAAAAATACTTTATTTACTTGATTTAGTACTAGCTTAGGAATAGTTACATATGGAAAAGTTCCATTAGAGATAACGATAACACGATCTACGTCTTTAGAGTATTCTGCTACGTCAATTACATTCTTAAGCTCTTGTTCTCCAAGTAAATCTCCATCATGTTCCTTTACCTTAACATCGAGTGCTACATTTTCGTTATCTCTAGTTGTTACGAATACATCTACAATCCTAAACTCTTTTTCCCCTCCCAGTGTTTTGATTTTTCTTCCTTTGGGGTAAGTATATTTTATAAAACCATACCCTATAGCCTTTTTCAGAATTAAGATTAAAGATTTAGTTATAATATGAGTAGCATTTTGAGGAGGACATTTAGGAGGCAATTTGGTAAGAGCCATCAGATATTCGTATTGCTTTAATCCGATTAATGAACCCTCTACCAAAGTGTGAGGTCTTATCTTTTGTATGGCATCTCTGAAATCTTCTAGAGTTACTTCTCGTTCTCTTTTTTCCCTAGCAATTTCCAGAACTTTTTCTAATACAGCTAGGATATCTCTAGGCTCATTAAGCTTCAGATCTTTATAGATAAATTCTACCCCTTGGCACAATACTTTCTTATTTTTTTCGTCGATCTTTGCTCCAAAGACAATAAGATATTCTAATACAATATCTTCTATTTCTGGAAGCGAAAGTTCTGAAAGGTCATAAAAAAGATGGGAGCTTCTAATACGACTTGCAAGAGGAGCACTTATTTTTTCAATTCCAGTTAATACTTCAGGTGTAATTGCTAGTATGAGAGTAAGATTTTTCGGTCTTTTATCTATTAATGACTTTAGGCTTTTCCAAAATAACTCTTCTTTGTATACCGTGTCAATTTCATCGACCATTAAAACATATCTTTTTTTACGAAGGAACGCAATAATATCTGACAACTTTTGGTAATGTTTTAAGATATTTAAATCTTTTTCGATGGACATCTTTAAGTAATTAAATTTAATATACTTTAGGAGATCTTTTCTAGTCCTTATATTGTAAGCTATGTTTAAAAGTAGCTGTGTTTTTCCTGTTTGCGGTTTTCCCTGAATTGTGAAAATTCTAAATTCGTTTCTTCTATTTTCTAGATCATGCAAGATTTCATCACGTATTAATTTTCTTAATCGTCCACCCAGTACTCTAGCAATTTCCATTCCCGGTACTGGAACAGCTAATGAAAATGGATTTATCTTTAAGCCATATGGGTAAGCACTCTCTAAATCACTTTTTACGAATGAGGCCATAATACTTTCCCTTTATTACAAATTGTCTCGTACCTCCCGGAGCTAATTCATAGAGGTCACCGTACTTATCGATAAATATTCTGAAAAGCTCTTCAAATTGGTCATGATTCAGCTTTAGTTCTGATGAAACCTTAGATTCAACCTCACTGAGTTGAGCCCATCCAACATTCGACATAGTACTTGCAATAGCATTGTCTATAGTAACTTTGAACTTATCAATAGGAATAAGAGAGCAAATATCTGGTTTAACGATATAGGGTATATTATTGATAGTTATCTTTATCATATCTTTTATCTCAGTTAATAATTCGATTATCCTACTTAGATCTGAATGAATAACTTCATACTCTGCTGC
The DNA here is from genome assembly GCA_017601245.1 of Candidatus Brockarchaeota archaeon. Classification (GTDB taxonomy): domain Archaea; phylum Thermoproteota; class EX4484-205; order EX4484-205; family JAAOZP01; genus JAAOZP01. The sequence continues at coordinate 9,064 of JAFNJB010000023.1, forward strand.
TCTTCCTCGTCTCGGTTTTTCGCTAATCTTCTTTTGGATTCTATCTTTTAATATCATAATTTCTTCTTGAGGAAGAAGATTATAGTGTTCTTCGATGTATTTTATAAGATCTTTTTTTTGTCTTTTAGTAGCTTTTGGGGGACCTCCTCTTTTCTTAATCTTATCTACTATTTCTTTAAGCTCGTCCACTTTAAGAGCATTCAATTCATTTTCAGTAAGAGTTATCATTACAGTCTCTCTAAATTAGAGCCAAATAGGAGCTAACTTAAAAATTTATTTGTCTTAATCCGCTTTGTAATAATGAATGTTTATTGTCTCCAGAAGGTAAAATTAGCAAATATTTATTCTGGAAAATTTTACGTAATTTCAAGATGGTTACTATATGTCCTCTTCAATTTTATCTAGGATCTTGCTTGCTTCCAAGTTAACGAGCTTGTTTAAAAGCTGGAACCATGTCTTAGGATGATCACCAGTTAGATTTATGGCTTCATCGAAGGTTAGGTTCGCTAATAGGGTCATTTTGATAAGATCGTCTACCTCTTGCATCCTTGGTTCCTTCTCTTTCTCATCAGCCCAGCTATTTGAACACTCATCAAAGAAAAAAGCCTTCTGGGTCAAAACTGATAATGTCGACCCGCCCATCAGGCTTCCCGCAAAATGGGTACATCAAGTATCCCTCATCATACCCCTCTACATAACCTCTTCTTCCAGTATACTCTTCACCTAAAAGTTGCGTTATACCAGCTCCACGCTTATTTTTATCTGATTCAACTTCGACTACAACAGATTCCCCTTCCCTTCTTCAGTCTTATTCGATTTAATTTTCTTCAGAATCCTTAGCCTCTGTAACTCATATAGTGTTGGTTCCATGCTCTACAAATCCATACTCTCTTAATACTTTCAATAAGGGACTTTCTAGCATGTTACATCGGAACTCTTAAACCCAGTACAAGGACCAAAATCCATAGTGAGATACCCTCTACTCCTGAAGAACAATAAAGCGATGAATTCTCCAATATACTCTTCAATCTTACCATAATACTTTACCAAGAGAATTTTCGAAGGAACGTAGCCCACTTTTTCAAGGTCTTTTCTAAAACGGTATTTCACTTTTTCTATAATTATTTCCCACTCTTCAAGGGTGGAGTGATATTTGTAGTAGCTTGGAAAGCGCCCCGCTGAGATAAACGAATTTCACCCACATGGGTTCTTTTAACAGATCTTTATTCTCTTCCCAATGGTCCATGAATGTCTTTCCTAAGAACGGAAAACATATTTTGATACTTTCCTCAGAGGTCATAGGAGGACTCGCTAAGATATATCTGCCTAATGGGACTCGGGTATACATTACTATCATACTGCATATAAACTAAGAATAATGTCTTCATAACGGGATCTTCAACCTTAAGATCTACATAACCATCAAAAATAGGTTTAAGCCCCCAAAGAACCTTCTTATTAATCAAATCGCGAAATACTGCTTCAAATGTTCTTTCCAATAGAGAACGTTCCATGGTTATGTGATAGCTTACTCATAAAGGAGAATTAAGCCTTTCGATTTTTGAACTTAAAAATCATGCACTAAAACCTAATTATGGAAAAAGAAGACGATACCTATACCTAATTTAGTATGAGTACCAGTGGGCCCGTATTTTTAGGTGAAAATACTATAGGACTAACCTCTTATTTCATTTTGGAATTTTAAACATGCTTCAGCCATTTCTTGTATTACCTTCCTAGGATCTTTAGCTTTGACGACCCCGCTTGCCAAGAGCACTCCCACCGTTTTAAGCTTCAGCGCAGCGTAGACATCGTCTCCTGTTGTTATTCCAGCTCCACATATTACTTTAACGGCAGGGTTAATTTTCATCACTATGTCTACAGAATTAAGTACGACTTCCGGCTTTGCTTTAGAAACGGGGATTCCCGTACCTATGAGTTCGGGAGGCTCTATTGCTAAGAAGTCCGGGTTTAACGCTGCGCCTGCGCCGGTGACTGCAGGAGTGTTAGTACAGAGAACGCTTACAAGATTATTTGCCCTAGCTTTATTTATAAGCGTCTCAATATCTGCTAGCAATAGCCTTTTCTCGGAATGGTTAATTAATAGACCCGTTGCACCCGCTTCCTTAACCATTTCCATCGTAATAGCTCCAGTATGCGCACCAGGCTCCACCGGGTCAACATGTTGAGCGAAAACAGGGATTTCAATGGAAGAGGAGACTCTCGAAATCTCCGTTGCAGGCGGGACAACCACTATCTGTACGCCAGTGTCTTTATACACGACTTCGGCTGCTTTAGCAATGTTAAGACAACTCACTCCGATGGATTCCAAATATGCTTTGAAATTTATTATTATCACTGGTGTTTGTATCATTTTGTAGAACTTTCAATCTTGCAATTTAAAAACTTAACTCTGAATATTCTTAGTAGTAATATTTGTTCTGAGCTCTTTGGAGCCTATCCGTCTTAGAATCTTTCTTGTTTATTCTTGGACGAAGGTTATCTGGTTCCCTCCTAATAGTTACATCAAGATATTTCAGAAGACTATTCATGCCTTCTGCAACAGCCATAGGCTGAGAGGCTTGTCCGAAAACGCTTGGTTCACCCTGAATGAATATAAGCCTATCTGATAAGAAGTCTAATGCGGCAATGTCATGTTCAACAACGAATGCTGAAGACTTTTTAGCAAGAACAGTATGACGTATTGCCCGTATTACTGTTAGCCTTTGTTCGACATCAAGATAAGCGCAAGGCTCGTCTAAGAAGTATATTGGAGAATCTCTTAACAATGCTGTACAGATAGCGAGTGCCTGAAGCTCACCACCACTGAGAGTTTCTGCAAGCCTGTCTGAAAGGCGGTCTAGTTTAAGGGGCTTTATCAATTCGTCTTGGAGAAATTCAGGTATCTCACCTCCATAAGCTTCTTTCAAGATATCGCTGACGACTCCTTTAAACAATCCTGAAACATATTGCGGTTTATAACCTATTTTCTTAATAACCTCTCCCTCAGGAATTGAAGAATCCCCAAGGAAGCTTTTCAAAAGCTCTTTGAGCATGGTCGTCTTGCCTATACCATTTGGACCAGCTATTCCTATAACCTCACCTACACCTATTGAGCCACTTTCTGCACTAAGATGGAAGTTACCTATTGAAACTTCTATAGTAGGCCATTCGAACATTTTAACTTGAGGAGTTTCCTCAGTCCTCACGTGTGCATGGAATTTTATACTGTCTTTCCTAAAGCGAATATTCTCCTGTCTTATGTAACCCTCCAGATAAGAATTTATCCCGACTCTAGCGGAAAGTACCTGTGAAACAATACCATAGACTGACGGTTGACCATACATTATTACTACATAGTCGGCTAAATAGTCTAGAATGGTCAAGTCATGCTCTACGACTACTACGATCTTATTCTCTTCCTTCAGTGAAGCTATTAGGTCCGCTGCTTTAAGCCGTTGCCTCACATCTAGGAAACTAGATGGTTCATCGAATAAGTATACGTCTCCCTCCCTCATACATGCCGCTGCTATTGCAAGTCTTTGTAGCTCTCCGCCACTAAGCGTATTAACCCTATTGTTTAAAACTCTTTTCAAATCCAATTGTTCGATAATCCTGTCAAAAGCCTTTTTCTCATCTATCCTCTCAAGAACCTCCTCCACTTTTTTCTCTCCAATCAGCCTTGGAATTTCATCCAAGTATTGGGGCTTGTAAATACACTTCAACCTACCTTTGAAAATCTTCTCAACAAGATTAAACGATACATTGCCCCTGAGGGCAGTAAGTATATCTTCAGTATTAACTTCCTCACCTACTCTACCAAGATTTGGCTTCACTAAGCCTCCGATTATTTTAAGCACCGTAGATTTACCTATGCCGTTTTCTCCAAGTATGCCAGTAACTGAGCCTGGTGAGAGAGCGGGGAAACCATAGAGTTTGAAGGCATTTACCCCATAACGATGAAAAACCTTCTTCTCTAATTCGTCTGGAAGATTGACAACCGATATAGCATTGAACGGACACTTTCTTACACATATGCAACAGCCACTACATAGGTACTCATTTATTACCGGAGGTTCATCGTCTTTAACGAAATATATTGCTTCCTGTCCTGTTCTCACTATCGGACAGTATTTCCTACACGGCTTGCCACATTTAGTTGGCTTACATGAATCCTTCTCTATTACTGCAACCCTGACCAATATAGATCACACTTCTTCTCAATAAAGAAAAATGAAATTTGAAAAAATAATATTGGGATTTTCTCTTTTACGTGCTACCACTCTTCTTCCAGTTCCTCTTCCCAGTCTTCCTCTTCTTCCCATTCTTCCTCTTCTTCTTCCCATTCTTCTTCATCGAAATCTTCGCTCATATTAGGTCGGATGAGGTTTGAAAAACAGGTATAAAAACATATCTCTTAAACAACTAACGGTTAAAAATAGCCTTTAAACCTATTTAAGCTTAGATTTCGATTAGAGTTCTAATTCTCCAGCAGATAGTGTTACCGTTGTTCGCTCTTCCATTCTCTCTATAACACCATCTCTTAGCCAAGCTAGTTTATCTGAAACATCAACCATTTTCAGGTCGTGCGTGGCACATATTACAGTAGTGTTCCTCTCTACTTTAAGCCTGTAGAGAATTTGGACTATAGAAAGACCAGTAGCCAGATCAAGGTTGCCAGTGGGCTCGTCCGCAAGTATTATAGACGGATTGTTGGCAAGTGCTCTTGCTATTGCAACTCTTTGCTGCTGTCCGCCAGAAAGCTCATGAGGCCTGTGCGTAAGCCTGTCGCCTAATCCCACTATCTCTAAAAGCTCCGCAGCTCTTTTAATACGTTCATCTTTCTTGATTCCGAGGAAAATCATTGGGAGAGCAACATTGTCTTGCGCAGACAAAACGGGTATCAGGTTGAAAGTTTGAAAAATATAGCCTATTTTCCTACTCCTGACCCATGCTAATTGACGATCACTCATTTTAGCTAAATCCATCCCATCTATTAGAACGCTTCCGCTTGTAGGTCTATCTAGCCCGCCGATCATGTTGAAGAGCGTTGTTTTCCCACTTCCAGAGGGGCCCATTATCGAGATGTATTCTCCTCTCTTAACCTGAAGGTTGATTCCTCTCAAAGCCTTTACAACACCGCTTTTTAGAACATAATTCTTGGTTACTTCTTTAACATCTACTACCAGAGGCGATGTTTCCAAGGCTACTTTATCTTATTTTTAAGGAGGTATTTAATCTTTATGTAATGTAAAGGATCAACCTATAAGTAGCTTATTGCAATCCTTTCTTTAACCATTTCGAGTATTCGATGATAATCGGCTTCTACGTTTTCCATGCCAAATTCTCTAAAAAGTTCTCTCCATAGGTTTACGAACGATTCCCTATCTTCAAATGGTTTAAAGTTAGACCCTCTTTCAGAAAACTCTTTTTCTAGGATACTTACCGCCTCTTCCAATTCATCGACAGATTCCGATGCTAGCAATATTGTGGCCATTTCATGGGAGGATACTCCTATTTTAGACAATGCTTCTTGAAAGTTTCTTTTACCGTAAAGAGCCACTAGAAGTTCTTGTTCGAACCCTTTTAACAAATTGTAGTTATATTTGAAAGCCTGATGAACATTGTAGAGGAGGAAAGGAACAAGTTCGGAAACCAGAGAACCATGTTTAAAGAATTGTAAAAGAACTTTTCTACCATGCTTAACTCTTGCAACTATGTCAGCCCAATCCTCAGGCAGGGGGTTAGCTGAAAACAACGTAAAGTAGAGAGATAATTCTTTTATTGCTTTAATACTCACGATCAAATTATTAGGAGGCTAGAAATAAAAACATTTATTCTTCATGTTACAGGATTGTGGTAAAGATGGAGTTTGAAGTAGTAAGCTGGGAAAATTTCTATCAACTCACTCTAGAACTTGTCGATAAGGTTTTAAAATCAGGCTATAATCCTGACGTGATTGTCGGTATCTCTAGAGGGGGGCTCGTACCCCTAAGAATATTCTCAGACGAATTTGAAGACGTTGAAATAGGGGTCATAAGAGTCGTCTTCTACGAGGACGTTAAGAAGACAGGAAGCGAACCTAAGATAATTCAAGATGTCAATGTGAATGTCGCCGGAAGGAGGGTGCTGATAGTTGATGATGTGGCAGATACTGGAAGAAGCCTTGAGACTGTGCGCAATCATATTCAAAGCAAGGGGGCTTTAAGCGTTAAGATCGCAACGGTTTACTACAAGCCGTGGAGTATACTTAAGCCAGATTATTACGTTAAGAAGACTGAGAAATGGATAATTTTCCCACATGAGATAGGCGAAACTATCAGGAAGCTTGCTAAACGTGAACTTAAGGAGGGGGGGAAGACTGTTGAAGAATTTAGGGAGATGCTTATAGACATAGGACTGCCTCCCATGATTGTCGATAACTATCTTAGGAGGATTAAACCGGAGGGTCTTTGATTTCAGAGAGGTGCATGGTCTTCATCGAGAAGACTCTCAGAGCAGGTCAGTTTACATCATCAAATACTATACTTCTTAGTCATATTTAAATGTGAAATTCGTTTTAAAGCTAGTTCTTACTTAAAATCTGTTCGAAAATTGTTGAAGAGAGATTATAGAGGAAATCGCTTATTTCAATAGCCTCCTCCTCAGATAATTGCACTTTGTCAAATTTTTCGAGAGCCTTATCGTATAGGCTTCTAATTCTAAATTCAATTGGATTAGAAATCTCTTCGTTAATGTTATAAACCCCATACTTACTTATGGGAGGGAAAAGCAGGTTAATCATCATCCTACTCGAGACAATAGACATTCTAGCATATACCAGCTTCATAGGATACGATGCTTTTTTAGATTCTTTAAGGTATGCTTCAGCCTCTCTGAGCATTCTCTTCAACCAACCGTAGTCTGAAATAGATAGGAATATGGGTATACTATTCTCCTCCAACTTCAACCGCCTCTTCCTCCCGCTTCTTAGTTGACGACTTGACCGATGTTATGTATCCTGCAACACGGTTTAATATCTTCTTTGACCTGAAAACTGCAATCTTTCTTAAAAACTCCTTATTGGCGTAATAGTCATCACTAAACCTATCCCCGTATTTTTCTAACAGCATTTTAGCAATCCCCTTGATTTTTCCATCATATACCTTTCCCAAGCCATAGGAGGGTTTTATGAAAACCCTAATAAACATTGTTCCTCCTGGCAGGAAAAAGCTTTTAAAAAGTAGATTTAAAGTTGAATCTTGGAGGTGGTGTCTAAATGTCATATGAACAATTCAGACCAGCCATAGTATTGAAAGAGACAACCATTAGGAGAAGTAAGGAAGAGGCTTATGAAAACAATATTATAGCGTCACTCATAATAGGAGAGATAGTAAGAACAGCCTACGGCCCCCGTGGGTTGAACAAGCTACTAGTTGGTTCAGTTGGAGATATAACAGTTACGAAAACTGGTGTAACCGTTCTCAGTGAAGCGAATATTGAACATCCAGTCGGTAAAATAATCATGGATGCTACCAAAGCATTAGAAAAGGAAGTGGGAGATGGGACAACATCCCTCATACTCTTGATGTGTGACCTTGTGAAAAATGCTTACGAGTTATATAAGCAGGGTATAAGTCCTATCTCGATAAGCAGAGGTTATCATAATGCATTGTCAGAAGCACTTAAACAATTGGAGAAAGACGCTAAGCTGGCCGATATCTCAGACAAGGATTTACTGAAGAGAGTTGCTGAAACAGCCATTACATTCTTCTCATCGGAAGAAGAGAGAAAAATGCTTGCTGAAATCGCTCTAGAAGCGGCTAGTAGAATAATTGAAAAGAGGAATGGTGGATACTATGCCGATATAGATTGGGTTAGCATAATTAGGAAACGAGGAAACGAGATATTAAATTCCAGGCTGATTAATGGAGTAATAGTTGATAAAGAAATCGTTCATCCAAATATGAATAAAGTTGTAGAGGATGCAAGAATAGCATTGATAGATTATGCTCTTGAAGTTAAGAAGACTGAAATATCGACTGAAATAGAGGTTAAAACAACAGAAGAGCTACGCAGATTCATGGAAGAGGAGGAGAAAATGATTCGTGACAAAGTTGATGCAATAGTTAAGTCTGGAGCAAACGTTGTTTTCTGTCAGAAAGGGATAGATGAATTAGCACAGCAATACCTTTACAAGAATGGGATAACAGCAGTTAGAAGGGTTAAAAGGTCGGACATGGAGAGGCTTGAAAGAGCAACTCATGGGACTATAGTATCGGATCCTGAAGACATTACCGCAGATAAATTGGGTAGAGCTAAGCTTGTAAAGGAAGAAGTCTTTGAAAACGAGAAAATCGTTTTCGTAGAGGGGTGTGAAGAACCCAAGGCAGTCTCCATACTATTGAGAAGTGTAAACGAGGATCTTCTAAAGGAATATGAAAGAGAATTAAAACACGCACTTTCAGCCGTTCTAAGCCTTTACAAGGATCCAAGGTACGTTATTGGCGGAGGAGCCGAATTAATGGAAATAGAGAAGGCGATAAGGGGAAAGGCTGAGATGATGGAAGGTGAAGAAAGGCTCATTTTCGAATCTTTTGCAGACAGTATAGAATCGCTAGTAAGGACTCTTGTAGCTAACGTTGGGATGAAGCCAATGACAACAATGGCCACGCTTAAGAAGAAACACTTATCCAGCGACGGAGCGACTTATGGAATAGACGCCATAAGAAGAGAAGTGGATAATCTTGATGGGAGAGTGATTGAGCCATACATAATTGTAAAAAGTTGGTTAACATCTGCCGTCGAACTAGCATCTACCATAATCGGCGTAGACGAGGTAATAATATCGTATAGACCAAAAGAAGAGAAAGAAGAGAAGAAAAAAGATTAATCCAATTCGTAAATACTCTGCTTTTTGCCTAATTTCTTTCATCGTCCTTTACTAAAATAACTCAATCTTTGAGAGAAATCGAATTAACTTTCAGATAGGCTTGGAAGGATTGTAATATGCGATAAAGCTTTGAGACGTGAATAATAATCTCTACGATCATCAAATCGCACCATCCCTTTCTTCACAAGAGGCCGCTATCCGAATTGGTATAGCACTTGCATAGTGGTCCATGATAAGCAGGTAATGCATATTCTTGAGCTCAAATAAAGATAATTAAATATTTAAAAAATGCTCCGACCGGGATTTGAACCCGGGCCCCGAGCTCGAGAGGCTCGTATGCTTGACCGGGCTACACCATCGGAGCTGAAAACTCTTTTCAAAAAGGTGGAAATAAATCTTTTGCCCCATCTAATCCACGAGTCTTCTAATTTTTATGAGCCATTAGGTTTGCTTAAAAACCTCTTTGCTAGCTCTTTCTATCTATTAGAACGTAACTATTCATGCCATATTCTAATGCAATTATATTTCTCAAGCCTGTTTTCTCGCACATCCCCCTTAGCATTACAGCGTCCATTAAGAAGTAGAACCTTTTGTGAATACCCCATTTTATTAAGAAGTAATCCTCACTTATTCTTTCAACTTTCTTTAAGACCTTTTTATCCCTAAGTATTTTACTGGACCATGATGATATGAGTAGCCAGCCTCCGTCTTTTAAAGCATCTTGCATGTCCATTATAGCTTTAAGAACATCGTTTTTCTTCAGGTGATGTATAGTAGCTATGCAAATTATCCCGTCGAAGACATTGTTCCTAAAGGGAAGATTAGTCAAAGCGTATTGTACATAATGAGTATTGGAATTAGACCTTTTCTCTTTACACCGTTTTAGCATGTTTCTAGAAATGTCTCCAGCAATCAAAACGCTCTTTTCACCAAAGGGTCCTAGGTTTCTACAATTGCCACAACCATTATCTAGTATTATTTTAGAGCTCCTTGCAAATCCTTTTGCCACTAGTATTTCAAGGAAGGAGTCTGGGCGGGTTCTTGTCTTATCGAACTCCTCATATACCGTATCATAAAACTCCATAATCTTCTTCTGATGTTCAAAATCCATAGTGTTTTTAGAAATACTACGGGTTATAAGCTTGAAACCTATTTATTAGGATCCGGAAGTGGACTATGTTTATAAGCATCCTAACGGAAAACAATAATGGTTAGGATAGAGAAGGATGGTTAAGAGAGAAGAAGAGAAGACGGAGGTTTTTAAGTCAATAGAGGATATTCCTGGTGTAGGGCCCTCTACCGCAGCCAAGCTCAGAGAGCTTGGATATACGACCGTTGAAGCTTTGGCAACCGCTACTATAAACGAACTGGTTGAAGGAGGAATTTCTGATAAGATTGCTGCAAAAATAATATCTTTAGCCAGGAATAGTATTGATGTAAAATTCGTGTCTGCCCTTGAAATACTGAAACAAAGGGAGCATATACAGAAGTTAACTACGGGAAGTAAGAGGCTTGACGCCCTTCTCGGCGGGGGTTTGGAGACGATGACTATAACAGAGTTCTTTGGCGAGTTTGGAACTGGAAAGTCTCAGATAAGTCATCAATTGGCTGTTAACGTGCAGCTCCCAGTAGAAAGGGGAGGATTAAACGGTAATACTGTTTATATCGATACTGAAAATAGCTTTAGACCTGAACGCATCGTTGCCATGGCTAAGCATCTAGGCTTGGACCCTATTAAAACCGTTGAGAACATTGTTGTTGCTGAAGCATTCAACTCAGACCATCAAATACTCATTGTTGAAAGACTTGATGAGATAATTAAAAGCAAGAATATAAAGCTGGTTATAGTCGATTCTTTAACGACCCATTTCAGAAGCGAGTACTTGGGTCGAGAAAGCCTTGTGAAAAGACAGCAGAAGTTGAATGCCCATTTACATAGGCTTGAACGTTTATCCAAGGCATTCAACTTAGTAATTGTTGTTACAAACCAGGTTATGGCTAAGCCTGACGAAATATTTGGCCTAGGAGCCTATCCGGTAGGAGGGCATATACTCGCCCATAGGAGCCATACGAGAGTATATTTGCGAAAAGCCCGGGGTGAGCAGGGCCTTAGAGTAGCACGTTTAATAGTTAGCTTAGATAGGCCCGAGGGAGAATGCCTATTCAAGATTACGGAGAATGGAATAGAAGATGTTGAAGAGGAAAATATAGAATAGTATGGTATTCTTAAGGCTCTAGCCTAAACCTGTCTCTTGGATAAAGAACAACTTCTCTTATGTTGTCTAATTTCAGAAGACTCATCAAAAGCCTCTCTAGGCCAACCCCCCACCCGGCGTGTGGGGGCATGCCATATCCGAATGCTTTAAGGTGGTAGGAGAAATTACTTGGATTCAGGTTTTTTTCAATCAATTGCTTTATGAGCTTCTCCTTATTCTCTTCTCTAGTACCTCCTGAACCGAGTTCTAGAGGACCATAGTTTAAGTCGAAAGACTCTGAAGTACCATCGTCATTCATCTTTATGTAAAAAGGCTTAGTTTTACTGGGCCAATGTGTTATAAAGTAGTATTCATTATTCAATTCTTCTAGGTTTCTCAATTCCTCGCTTCCAATATCATCACCGAAATCCACTTTGATACCCTTATTGTTAAGCTTGGAAATAACCTCTTCATACTTAAGCTTCTTCAAGGGGATTTGCGGTATTGTTACTTTTACTCCTAATGTTTCTAATTCGTTTTTACATCTTTCAATTATCTTCTCATGTACGTATTTTATCATTCTCTCACAAATAGACATTACATCGTACATATCTGCAAAAGCTACTTCAATATCTATGGAAGTAAATTCGTTCAAATGTTTAGTCGTGTTGAATGGTTCTGCTCTGAAGAAAGGACCTATTTCAAATACTTTTTCAAACCCTATGACCATTTGTTCTTTAAACAACTGAGGACTTTGAGCAAGATAAGCTATCTTATCGAAATATGGTAACGGAAACAGTGCAGCACCCCCTTCCGTAGCCGAGGCGATTATTCTGGGAGTGATTATTTCAACGAAGTCGTTTTCATGGAAAAATTCTCTTAAAATCTGCAATAGGGCACTTTTTATTAAGAATATGCTTTTAACCCTCGGCCTGAATACGTCAAGGGGCCTAGCGTCTAGCCTAGTATCTAAATTGCTCTTTATTCTTTCCGTTGGGTCTAAAGGCAGCGGATGTTCCGAAACATTCAGTATTCTTATCTGAATAGGATCTATCTCAAGCCCTCTTGGAGCCTGCGGTACTTTCTTAACTCTACCAATAACCTCTATTACGTCGCTAAGCTTTATTCTATCTATTACCTGTTCAACCTCTGGGCTAGACTTGTTTCTAACCCATGCGATTTGTATTTTACCCCACCTATCTGCCAGAATTATGAATTTTATCCCGCCAAGGTCCCTTCTATCAAGTGCCCATCCGTAGAGCTTGACTATTTTTCCTTCGTCGTCAGGCGTTACTTCAATACTTCTCTTCCGGTCTTCAAGCATTTTTCATCAACTCTCAGGCTTGAAACCTAGCGTTAATCCCAATTCTCTTAGCAAGCTTCTCAAGCTTCTGCAAATATGCTTCATCTGCTTTACCGCTCTCTAGTATAACTTTGAACTCAGTTATGTTTCCGGGTAACCATATTTTGCTTAAGCCAGTTATCCTCAGAGGATATACCAATTCCTCGAGTTTTCTTTTCTGATCCTTCCTGTAATCTATCACGATTACCCTTTTACTATCTGTATCCTTCATGATTTTTCCAATCAGCATCTCGTTCTCCCTAATAATTCTAACACCGTCATTATTGCTCAATATGAGTAGAAAATCGTCTTCTTTGTAAGCCTTTTTAAATTCTATCTTATCTGCGCCACGTATCCTATCTGCTTCTTCCAGAAGTATCCTACAGACTAAAAGATCAAGCTCATCACTCTTACCAGTTTCTATAAGTTCTCTGCATTTCTGACATAGGCTTCCGCTTTTCGCACAGAAATCGCAGAAAGGTATTTTCATGTGTTACTTTCCCAATTGGAAAATACTTTTTAAACCTTCCCATTTTGAAGTTCAATAGTGAGGTAAACCTTTAAAAAACCAGAGTAAAACAGTTAGGTCAGCAATGAAGATAAGCGACCCTGTGTTAATAGAGATCGTAAAGAAACGCAGGCTCCGTTTCATGATATGTAGAAAATGTGGTGCGAGGAATGCTATTACTGCCAAGAAGTGTAGGAAATGCCATAGTAAGAATTTAAGGCCCAAGAGGACGGAGTTAAGGGCTAAGAAAGGATAGTAGAATTCTAGAGAAAAGAATATAAGAGCATTCTGATTATTAGGTTATCGGGCCGGTCGTTCAGATGGTTAGGACGCTGCCCTCACACGGCAGAGGTCGCCGGTTCGAGTAGTTTAATCCTCGGAAATCCGGCCCGGCCCACTGAGCAAATTAATCTAAAGAACTAGTCATAAGGGTAATAGGCATTATTGTAACTTTACGAAGTTCTTTTTACATTAGTGCTAATGACTTGATACGTTATTAATATTGTCCTACTCTCTGTTTGCGAATCCTGATTCACTGTTTTAAATACTTGGTTCTATGACAGGAAAAGCCTTGAACTAAATAGTATAAATTTCTCCGATTTTCGGAGCAAAAGCTTCTAATCCTAATTCTTCTCTTGCATACTCTGCAAGAGCCTCACAGTTTTCCGATTCACCGTGAACTATGAACGTCTTGTTTGCATTAATCTTTCTAATTAATTCCCTAAGCTGATCCTTATCACTATGTGAAGAAAGCTCGAAGTGTTTTATCTCAGATTTAGCTTTAACGAATTTACCGTCTACTGTGATTATTCCCTTTTCAAGCAGAATCCTTCCGGGAGTCCCCTCAACTTGATAGCTAACAAACGCTATTAAATTCCTCTTTGAATCTCCTACTTTCTTCAAATAGAAGTTCACGGGTCCGCCTTGCAACATGCCAGCAGGGGTAACTATTACTCCAGGATTTTTTAAAGCATCTTCTCTTTGTCCCTGAGTATTTATCCATATTACTTCTTCTGCTGCCTTTTCCAAGAGAGCGGGGTTTGACAACCAATTGGGAAAATCGAACAGTATCTGAGTTACTGCTTTAGCCATACCATCATAATATACATCATACGGAAAAGAATATTTTTTCAATATTGTTATAACCTCCTGAGACCTTCCTATTCCAAAGGCCGGTACGAGTACTGTACCCTTTCTTTCAACAACTTCCTTAAGTTTCTTAACGAATTTTATTTCAACCTCCTCTCTAATCGGATGATTTTTATTAGCATAAGTGCTTTCTACTATTGCCACGTCTATTGGAGGATAATCCGTAAAAGCGCCCTTAAGTAGAGTAGTTTCAACAGTATTAATGTCTCCCGTGTAAAGAATTCTCTTCCCCTTGAATTCTAATAAAACTTGGCCCCCTCCCGGAGTATGTCCTGCTCTTAAAAATGTTAGTTTAAAACCATTTCTTGAAACTTCTTGGTCATACTCTAGCTTTTCAGATTTCTCTATAAACCTGTCTACTTCAAGAACTTCGAAAGGCAACATGCCTTTTGACACCTTTATGAAATCTAATAGTATTAACCTTGCTAAGGGTGCCGTAAGTTTAGTTAGAAAAGACCTCCTACCCGAGCCTATGAAGAAAATAGGAGCAGCACCAACATGATCTAAGTGAGCATGGGTGATGATTATTTCATCCACTTCCCGTGGGGGGACGTGCATTGGATACTTCACACTTCCTCCGGAAAGCATTACACCAGCATCTAGAAGAAAACGCCTATCTTCATCAGCCAGGTATATGGCAGACCTACCTACTTCACGAACACCCCCTAAAAATTTTATAAGCATTTTTTCTAATCCTCTTTCCAAAGTCTATTTTCATGCCATTATTTAAGGTTTAATAAGAAGGGAGACACGGATTTATGAGATGTTGAAAAAGGTTCTAGATAACAAGTTTGAGGCGGCGGATTGTATGATGATATGTTTACCCGGCATTGGTTTGGTAGGTTCTTTAACCGGCGAGCTTTTTATCGAATCGGCTTCTGAAAAAACCACACTATTAGAACTTTATCCGGAATCACTCCTCTACGTATCAGTAGCCTCTAAGGATGGGTTAATAGCCTTGCCGAGAATAAGCGTTAACAGGATTTTTATAAAGGATTTGGGGAGTCTTTTAATAGTTAAAGGGACGTCTCAGCCAACTACTCAAATAAACCAGTACGAATTAGCCGAGACTCTCGTAGAGATTGCTGAAAAACACAATATTAAAATCATAATTGGTGTAGGAGGGTATGCTATTCCACATGTAAGTGATAAGAGGAAGGTATATCTCTCATCGTCTGATTGGAAAGCCTCTATGATCGGGGCTTCATTAGGATTTCTACCTTTAAGAGGGACTGTTGTTGGTGCTGCTGGTTTAGTTCCGGGCCTTGCAAGCCTGCATGGTTTGAACAGTGCATGTGTACTTGTGGAAACCAGGGGTGAAGGGGCTGATTTAACAGCTGCCCAAACCGCTTACAATAATATAAAGGATTTTCTTAAAAAATACTTGAAAGGAGCTTAATTTTAGGATTCTGAAATTTCCTTAATGAACTCATTATATATTTCACTTACCTTTTCTGCTGCAAGGCCACTTCCCTCGACGACACCGTTCTCAGTAACTCTTATTCTATTCATCACTATAATTACGCCGGCTTCTTCATTATACTGTACCATTTTTGGAAAGACTCTTTCTATTCTCTCAGCTAGTTTCCTTAAATCAACAATTGCCTTCTTGAGTTCTATTCTTTTTACATCTCTGCCATTTAGTATAATCTTTGGTATCTTACTACCATCTTTTAATTCTACATTGTTTAGAATTACTGAAAAAGTATCGATATCCAAAGATGCCAAGTTGCCTGAAAATTCCTCGCCACTTTGAGTAATTACAACGACTTTTTTCCCTAATAGACGATTGACTTCCGTTGTAAACCCTGTCCTCATCATCTTAACTCATTTTTACACTACACTCCCTATTTTTAATACTTTCTGGGATAAGTGGATTACTTTCAAGTATAACTCTATTACATAGTAGCTTTTATCGATTAACAAAGCTATTCTTTTGAAGATGTATCAGGAAGTTATTAAAGATATTACAGAATGTCCCAGTTGTAACGCTATTCTATTAAATTCGGGAGGGGAACTTGTCTGTAGTAAATGCGGTCTAGTAGTTAATAACTTAGACAAGTACGTAATCCATTCATATCAAACCCATACTGTTCAAAGGGAACCGAGTTATGGGAGCATTATCGAGAACAAAATGCCTATCAGAAACCTCTCTTTACTGCAAAAAAGCATATCTTCTCCAAAGAAGAGTGAAATTGAATTAATATGGCTAATAGATAAATTATGTGATAGTTTCCATCTGGGCCCATCAATAAAACATGATTCTCACAAGATTGGTTTAAACTTACTACGCGTATTGAAAAGTAACCGTGGAAGGATTAATAAAGCGGCTATTGCAACGTATTCCGTAGTTACTGCAGCAAGGTTTCACGGCTTAAGCGTAACTCCTCATTATAAGAAGATAATAACATATTTACAGGGTATTGGTCTTAAGGTTAAAACAAAAGATATTCTACAAGTAATATCTGCAGCTAGGGAAATAGGCTTTATGGAAATGAGAAACGATGTTGAAAAAACAATCATTGAAATAATATCTATGATTGTCAGGAATAACAATTATCTTAAAAAACTTAAGCCGGAGGATCAGGTTAGTTATATCAGAAATCTTAAAACAATTTCATTTAGGATATTTAACGATCTGAAAGCTAAACATTACTACTTTAGAAGTAAGAATCCAATAATATGCATAGCTTCAGTTATTTACGCAGCATCTAAAGAAGCGGCAGCAATTTTAAACATTAAAAACCCAATTACTCAAAGAGAGTTGGCTGAATACATAGGTTATGCAGAGTATAGTGTTAGAGAAACGTATGAAGAGTTGTTTGGTAAAAACTCAACAGCCTCCAATTCCTCATAACTTTCTTAACGCACGCATTATTCTATTACTGCGCTTAAATGAGAAACATCCTTCATAATCCTCTATGTAGACTTCTGCAATTATCTCTATTACGTATTCGTCTTCATTATCATGGTAAATGATTGATTCTTGAAAACGAATTCCTAATCCGCATTTTTCTAAGAAATCCTTAGTTCTTTGAATTCTTTCCATAAAGTTTTCAATCTCTTTCTCTAGTATTTCCTTTACTGTTGAAAAATTTCCTTCACAACAACTTATGCTTTTGTCCAAGATGACGTTTATACTTTCAAAGAAATCGTTTATACAATGATCTGCCAACATTATTCTCGATTTCTGTTTTAAATAACTTATTGAGAGCTCACTCTCCATTATAATAATAAGGTTTGTCGTAAGTAGAATAAATGCTATCAGGATAGAAACAGGTATTATGATAAACCATGTTTTAATCATCCTTGACACCTATTGTTAGATATACCACGTCTTCACTAGTAATCTTTATTGCTCTAATGTATCTTACTCGTTCCCTAGGTATTGTTAAGACATTATTATAAAGGGTAGTTTTCCCATTGTTCTCACTATAAAGCTCTATATTAACCCATTTAACTCCATTAGAGTTTAAGAACTCAACCAATTTATTGAGTAAAGCCTCAATATTATTTTCTTGGTTAAATATTGAAAGCATATTAACTTCCACTTTTAAATCTTCACTAATACTGGATATTAATTCGAATTTCATTTTCAAATATTGAGAAACGATTATTATAGATGTCAATAGGAATATGCCCAAGACCGTTATTAAAACATCTTCTAGAAAATGCATATGTTCTTAGCACCCCTCGATAAAACTTATGATAATAGTCACATTGTGTAATGTGATTAAAATGGCTAAACCGACTTCAATTATTAACAGTATTAGTACGAATGAAGAAAACAAAAAGTCTAATAGTTTATCGCTCATTTTCTAGTAAAAATAACTTCTTTATCTAGTGTTTCAATAAGGTACTTGACTCCAGGTTCTAAGAATGCTTCGTTAAACGAATAATGATCCACCTCCCCTTCAGAGACACAAATACCCTGGATGATGATGTAGTATTTATTGCCTTTAAGCAGTATCGAATAATCAATTAAGGGGATATTTGGCATAGATATAGTTAGGCTGCATCCGTATCTTGCTGAAAGATCGGCGTATTTTCCTATAATCGAAATTATGCCTTTAGAAACATTGTTTAAAAATTCTACTTTTAACACGTTGATAACATTAAGGAGAATAACCCCTATGATGACTGATGTAGAGAGCCAGAGAATATCTTTCAAGTGTTCTTCAAGTATTTCGCTCAATTGAAATCACCTCATCAACTAGTAATGAGTCTAAATACGACTTCGTATAGCTGCTTAATCATAGGAATTACTTTATCAATCAGGTAAGCAATACTCATGCTAAAGATTACTATCGAAAAGAATATTATCAAGCTTTTCTCTAAGAGATTACTCATCTTTTAGCCTCAATGAGAAAATCCTAAAGATGCTTATAACCACCAATATTTGGCGACATAGGTGAATAAATAATTTTTCAACTAATCTCAAAAGGATTGATTGATAAAGATGAGCTACTAGTTAGCGCAATACTTCAGGAAATAGAGGATTTGAAGGTCAATCTAAGTAAACTTAATAACAGAGTTCTAAGGCTAGAGAGAAGATATCGTGAATTAAGCAGTTTCTTAAGGTGGCTTCCAAATGAGCAAGACTAAACAAGACTCTTTATTTCTCATACGAAAAACATGGATGTGGGACTCTAGGAATAAAGTACTATACTTATTTGATCGAGAATTTAACTCCTCTTTCTTTTGTAACATAATACATAAACTTTCATATTTCTCTCCAGAAAGGGTTTTGGTTAATTTAGACGGTAAATGGTATGAGATTTATGGAAAGCCGTTAGATTCATTAAAGGAATGTTCTAGGAAGGTTAAAGAAGAAAAGAATAAGCTTTATAGAATACTTGTAGAAGAAAGTGTCAATAAGGAAGACAGCTATAACAACGTTCAAAGAAAAATCTGCATTACACCGTTTTATGGAAGCCTCTATTTAGATCATATATTGGACCTTAATCTGTCTAGCGAAATATTAGCTAGATGTGACCTTGATGAAAAGTATTTTCCAAATGACAGGGTTTTGAACGGGCATAACTATAGTATAGGACATTTAGTTTATTCAATAGATAGTATGAACAATCTCTATAGGGTTTACTTTTCATCAGATGTTTATTATTGGCTTAATAAAGAGCTTTCAACAGCTTTGAGTCATGCTTATTCTAAGAAAATGTTTGTAAGTGGAAAATTTAAACATATTTATGAGTATAGATTTAATATAGGCTTAAAATTGCTGAATCTTTTAACACTGGAGGAAATAGAAGGACATATTGGGAAACATCTTGTTAAACATGCTGTGTACTCTTCCATAGGTTTATCTAAGATATTTCCTCTTATAATCGATGAAAATGTACAGAATTTTTTTCTAGACGATATCAACAAGAAAATATATTTGGACCATGCTATTTTTGGGAGATTAAATACAAATCTTAAATTCAATGAAAAAGATTTTGAAAGCTTTGTAAGTCTGGTTAAGAGGGAATCTAATCTTAATCTAGACTATGCAAATCCCTCGATTAAGACCACAATAGTTTTCGATAATGTATCAACAAGGGTTTCAATAGACATACCTCCGTTAACTTGGAGTAAGGGTGTTATAGATGTACGGAAGCATAGGGCAGATGTTTTATCTTTTAGTTATCTTTTAGAGACAGATTATTTCTCGCCAGAATCCGCTGCATTATTAATTCTTGCTACGCTTAACCGTGCTAACGTGTCTATCGTAGGCGAACCGAATTCTGGAAAGACGTCTCTCTTGAACTTTTTAAGCTATTTCATGCCCTCTTGGTGGCGCATAGTGCATATAGAAGATGCTCTTGAAACACTTCCCCCAAGGATTTCAAATCAGCATAGGATAGTATATATCGTTGAGCCTTTTGAAAGCAAAGATGCTAAAAGCACAAAAACGCTTGAAATAATTAAAGTGCTTCATAGAACCCCATCTTATCTTATACTTGGCGAAATCCAGACTAAGAATCATGTGAAAGCGATGTTCCAAGCAATATCTGCAGGGCTTAGAGTAATGCATACTGCACATGCTTCCGATAGTGACGGTTTCATTAAGAGAATAGTAGAAGTATACAGAGTACCAAAGCCACTAGTTTCAGAGCTTGATCTAATAGTAGTTATGAAGAAAATAGAAACTGGGAATTCAATAAGACGGTTTATAAGTGAGATAGCGGTAGTGAACAATGATTCCAATTTGAAGATTATATATTCTAATTACAGCTTTTTAAACCCTGTATTTTTCGATGATTCGAATATTTCGAAACTACTTGAGAAATTGTCACGCGTAAACTGCATTGATGAGAGAATTCTTGAAAAAATGTATGAGGAAATCTTGAGAATAATAAATAATAACAAGTATTTGGAAAACCGTGTTTTAAAGAAGCTTATTATTGACGCTTATTTGAAAGCCTTGAAGAAGGGTGAAGGGTTTGAAATTGAACTTTAAGAAGTTTTTAAACATCATTTTTAAAACGAAACCGGAAGATAGTGAACCTTATGAAATAATTACTCCAATAATAACTGAGATCATTACTGCAAGAACTATTTACAGTAATCTATATAATACGTTTTACGATATTTCTAAAAAGAATTATGTTTGTATTTCAGGCTTGTTAAGAAATTGCCTTAAAGAAAATCTAAATGGAAAGGATATTAAAAGGGTATTAAAAAAATATCTGCGAGAAAGAGAACTACTAAATATCATAGATCAAGCAATATCAATCGACATAAGAACTATGAGTTCAGAAGAAGTCTTGACAATTTTACGAATATTTGAATCTAGGGCAAGAAGAAAATATCAAGAATACACTTTAAAGCTTAATTCTTTAATTTCTATTTTCTTTTTTTACATATTTCTTATCCCAACTCCAATTGTACTACTTTCTGAATTCTTACCTCAGGTTTCGTACTTATTACTACCGATTTTTTTTGTTTTGAATATGTTTATTTTTAAGTTGTTCTTTTGCAAGATTAAAAAGATCAAGGAGGTATTACTAGGTTGAGAAATTTTTACCGATATTTGTTTATCGAAACTGGAATAGTCATCATATCTTTTATTTTTAAGCTTGAAATTCAAGTCGTAAGTTCA
Organism: Candidatus Brockarchaeota archaeon; assembly: GCA_017601245.1. GTDB lineage: Archaea > Thermoproteota > EX4484-205 > EX4484-205 > JAAOZP01 > JAAOZP01. Next base: position 30,232 of record JAFNJB010000023.1, read on the forward strand.
TTACAACTTTTAATATATACCTTTATGCTGACTAGGAGTGGGGAAAATGAGGAAGACCTATGGAAAAACAGAGACTTAAGGCCAGTAGAAAAATTATCTGAATGTCTTGGAAACTTAGAGAATTCCGTTTTAAAGTCATTTTCAGACACAAATAGTAAAACAAGTTGCCATGAAATTTTTAGAAAAGCAATTCAAGATAATATAAATGGTTTTCCAATGGAAAAAGCAATATTAAGGTATTCTAAGTCTTCAGATAGGACTATTAAAGTATTAATGAGACTTATTTCAAGCCTATTTTCTAAAGACACCATATCGGCTAAGAACGTTTTGAAAAACTATATTATAGTTCTTAGAGAAAACGATGCTTTAAAAAACGAGAGGAGGAACATAATTTCTGAAGCAAGATTTAGAGCTAGGATAATGTTGATTATAAGTGCTCTATTGATGGGTTTTCTTTCTGCAGCGGGATCGGTAATCAGCACTTTATTCTCCTTCTCATTGAATCCCATTTTCAGAATAGAAAAATCATCGACCATATCTTTATTCTTTTACTTGGTGAGCGTCTCGTTATTGGTACACTATTCACTTTCCTATAAGAGCGTTTTGAAAACACTTTCATATTCCATAATTTGTTTCATAACTTCATTCTTAATATTCAACGGTATATTAACAAAACTCCTGCTTAAGTAGCCATCTTAATTTCATAGGTGCTTATATTTTATCGAATACTTCTTTAATACGGGGTGTGGTAAATTGAAGCTAAGGCTTAAGGGTTCGCAACTCATAGAAGAAGGATTGCTTATTGTACTAGCATTAGTAATGCTCGGAGCAGTCTTCGGAGTTTCTAAGCAAATCGTAGACAACATATCCAACTTTTTCGACTCGTTAATAAAGGGAGTAAGCGATCTAGGCTACAGCCTATTCGGATGGCTACTACCCTGAGATAATGAAACAGAAACTAGAAACATTATACTTTGTAGCAATAACGATATTTCTGATAGCCGTGTTTAAAAACGCTATAAATGCTTTATTTTTTCTCTCCAATAATCTAACTATTGTTTTGATCGCAATACTAATTGTGACGATTATTGCAGTTTTCTTGTTAAAAAGACGCTATGAATCGATAATAGGCTTTTTCTCAATAGATAATGAGAAATACCTGGTTTTAAAAACACAATCATCGGAATTTATAATGGGAGGAGTTTCAGTATCTAGAGAAGATGTTTCTGAAAGCAGCCTTAAAGCAGACGATTACTATCAGAAAATACAAAGTTTTGTTAGCGGTGTTTTGAAATCCGGAGTTAAACTTACCTGTATTACTCATATTTCTCCGTCAGATAATCCTGGCGAGTATGCTAATTTAATGCAAATTCTAGTAGTTAGTAGGAAAGTGGAGTATGGAAAACTTGAAGAATCTTTGAAGATGGTTGAAACCGATATTGAAAAGATTAAATCTATTTATAATACTGTGTTCCCCGAATTTAGAATAGTTGAATTAAGTGGGAAAGAACTTGTCAAATACTTAAATAATATTCTGATAAATAGGATTGCTTCCAAAAAATCGACGAGTAATAACTTAAAATACCTATTTGCAGTTCATACGATCAATAGCTTTTTACCATTATCTTCGGAATCGCATACTGAACTTCAAAAGGAAAAAAGGCTTTTAAACCTTGGATCTATCGTTTTCAACGGATCTAGAATTTCTCCGCTGAATTTGAAGGAAGATGTTTTCAAAAAACATGTAGCAATCTATGGCTCAACGGGCTCTGGGAAAACAACTACAGCTAAACGTATACTGAGGGAATTGGCGAAATTGGGTTATTCTTTTACCGTCTTAGATTGGCATAATGAATACCGTCATCTTGCAGAAGAACTTAATGGAAAAGTTTTAGAACTGGGCTCCTTCTCTCTCGATATAATTAACCCTATCGAATCCGAAAACTTGTCCGAACATGTAGCGATAGTTACCGATATTTTTGACCAAATATATAATTTTACACCTTCACAATCATACATGTTTAGAGAAGTACTCTTGCAAACTTTAGTAGAAAAAGAACTTGGTATTAAAGCAAATAATCCCTTAGTCTCCTTCATAGAGACGTTAGAAAAGTGGAGTATTAAATCCTTCTACGAGAATGAAACTAAATTCGCATTATTAAGAAGGCTGAAACCTCTAATAACTGGACAGAACAGGGAAATTTTCTGTAATAGAGATAAACTGATAAGTATAAGGGATATACTGGAAGGGGTTACTATTTTCGAGCTGGGAGATATAGTTGAGGTGGATATGCGTAAATTAACTTCGCTTTTCATTCTTGCGATGATCTATGAATATAGATTAAAGAATAGAGATGAAAAATGTCATTTCATAGTCTTAGAGGAGGCGCATAATATACTGCCTTATAGGAGGAGGGAATCTCCTCCAACGATAGCTGAAAAGCTATTTTTAGAAATGAGGAAGTTTAATGAAAGCTTAATATTAATATCACAATTCCCGTCACAAATATCTCCGGAAGTAGTGAAGTCAACTGGTTTGAAAATCTCTCATAGAATATGTGAAGGTGAGGAGTCGAGGACTTTGATTGATATAATGGGCCTTTCCCAAGTTGACTACGACCTACTTAAAAGGCTACCGCCAGGGTATGGCTTTCTAATTGCGGAAGGAATATCCAAGCCAATACTTTTATCGGTAGATTTCAATGAAAAAGCCTACTGAATTTCTCCGGATGTTTCGAAAAATAGCTGATCCAGTCCACATCATCTCCTTCACATTTAAAGTCATTCTCATAGCATTTCATAAATCTACGGTAAAGCTTCACGATACTCGTATTACTCGTATCAAATTGTACGATCCTTACGTTTCTCAAATATCTTTTAGCGGTTAAGTAACAGTAATCTGTGAGTTCTGATTCAATATTAATCCTGGCTTTTTTCTCCTCGTATCCTCTAATCTTTATTAACCTCTTCCAAAGAATATCTGGTCTGCATCTCAGCACAATACAGCAATCAACACAATTAGCGGGGGAAACTTCTGCTGCATAATGGCCGTCTATTAGAAGATTACTATCATCAGGCATATTTAAAACGTAATTTCTTAGAGCCTTCTTCAAAGCTCTCATGTTTATGATGCTAGATTTCATAATCCTATCATAGCCTATTATCGCATTTACACTAACTGCAAAACTCCCTAGGTCAAGATGAACCCAGTCCTTGTTTCTTTTAACGATATAATTACACAGAGAGGTTTTACCTGTTCCAGGCGTACCAGTAAAAACTATGACCTTACCCATTAACTATTAACAATTAAAAGGGGATATATAAAACTGGTAAGTAGAATTCTAAGCATGCTTGAAATTGCAGAGGGTAAAACTTTTATCCATCGTGTTTCTAAAAATATAGACGGCGGCGTTCGTCTAGTCTGGTTAGGACACCAGCCTTCCAAGCTGGGGATCCCGGGTTCAAATCCCGGACGCCGCAATAAAGTCTAATAAACTTCCACTACTTTTTTACTGTGCTTAATGGTAAAAAAGAGGGTAATAGCGATAGCACGAGAAAGGATGGATATTTTAATGAGAATGGCATTAGATATGGCAAGCGAGAACATTAACGATGCAGAAGCATACGTTAAGCTTGCATGGAGAATAGCTGAAAGATATAACATACGGGGAAAACCGATATTAAGAAGGTATTTCAGATGTAGCAAGTGTAAAAGCTTCGTAATACCTGGCCGCGGTTGCCGAATCAGGATTTTGAAAAACAGGGGCTTGGGAATTATTTGCATGAAATGTGGCAGTCTTAAGATCATACCGATTTTCAACAAAAGAGATAATAGTCTGCACAGCTAATGGAATCTCGAAATGAATATTGGTATAGATCTAGCAGTTGAATTGGAGCGTTTTACGAAGGCATTCATACTCCTATTTGCAATATTGGATTCTGTTGGAAACGTACCTGTTTTCCACGCTTTTCTAGAGTCCGCACCCAAAGAGAAGAGGAGGAAGATAATCTCTGAGTCCGTTATCGCTGCAACGGGCGTATTGATCTTTTTCGCACTACTTGGTTCGACCATGTTCAGCTTTCTCGGCATAAGGCTTTCAGATTTTTACATAGCTTCGGGAATAGTCCTCGTAGCAATATCTTTAAAATACATAATCGTTGGGGAGGAGAGTGAAGTTAGGGAGGAGAGATTCGAAGAAATATCTGTTTTCCCACTGGCAACTCCTCTCCTAGCAGGGCCGGGAAGCATATCTACTGTCATCATAATTTCAAATCCGCCGTATAACGTTTTCACATGTATACTCGTAATTATCCTCAATGCTGTTTTAGCTTATGTAATACTCTTGAACGGCGATAGGATTATGGCAAGCATAGGAAGAACTCCCTCAAAGCTTATTGCGAAAATATTCAACTTGATAATAGTTGCGTTTGGAATAGTAATGATTAGAAATGGTCTTGAAAGTTTAAACCTGTAGACACTATAGAAAAGTTAATATAGTTCTATAAGAGAGGCTCAAAAAGGAGGTGTAGTGCGTGTACAGCATAAACGTCGCCCTAAGGGGGCGAGATAACCTGTCTTCAGAAGACAAGCATACCTCTGTTTACAGTGACTAGTGGTAAAATTTCTAGAAAAATTTTAGGAGGTGGATACAATGGCTTGGAGAGGATATTTTACTGAATCGGAATTACCAGAAAAAGTAGTGCTTTTCGACACTACTCTCAGAGACGGTGAGCAGACACCTGGTGTAGCACTTACACCAGAAGACAAGCTCAAGATAGCTAGACAGCTCGACTTATTAGGAGTACAGGTGATAGAGGCTGGTTTTCCGATAACTTCACAGGGAGAAGAGGAAGCTGTTAGAAGAATAGTCAAGGAGGGGTTGAAAGCGGAGATTGCTGCTTTAGCAAGGTCTTCGAGACAAGATATTGAGAAAGTAGCCTCTACTGGTGCTCAAAGAATACATCTTTTCATAGCTACTTCAGATATACATTTGAAGAAGAAGCTCAAGATAAGCAGAGAGGAGGCGATTAAAAGGGCTTTAGAAGCAATAGATATTGCAAAATCGTATGGTCTAAAAATAGAGTTTTCTGCAGAGGACGCTACTAGGACGAATATAGATTTCCTCGTGGAGTTTTACAAGGCTGTTGAGGAAGCAGGAGCGGATATAGTAGATATACCCGATACTGTTGGGGTTGCAACTCCTTTCGCTATGAGGGAAATAGTTAGGAGAGTAAGAAAGGCAGTAAGAATTCCAATAGCAGTCCATTGTCATAACGACATGGGTCTGGCGGTTGCAAATACTCTCGCAGGAATTGAAGGAGGGGCTACTGAGGCGCATGTTACAGTCAATGGGCTTGGCGAACGGGCGGGGAATGCTAGTCTAGAAGAGGTGGCAGTTGCCCTCAAGGTACTCTATGGAATAGACACAGGAATAGTCTTCAAGGAGATATACAATACTTCCAGGATAGTTTCATCGATAACCGGTATAACAATACCTGTAAACAAGCCGATAGTAGGTGAAAATGCTTTTTCACATGAAAGCGGAATACATACGCACGGTGTGATTTCATCTCCCGAGACATACGAGCCGATCGATCCAGAATTTGTAGGAGCGAAGAGAAGATTGGTAGCAGGAAAGCATGCGGGAACACATGGTATTTATGCACAATTAAAGGAGATGGGATATACACCCAGTGAAGAAGAACTTAAGAAAATAGTTAAAATAGTGAAAGAGATGGGGGACCAGGGTAAGAAAGTTACCGATGCCGAGCTTGCTTCTATAGCTGAAAGCGTAATGGGTTACGGGATAAGCGAAAAGGAACGTATTGAACTTGAGGAATTAATAGTAGTGACAGGGTTGAACATTACCCCTACAGCAACCATCAAAATAAGATGGGGCGAACAATCTTGGAGAGGTGCTGAATTCGGAGTGGGCCCAATAGATGCTTCTATGAAGGCTGTGAGTAGGCTTCTTGGAGACCTAATAAAGATAAAGCTTGAAAGTTTCAGGTTAGAAGCAATAACTGGTGGGACTGAGGCTTTTGCAGAAGTTACTGTAAGGGTTTCCGATGAAGAGGGGAGGAGTGTTACAGCAAAGGGTTTCAGTAAGGATATTGTACTAGCTGGGGTTTACGCAATACTTAATGGTGCAAACAGGTTAATCCAAATGAGGAGGGTTAAGTGCTAATTGAGCGGTTTGACAGCAATTCAAAAAGTACTTGCGAGAAAAGCCGGTAAAAAAGTCGATGTGGGCGATATAATAGAGGCTAAAGTAGACTATCTCATGCTTCACGAAGTAACTGGGCCACTAGCAGTCGAAGAGTTTGAAAAAATATCTGAAAAAGTATGGGATCCCAGTAGGGTCGTCGTTATTTTCGATCACGACGTCCCCCCTAGTACGATTGAACTTTCCAACCAGATGAAGAAAATGAGGAATTTCGTTAAGAAATACGGTATAAGCAATTTTTACGAAATAGGAAGGGGAGGTATTGCTCACCAAGTGCTCTTCGAAGAAGGCTTCGATATCCCAGGCTTCTTGATAATTGGTGTTGACAGTCATACTTGCACTGCTGGAGCAACTGGTGCCGTAGGAATAGGAGTAGGATCGACAGATGCTGCAGTAGTCTTAGCGACAGGGGAAATTTGGCTAAGAGTTCCTGAAACTGTGATTGTAGAAGTGAGAGGAGGGTTTCAAAAAGGAGTATTTGCAAAAGATCTTGCCCTATACATCGTCGGAAAAATCGGGGCAAACGGAGCTACTTACAAGGTTGTTGAGTATGCAGGCGAGACGATAGAGAAATTATCCTTATCGGAACGTTTAACTCTAGCGAATCTCTCCATTGAAATGGGAGCTAAGACAGGTATTGTTCAAACCGACTCTAAAAGCTTCGAATATGCTAAGAGCTTTAACAGGGAAGGCCAGTATATGGATGTTAAAAGCGATCCCGATTCTGAATTCGAAAAAGTAGAGATAGATGCTTCTCAGCTAGAACCGGTGGTAAGCGTTCCCCATAGTGTTGATAACGTTAAGCCTGTGAAGGAGGTTGAGGGCCTGCAGATAGATCAGGCTTTCCTCGGCTCATGCACCAACGGTAGGCTGGATGATCTTCTCATAGCCTTTAAGATATTGAAGGGAAGGAAAATAGCTCCTTGGGTAAGGCTTGTAGTAAGCCCTGCTTCAGTGAAAGTGTATAGTGAAGCTTTGAGAATGGGGATAATCGAGGAGATTTTGAGGGCAGGAGGAATAGTTACATCCCCGACTTGCGGCGCATGTTTAGGGATGTCCAGAGGGGTCCTTGCAGAAGAAGAAGTTGCAGTCTCAAGTAGCAATAGGAATTTCATCGGTAGAATGGGTGCTAAAAGCAGTAAGGTTTACCTGGCTTCTCCAGCGACAGTTGTAGCATCTGCAATCGAGGGGAAAATAACAGATCCCAGGAGGTATCTTAAATGATCATCCGAGGCAGGGTGATAAAGCTCGGCGACAACATAGATACCGACGTAATAATACCTGCGAGATATTTAGTAACGCACGACCCGTCAATACTTGCAAAACACGTTTTTGAAGATTATTATCCCGAGTTCAGAGAAAAAGCCAAGGAGGGTGCTGTAATCGTTGCTGGAGAAAACTTTGGACTAGGAAGCTCAAGGGAACATGCTGTAATAGCATTAAAGCATTCTAACGTAAAGGCTATAGTGGCAAAATCGTTTGCAAGAATATTCTACAGGAACGCTATCAACCTTGGTGTACCCGCCCTAATACTGGAGGATAAAAATAGGATTGAAGAGCTCCAGGACGGGGTTGAAGTAGAAATAGACTTAGAAAAAGGTGTTTTGAAAGAGCTTAGTACGGGTAAGGAATTTTCGTTTTATAAAATACCCGATTTCATAGTGGAAATATTGAAAGCAGGCGGGTTAATAAATTATTTCAAAGAAAAAAGGCGGAAATCAGTATAGTAAATCCTCCGATAACTATTTATAAACCCGATGCGAATATGCTTTTACAATTGCAGCGTAGAGAAACAGTCACTAAGTATTCCTCTTGCTCAGTATGTGGTCGCCCTCTCAGCCCCGAGTATAAGTTTTGCCCATCCTGTGGGACGCCTCGCAGAGGCGTTTCGTATACTAGAAAGGTTTCTACTGGGAATCCCGCTATCGACGAGATATTGGAAGGGGGTTTTGAAGCCGGTAAGACATACTTACTTGCAGGAGAAGCCGGTACTGGTAAAACTATTTTCAGTCTACAATACTTGATATATGGTGCTAAAAACAATGAGCCAGGTATATACGTAACGATTGATGAAAGGCCCGAGGTATTAATAAGGGACGTTAGAAACTTCGGTTGGGACCTTCAACCCCTGATAGAGACTAGGAAGCTTTCGATAATACCGGTTAGGAGGTATTTTACCTCTAAGATGTGGGGTAGGGAAATGGATACTATAGTAAACAGTATTGTCGAGGAATTGGATAGGAAAAAGAAGGAGATAGGAGCTAAGAGACTCGTAATAGATCCTATAGCACCCTTAGTGACAACGTATTCAAACGAGATAGCATGGGTTAGAGAGTATATTAGAAGCCTAATCTTCTCCATAGAGGAGCGTTTGGGTGTAACAACACTCATAACCTCTGAAATACCGACTGGTGAGAATGCGATGAGTAGATATGGTGTTGAAGAATTCTTAGCCTCCGGTGTCATAATACTTTCATTAACAAGAGTTGGAAATTCTATCATAAGAACGATGTTCATCAGAAAGATGCGATGGACTGCTGTTAACCCGACGATATACAGGTTTGAAATAGAACGTGGTAGGGGTATAGTCCTTAAAGAACCCTTAACTTAGGATAGTCGAGTACCGCATCTAAAGCAGAATTTGTAACGCGCATTGTTTATGGCGCCGCACTTGGGACAGGTTTTAGTATTTGAAGCAACGCTTTCCTCTTCCATCCTGCTTGCTTCAAAGCTCGGTTGAACACTGGTCTCCTCCACTTCTTCCGGAACCATATAACTCGCCTCTTCTTTGAACTGAGTTTGTAGTTCAGATACTCCGCCAACTCCGCTTTTAGGAGCCACTTGGACTTCCGCCTCACTAGTTTTTCCGGTCAGCTGTGGTTTCTCTAAGGGAATTGTTGGGCTTGAAACAGGCTGTTCCTTTAAGACGGGTTTTGCTTCTTCACGTACTTCAACTGGCTTCTTAGGAGCAGTTGTAACAACCGGGATGGTAACCTCCTTCTTTAGGATAACAATGTCCTCAGCAGCCTCGACTTCACTCCATATAAACTCCATTTCACGCTTATCTCTACCCTCAACCACTATACCTACAAGGTTTTCGCCCAATACAAAACCTATGTCTTTTACAACTCCAACATACCTACCCTTCTTATCGTAGACTTGAAGGCCTATTATCTTCTCTTTTCTAATTAGCAATTCATAGTATGAATCTCATGCTCGCTTTTATTCTTTTATTTCGACATTAGTATATCATGTTACCGACGATTGTTAACATTTTTACCGTTTTAAAACCTCAAATAAGTTGGTTAGGAGAAAGCAAAATCCTCTACAACGCTTTTAACATGTTTTTCCAAAGTTTTTTTGGCGAGGTTATCTTCTTCAATCATCCTATCCAGTTTGGCATAATACTCTTCTAAGGTCTTCTTTCTTTCTTGCAGCATTCTCATATCGTTACTCTGCGAACCTGCACCCCTCGAAGACCTTAGAGAAACAAGCAGTTCGTCTCTTTTACTTAGAATACTAGTCAGAAGCCGGCTTATATCCTTGCCTAGTATTCGTAGAGAGGCTTCTCTAAGCTCTTCTTCCCCGAGGCTTCTGAAGCTCTTGCCCTTCTTAATGCTCTGTTTAACCATCTCACCTACTAGCCTATGAGCTAGCCTGAATGGGATTTTAGCTTCCTCTATGATCCTTTCCGCAATGTCAAGCGCTACTATGCTTTGCTCCATTGAAGATCTTATCCTATCCCGGTTTTCATGAAGATTCTCGATAACTATCCTGATAATTCTAAGTGTCTCTCTCACTGTTTCAAAGGCCTCGATCAAGGGAGGCTTGGTCTCCTGCAAGTCCCTAACATAACCACTTGGGATCCCCTTATAGGCCATTGAAAGCTGGGTCAGGCTCGAGAAAACTCTACCAGACCTGGCTCTAGCGAGCTCGAGTATACAAGGATTTTTCTTATTCGGCATAGCGCTCGAGGGGAAAGCCAGCTCATCGGGAAGGGTGAAGAAGCCGAATTCGGAAGTAAGCCAGATTATAAAGTCTTCCATCATTCTACTTAAGTTCAGCATCAATATATTTAGGTTTGAAACAACTTCAAGTATGAAGTCTCTAGAAGATACTGCGTCGAAGGAATTTTCTAAAAGGCCGTAGAATCCAAGTAATCTAGTCGTAAGTTCTCTATCTATTTTTAAAGAAGTCCCTACTATTGCAACGCTTCCAAGAGGATTTAGGTTAATTCTCTTCAAAGAATCCAAAATACGATCAAAATCTCTTAGAATAATATCGAAGTAGCCGAGGAAATAGTGGGATAACGGAGCAATCTGCGCCTGCTGGAGATGGGTGTAAAACGGAAAGAGAATGTCTATGGTGTCTTGTGCTTTTTTCAAAAGAGCTTTTTCCAAATCAAGTATCTCCTTCAGAATTCTGAAAACTTCCCTCCTTGTTTTTAGCCTCACTGCAGTTACAACTTGATCGTTTCTTGAACGAGCAGTATGGACTAAGCCTCCGATTTCCATTCCCACTTCTCTAATAATGAAAGATTCTATTAGCTCATGTACATCTTCATATTTTTCAGCATCAACCTGGATTAGATGCTTGTTTTCCAAGAGTTTTTTAATAGCATAAACAATCTTCCTAAACTGTTCTTCCGTTATATATCCCTGTTTCATAAGCATAAAGTCGTGCGCAATAGTTGCCTCTATATCCTCGTCTAATATCCAAGAGTCTTCTTTCATACTTGAAGCGTATCTGGTTGCTTCTGGAAAAGCCGGCTCCAGCCGACTCCGGTATATACCTTCTTCAGCCATTCTCCTAAATGAGCGTTTAAGGCAGGCTAATAAGGTTATAGACAGATGAGAATTCCAAAAATTTAAAAAACCATGGGCTACTTATGTTCTCACTTGGAAAGGATTTAGGTAATGATAATCGAGAAAAAGCCTGAAATAGGAAAACTTGTAACGTTCATACCAAATAAGCACACACCCGTACATAACTGGTTCTACTATAAGGAGGGATTTTCAAGAGACTTCGTAGAATTGATAATTAAACATCTTAATCTTGGAAAAGATTCTTGGGTACTAGATCCATTCTGTGGAGTTGGTACTACGCAGCTAACTTGTAAAGAGATTGGAGTAAACGCCGTAGGTATAGACATAGCGGAGCTTCCAGTATTCGTATCTAGAGTCAAGACTGCAGATTACGATGTTAACGTGTTAAAGGAGATTTCACAAAAGATATTCTCCGAGAAATTCAAAAGGCAAGACTTGAGTGGACTCAGTAGCTTTATTAAGAAAGCATTTCCAAGACATGTTTTAGAAGACGTATTGTTCTTTCGAAGTATAGTGGAGAAGATAGAGGATAAAGTTGCAAATGGTTTCTTCAAATTGGGATTGATAAGCGCTGCAATTAAAGCATCCTATATAGTGAAGGATGGGGGAGTATTAAAGATAATCAAGGATAGGAATACTCCTCCGTTTAGGAAATTCTATAAGAATAGGATTAAGCGCATGATAAAAGACTTGGAGAATTTCAAAACCCTTAGTCCAAAAATAATCACGTTAAAAGCAGATTCTAGAAACCTAGATTTTCTAAGCGATAACATGTTCGACGCCGTAATTACTTCACCACCTTATTTGAATAAGATAGAGTATACTAAAGTCTACCGGGTGGAAAATGAGCTTTTCTTCGAGAATACAGAGCCAATGCTGAGGTCTTACATAGGTGATCGGGTAAAGGAGGAGAGTGACTTCAGATATGAGGGATTACCTGCAATAGCCAAAGCGTATTTTGAAGACCTTAGGAAAGTATTGTTGGAGATTTATCGTGTTCTAAAAGAAGGGGGAGTAGGAGTATTCGTAATCGCCCAAGGAGTATTCCCAACGGGCGTGGTAGAATCTGAGAAGATTTTCTCTGAGATAGCTACTGAAATCGGTTTCCAAACTGAAAAAATGTGGCTGGTTAATAGGAGAGTGGCCACTAGAGACCGCGTTGTTAAAATAGGTTATGCAGAAGAGTATGTAATATTCATACGTAAGTGATTAGAAAAGCCTGATGCATTTTCCTCTCATGGAATTTAGATCATATGCTTCATAACCTAACTTCCTAAGCTCTCGAGAGAACTCTTTAGAAAAACCATGAGTTGTAAAGATTCTCTGTGGGGAAGTCTCTTCGATTATTTCGAGCAAACCCTTGAAATCAGCGTGATCACTCAGCGGAAAAGCCTTATCGATGCCAAGAGCTTCCTCATATCCTTCTAGGAGCGACCTACCTGAGAATACGGTTAAAACCGCATCGTATTTCTTCTTAAGGACTTGCATGAATGCATTCCTGCCAGAAATGTTCGGATAGTAAAGTATCCAATTATAGCCTTTAGGCAGGGCTTGTGATTGAGAATACATGATACTCTTATTTTCTATAGTAAGTGAGAATAACCTGTATACATCATTATACCTTATTATTGAAGGAGAAGCGTATTTTTCAACATCTGGTAAAAGACCATCTAGTATCATTTGAATATGTTGGGACTTACCCAACGGGTAACCCATTAAGACTACAGGCCTATTTTTACTCAGATTTTCCCTAAGATAATCGACAGCTTCTTTAACAAGCTCGCTTCTAGGTGGGAAAACCAGGTTTGGGTTTCCGTAGTTAGATTCTATTATCAAAGTATGTACTTTTGGAAAACGTTGTCTAGGTATATTTCCTAAGGGAGAAGTGTTGATATCTCCGGTATAAAGTATTGTCTCATCACCTGCCTCGATAAGTATTGCCTTAGATCCAAGTATGTGGCCGGAATCGAACAGGGGGAAAGGCTCTTCAACCCGTTTCAATCCTATTCCTCTAAGGGTTGATAGGAGAAACGTTTCTTCGGAGCATATTGCCCCCGAATCTTGAGTGCTTTTATAAATATGGTCCAAGTGTGCATGCGAAATAAAAACGTAGTCTGCTGAAGAATCTGACCCTGGCTTTAATAGTGTTTCATGTTCATTCACATAGATTGTTGCAAAACGATCCAGATTGATTGAAAATACTTTCTTCGAAAAATACGACAACTCTCATCAAGTGAAGAACTTGTTATCCCTGAGTTTGTTTAAAAATCTACTATCAGTTTTTTTCACCAGCGGAGTCCACTTCTCCCTCCTACTCTTAAGTTCGTTCTCATCAACCAGTAGATCTATCTTTCTGTTGGGGACATCTATCAGTATCTCATCACCATCTTCAACAAGAGCTATGGGTCCACCTAAAAATGCTTCTGGCGAAACGTGTCCTATGGCGATTCCCTTAGTTCCCCCGGAGAACCTGCCATCAGTGACTAGTGCAACTTTCTCAACGAGATTTCTCCCAACTATGAGTGAAGTGGGCATTAGCATCTCGCGCATACCTGGGCCTCCCAACAATCCCTCGTATCTCACGATTACCACGGTATTTTCTGTAAATTCTTCTCTCTCAAGCGATTTTACAGCCTCTTCTTCAGAGTTAAATACTTTCGCTTTACCTTTGAATGTTCTAAGCTGAATAGGGGTTCCGGCGAGCTTTATTACAGCACCTTCAGGAGCGAGCGAGCCCCATAGAATAGCTATTCCTCCTTCACTCCTGTATGGATTATTAGGAGGCCTTATGAAATTCCCTTTGGGCTCAGGAAATTCCTCAATAAGAGCCCCTAGAGTTTTTCCAGTCACAGTCATGGTGTTTAGATGAAGGTATTTCCGGAGCACCTTAAGAAGTGAGGGGACTCCGCCATCATTGTAAAAATCTATCATAAAACTCTCGCCAGAAGGTCTTATTAGAACAAGTGTTGGCACTTTCTTACTCACTTCGTCAAAAGTTTTCAAAGGAAGATCATAACCAGCCTCCTTAGCTAATGCGCTTATATGAAGCACTGTGTTTGTTGACCCCCCCATAGCATTGTCAACGATTATTGCGTTTATCAGATTTTCTTTTTTAACAATATCCTTAAACCTAAGCCCTTCTCTCCATAGACCGACTATTCTTCTCCCGGATTCGTATGCTAACTTTTTCTTATTATCGTCTAAAGCATGCGTTGCAGCCATGCCTGGAAGAGATAGTCCCATCGCCTCTACAAGACACGCCATAGTATTTGCTGTAAAAAGCCCAGCGCAACTTCCAGCCCCGGGACATGCAGCTCTCTCAAATTCCCCTAATTCTTCAAGTGTAATTTTTCCCTCGTAATACTCACCCAGCATTTCAAAGACCGATACGAGATCCACTCTTCTACCCTTAAAGACACCAGGATACATAGGTCCACCAGTGACGAATATAGAGGGCAAATTTAACCTAGCAGCTGCGAGGAGATGACCAGGAACTATCTTGTCGCATGAAGAGATGAAAACAGCAGCGTCGAGCATATGTGCTGAAAGCATGATTTCTATAGAGTCGGCGATTACTTCCCTGCTTGGGAGAGAATATTTCATCCCCTCATGGTTCATCGCTAAACCATCGCAGACGGCGATTGTGTTGAAGATGAAGGGGACGCCGCCTTCGTCCCTAATTCCCTTTGAGACTTCTTCAGCAAGAGAGTTAAGGTGAATATGTCCTGGAACTATATTCGTGTAAGAGTTAACAACTGCCACGAATGGTTTCTCAAAATCCTTCTTTTCTAAACCTACTGCATGAAGTAGGCTTCTATGCGGAGCCCTATCAACACCCTTCTTAATCACATCGCTTCTCATTTCAAATTCTCACTAACTTTCTCAATGGTTATATCGATATTCATTTCCCAATTAATTTCCTTATTCTACTTCCAACGACTTCTATAAGATGGTTCTTCTCCCTTTCCATTAGAGTCCTTAGAACAACCTGGTTAGAATTATTTTCGAGAACCCATTCCCTAGCAAAAACGCCGGATTGAATATCTTCGAGAAGCTTCTTCATCTTCTTCTTTACATCCTCGTCTATAAGGTAAGGGCCGCGCGTCAAGCCACCGTATTTAGCAGTATCGCTAACGGCCTGCCACATACCTGATAACCCCTTGGCCCATATCAAGTCAACTATCAATTTAAGCTCGTTTAATACTTCAAAGTAAGCAACTTCAGGTTGATAGCCTGCCTCAACAAGTACTTCAAACCCGCTTTTTATGAGAGAAGACACTCCTCCGCATAGAACTGCTTGTTCACCAAAGAGGTCGGTCTCAACTTCTTCTTTAAATGAAGACTCTATCAGGCCAACTCTACTTAAACCAATTGCTTTTGCCAATTCTTTAACTATCTTTGAGGCATTACCCGTATAATCCTGGTGTACTGCTATTAACCCAGGTACGCCTGTACCGCGTACGTAAGCGTCTCTCAAAGCAGGACCAGGCGCCTTAGGGGCTACAAGCACAACATCTAGCCAAGGCGCAGGTACTATCTGCCTATAATGTATGTTGAAAGCATGTGCAAATACGAGAGTAGAACCCTTAGAGATATTCTGCGCCACATGCTCTTCGTAAACCTTCGGCTGGACAGGGTCTGGTAGAAGCATCATTACAATATCTCCTCTCCTCACTGCTTCTCCTATCTCATAGACCTCAAAGCCATCTTCAACAGCCCTCTTCCACGAGAGACCGTCTTTTCTTAACCCGAGTATCGTCTTTATTCCGCTATCCCTAATGTTTTTAGCCTGCGCCTCTCCTTGAGAACCATATCCTATTACGGCAACAGTCTTGTCTCTTATTAATTCTATTGTTATATCTTCGTCTCTTATTATCCTAGCCATCCTAAATCACGCTGTTATGGTGCCTTATCTAATTCTTTTAAGCTTTTAACTTCCTGTAGTGGTTTAAAGTATGAATCATAACTCCGCTTCGCGAGAAGCTTTCTATACGGTCTGCGAATTCTTCTTTAAACTCGTTCACCATTCTGGGGTCTGCCAGTAACTCTACTAATAACCTTGATTCGCTGAGTAGGGTTGTCCTAGCGCGATACCTTATCCTAATGTAGTCGCTAACGCTAGTATCACAATCCCTCAAGACTGCTACGAATGCCTCTCTCACAACATCTGATTCAAGAGAGCCGACTTTAACCTCGAGTATACATGGATTCTTCTCTAGAACCTTTAGGATGTTTTCAAACTTGTCCTGAGGAAGGCTGAATGTAAGCGATATTTGAGAAGATTTTCCGTTTATTACTCCAACGGTAATAGTATCTATGTTGATCCCTCTTCTAGCAAATATTGACGATATTCTTTCCATTACTCCTGGCATATTTAGAACTCTCAATACGATGAACCTCTTATTTTCATCTATGGCCATGTCCTTTCACCTCCCCAGTATAACCTCATCTAGTGTTGCAGCAGGAGGGATCATTGGAAACACGTTGTCCTCACGCTCAACGATTACATCTATTACGGTTGTTTCATTTTCATTAATAGCCGTTTGAATAGCCTCTTTAAGCTCGCTAACCCTCGTAACTTTAAACGCTCTAGCACCGAACCCCTCTGAAACCTTAGCTATATCAGCCTTACCCTTGAGGTCGACTGCTATGTATCTCTTGCCGTAAAACAATTCCTGCCATTGCCTAACCATTCCCAAGAAGTAATTGTTAAGCACCACTACTATGATTGGAAGATTATAGTCTACAGATACTGGAAGCTGATTACATGTCATGAAGAAGCTACCGTCGCCGGCAATGTCGAAAACCCTCCGGTCGCGGAAAGCAGCCTTAACGCCTATAGCTGCCGGAAGCCCGAAGCCCATTGTCCCAAGCCCTCCTGAGGATATGAATTGTCTCGGACGTTTTGCCAAGAAGTGTAGGGAAGCGTACATTTGACACTGGCCAACTTCGGTAGTAACGAAATCGTTAGGCGTGACGAAATCGTTTAGAATCCTAACTACAGTACTTGGCTTTATCGGAACAGCATCATAATCGTAGAGAAACTCCGATTCTTTTTTAAGCTGTTTAAGTCTCTCACCCCATTTCCCAGCCTTACCTTTTTGAACCATTTTCACTAGGTTCGAGTAAATCCTGCTCAAAACATATTTTGCATCCCCAACTATGCCAATATCCGGTTTGAGAAGCTTCCCTATTTCGGACTTATCTATGTCAATATGTATTTTCTTAGCTTTAGGAGCAAAACCGCTTAACTTGCCAGTAGTCCTGTCGCTAAACCTTGCACCTACGGCGAGTAGAACATCGCTTTCTTGAACAGCCTTTATCGCACCCAGTTTACCATGCATACCGACGCAACCCAGTGAAAGAGGATGATCCTCCGGAATACTACCTTTCCCCATTAAAGTGGTTACCACTGGAGCGTTTAGCAATTCTGCTAAAGCAACGAGCTCGTTGGAGGATCCTGACATTATTACTCCGCCGCCGGCAAGTATAACAGGTCTCTCTGCATCTGCAAGCATTCTTGACGCTAGGAATAATTCCTCATCAGAAGGTATTGGAGGATTATAAGAATACGAGAATATATTGTTCTTAGGCTCACCCTCCATTAATTGAACATCCCTCGGAATATCGATGTGTACTGGGCCAGGTCTTCCTGAGAGGGCTATTTTAAAAGCGTTTTCAAGAGCCGAATTCAATTCCTCCAGGTTCCTCGGTAGAAAGTTCATTTTAGTAAGCCCTATCATCATGGAGAAGATATTAGCCTCTTGGAAAGCATCGTAGCCTATTGAAAACGTCGGCACTTGACCAGCCATACTTATCACTGGAGAAGAATCTAGGTAAGCATTTGCAATGCCAGTAGCCAAGTTAGTGGCACCTGGACCAGATGTCACTATTACAACACCAGCTTTTCCGGTTGCCCTGGCATATCCATCAGCCATGTGGGTAGCGCCCTGTTCATGTCTGGTTAGAATAAACTCTATGTCACCAGCCTTATACAACTCGTCGAATAGTGGAAGCACTGCTCCCCCAGGTATTCCAAATACTGTCTTAACCCCGTTCTCCCTGAGTTTATCGACTATTAGTCTAGCTCCTGAAACCATTGAGAACACCTCCATGAAGAATTGTAGCTAGGATCCTTGAAGGAGGTGAAGCTATTAGGGTGTAAGCAGTTGGCGGACGGGATCTCGCCCCCTTGGAGCGTTATTATTCGAGTACACTTGCTGCACCTCCCAGGAAGGAAGCCTCCTATAAAGGGGCTATATTAATCTTTCCCCGATATCACAACTACT
>JAFNJB010000054.1 GCA_017601245.1 Candidatus Brockarchaeota archaeon
GCGGTACTTGCTTACTACTGATTTGAACTTGCTCTCACCCATTCCAAGACCCATTTCGTAAAGTATTACTGCTGCACCAGTGCCAAACTTTTCGTAAAGCCTCTTCAATATTGCTCCGAAGCTTTCAACCCTGAAGGTGAAACTCCTCTCACCACCAACCATCAAGGGGAAGAATAACTCATCTATAATTATACCATTGAGAACATTATCTGAAAACCTAACCTCTAAAATTCCATCAAGGTTTTTAAGTGATTCAACAATGGTTTTCAAATCGTTTTTCGACCCAGATAAGTCTGCTAAAAATCCCTTTATTATTTCATTATTTTTATAATCGAAATTTTGAAAGCCACTCAGTTCAACGATATTGTTTTCTAAAAGGAATTTAGTAATCTTCTCTAAGCTGGTACTTTTTAATCTCAAGTAAAATTCTGCAAGCCTAGAGCCTGCTGAATGAATTTCACACATGAAGTCTTTGGGAATTCTTTCCCCCGTTATTTCCAATCCTCTTTCCACCTGTCGCATGAGCAGAGCGATTTTCCGCTTATTTATAAACTTTTTAAGAAAAATTTAAATAAGTAATTAATTTAAAATTGTGATTTAAAAATAATGGGAATTTTTTGGTAGCATTAATTTACCATCTTTTTACCGCTATGTTTTAAATAAGCCTTATTTCTTAATCTCAAATAACGTATTACAGACATATTGTTGTTCTCATTACATAATCTAAAATTCATCCAGTTTCTATATAGTATAAGTCTTGTCTAGAATCTCTTATTAACGGCTTTTTCTTAATGAAGTTTTTCCCTACAAGTATTGCTAATGCATGTCTTACAGTCCTTGTTGGAAGCATTGTTTTCTTTACTATATCCTTCTGCGTTAGAGGACCTTCATATTCTAGAACCTTTAGGATAAGCTTTGCACTAGGTGGGAGACTACTTATATCGATAGACATTTTAGCTTTTTTCTCAAGCCTCTGAGCCAAGAGGGTTTTACTCATCAACCTTATGAAGCC
Organism: Candidatus Brockarchaeota archaeon; assembly: GCA_017601245.1. Lineage (GTDB taxonomy): Archaea > Thermoproteota > EX4484-205 > EX4484-205 > JAAOZP01 > JAAOZP01. Next base: position 1,013 of record JAFNJB010000054.1, read on the forward strand.
AATATCCTCCCCCTTCTTAATCAATATTCGATTTACCGCCTTAACCCTGTAACTACCATCTACAATAACTTCGCAATTAGAATTACTAAGTATATCTCTGATTTCTATAACGCTATCTAGCGGCACTACTAGCGGCCTCCTAGTCAGGTTTAATGAATTTACTGGGACGATTGTCATAACCCTAGCATGGGGATGCACTATCGGTCCGCCTGTGGATAGTGCATAGGCTGTCGAGCCTATGGGTGTAGAGACTATTAGTCCATCGCCAATATCTCTCCATACGAATTCACCATCGACGTAGAGACTATACTCCACTATCGTAGCACTCCTCCTCGGGAAGACTGCAAGTTCGTTTAGAGCATGAGGTGTTTCGAAATCGTCAACGATAGCCTTAATCCTTGAGGAATACTCTATCGCATAATCCCCTTTATATAGGATTTTTAAAGCGTCATCAATATTCTCAACAGTAGTCTCCATAAGGAAGCTATTATTCTCAGTCTTACTCACACCCAGCACGAGTAGATTTCTGGATTTTAAGTGGCGGATGCTTCTCAGAGCATCTCTGTCTTCACCAATAATGAGAAGTACTCCCTCGTTGATTCTTTCAAGTTCTTCAAGGCTTTTTAAACGCTTGATCTCGAAGCCGATGCTACTGGCTGTTTTCAAAACTTTCTTAAGCAGGGGGCGCTCAACATTCGTAGGAGCGAGCACTATATCCAAAGCACTTACTGGATTAAATTACAGGGTTATATTTAATAGTTATTTTTTGACTTCATTCCATTCATTTTTTGCCCAGTGATAAGATTATTATACAATTATTGCCCATATAGAACCCCTTAAATAAGGCTTGTAAGAGCCATCTCAGGGAATGGAGGACCTGGCGCGTAGGGTAAGAGAAAAAGCTAGGGAGAAAGGAGCTGTAATACTCGCCCACAACTATCAGAGGCCAGAGGTCCAGGATGTTGCTGATTTCGTTGGAGACAGTCTAGAATTATCAATTAAGGCGATGGAGACCGAGGCTAAGACCATAGTCTTCGCAGGAGTTGATTTCATGGTTGAACAGGCGGCAATACTAAATCCTGGGAAGACTATTCTTACTCCCGAGCCTAGCTCAATATGCCCAATGGCTTGGCAACTTGATCCTCCTATAGTAGGGGAGTACCGTAAGAAACATCCGAATACTCCATTAGTGGTTTACGTGAATTCTTTCGCAGAAGTTAAATCCATGGCGGATTACGTGGTTACCAGCAGCAGCGCTTCAAAACTCGTGTCAAAACTTGATGCGGAAAAGATCTTGTTCGGACCCGATAGGAATCTTGCCTCTTATGTGGCTGAAACAACTGGTAAAGAGGTTGTTGCCGTTCCATTAAACAGCTACTGCCCGGTTCACATAGGTATTACAAAAGAAAAAGTCCTCTCCGTTAAGGAAAGGATTCCAGACGCTAAGGTGCTTGTTCACCCCGAGTGTCCGGTGGAGACGAGAAAGATAGCGGATTTCGTGGGAAGCACCAGCCAGATAATAAAGGCAGCGGGCGAGATTAATGCTAAACGCTTCATAATAGGAACCGAGAACGGAGTTGTCCATAGGATAAATAAGCTCTACCCTGGGAAGGAAGCATACCCGGTTAGCGAAGACACGATATGTCCCAATATGAAGAAGATTACTCTTGAAAAAGTATATAGGAGCCTTGTTTCAAACGAGGTTGTCGTTAAGGTTGATGAGAAGATCGCGGAGAAAGCCAGAGCAGTGCTTGAGAGGAGCTTCGAACTACTGGGGGTGGAGGTCCCTTGGCGGAGGAAATGATTTTTAGAAAGTTTACAGAATGGCTCTATGAAGATATACCTTTTTGGGACCCTACTTCAGAACTCATACCCCCAGACGTTTCTTGCGAAGCCGTTGTAATAGCGAAGGAAGACGGCGTCTCCGCATGCTGCGAAGACATCGCACCCGTATTGAAGAGAATGGGTTTTGAAGTTGAGATTTTGAAGAAAAGCGGAGAAGAGTTTAAGGCGGGAGAGCACGTAATGTGGATAAGGGGTAACATGCGGAAACTCCTCAGCATTGAGAGGCTTCTTCTCAATATACTTTCTCAAACATTTGGCGTAGCCACTTTAACGAAGAGATTCATAGAGAAGGCTAGGAGGCTGAACCCCGACGTTAGAATAGCTGCAACCAGGAAGGTTAAGCCAGGGTTCCAGTACTTTGAGAAAAGAGCGATTGCTGCGGCAGGAGGAGATACTCATAGGCTTAACCTTTCAGACATGATTCTCATAAAAGAGAACCACTTAAAGTATTTCGGTTCAGTAAGGGAGGCTGTTAGAAAAGCCAGGGAGGCTGCAAGCTTCAGTAGCAAGATAGAAGTGGAGGTTTCTAGTGCTGAAGAAGCTGCTGAAGCTGCTGAAGCGGGGGCAGACATTATAATGCTTGACAATTGCACGCCTGAAAAGGTGGAGAATGCAATCAGGATGTTAGAGCAAAAGGGTTTGAGAAACAAGGTCTTGGTGGAGGTTTCTGGTGGGATAAAACTTGAAAACCTCGAGGATTACGTTAAGACGGGTGTCGATATAATAAGCTCGGGGGAGCTAACTCATTCAGCAAAAATAATAGATATTTCTCTAGAGGTGGTGAAAGTAGAGAGATGAAGCGAATAGGGCTCCTCGGTTGCGGTGCAATAGGGTCTCTCATAGCCAAGGCCATAGACGACGGTATCGTAAAGGCTGAATTGGCTTACGTGTATGATATCGATAAAGAGGCTGCTTTGAAACTTGTTGATAAACTTAGAGGGAAACCGAAGGTTTCTGAGGGGATGGATGAAATGTTGAGAGATAAGAGCGTAGATATGATCGTAGAGGCTGCTAGTGACGATGCTGTTGTAGAATACCTAAAGCCGATTATCGAATCCGGTAAGGAGGTGTTGGTTATGAGTATAGGCGGCCTCCTATTCCCAGAGACGAGGAGGATATACGAAGAGAATCTGGGGAAGATACATGTCCCAGCTGGAGCAATAGCTGGGCTAGACGCTATCCAAGCAATAAGCCTAGTGGGAGTGGATAAAATAGTTTTAACGACGCATAAGCCCCCGGAGGCACTAGCATACTCAGAATACTTCAAGAACAGGGGGATAGACTTGGAGAATATTACTAAGCCCACTCTTGTCTACGAGGGTCCTGTTGAGGATGCGTTGAAACATTTTCCCAAGAGCGTTAACGTAGCTGCGGCTTTAGCACTATACTCGAGAACTGGAGTCTTAGTCAGAATAGTTGCCGACCCCACTAGGGATAAGATAGTTCACGAAATAAGCGTTGAGTCTAAGGTTTCAAATCTTAAGATCATTGTGGAAAACGTTCCCCATCCTGATAATCCTAGGACAAGCTACCTTGCTGCACTATCCTGCATAAGAAGACTACAGGAGATCTGTAGCTCTTAAGGGGAAAAGCTTATAACTGGCTTGGTTTCAAAGCCCTCGGAAACGAGAAGGATAAGTTATGGTTGAAGACAGGCTTAAAGTATACGTTGTAGACCCTACTTCAATACTTACTGGAGTAGCTGCTAGAGCTGTTGCAAGCGGGGAAATATATGGGAAGATAATGGTTCATAAGGCAATAATCTCAGAATTTGAAAACAGGGCTAGGCTCGGAGACGAGACTGGTTTAAACGGTTTGAAATCCCTGAGCGAAACGGCCCGTTTAAACGGTTTACCATTGGAATTCATCGGCCCCTCCAAGGTTTCAGAAGAGCTCTCATCAGTATTGAGAGACCTTGCGATGAGTATGGGTGCAGTAATAGTCTCATGCGACCCCGTTCTGGTTAAGACTGCGAAGGCAATGGGGATAGAGGCATTATACTTAAGCCCTGTTGGAAAAGCAAAGCTGGAAGAATTCTTCGGACCCGGAGTGATGTCAGTACATCTGAAAGAGGATGTTCCTCCGAGAGCTAAGGAAGGGCGTCCGGGAAGGTGGATCTACAGAGAACTGAGCGAGGAGCCCATTTCCAAATCTGAATTAGAGTCTATAATAGCAGACTTGATGGAGAGAGTCCAGTTTTCAAATCAGGGATTTATTGAAATAGATAAAGCAGGCTCTACAATAATACAATTGAAAGACCTTAGAATAGTAATAACTAGGCCTCCTTTCTCCGACGGGCTTGAGATAACTGCTGTTAAACCACTCATAAAGAGGAGCCTTGAAGAGTATAATTTGGACAATAGGCTTATTGAAAGGCTTAGGACTCAGGCTGAGGGAATACTCATAGCAGGAGCCCCCGGGATGGGCAAGTCTACTTTCGCACAGGCTCTCGCGGAATTCTACAGGTCGATGAACAGGGTTGTTAAAACCATAGAGAGCCCGAGAGACCTTCAACTACCGCCAGACGTAACACAGTATTCTAAGACTGCTGCAGAGCCAAGTGAGCTACATGACGTTCTACTCTTAAGCAGGCCAGATTACACGATATACGATGAGCTTAGGGACACAGAGGATTTCAACATCTTCATAGACCTTAGGCTTGCTGGAATAGGCATGGTTGGAGTTATACATGCTACAACTCCAATGGATGCTATCCAACGTTTCACCGGTAGGACAGATTTGGGTCTAATACCATCCATAATAGATACAGTAATATTCATGAAGGAAGGTGAAGTATCTAAAATCTACACGCTTGAAACCGTTGTTAAAATACCTAAGGGCATGAAAAACGCTGATTTAGCAAGGCCAACGATTGTAGTCAAAAACTTCCTAACGGGCGAGCCAGAGTACGAATTATATGTTTTCGGTGAGCAGACATTCATAGTTCCAATAAGGAGGAGAAAAAGCGATTACGAAGAAAAGATTAAAGAAGAAATAGGAGTAATACTGAGAAATCAAGTGTCTGATTTCGATGTCAGAATTGAAGGAGAAAGATTAATACTTTACGTGAGTAAAGAAGACATACCGATTTTAATAAAGAGATTCAGCAAGAAGCTAAATAGGTTTGCAAAGAGAATGAGTATGAATATGGAAATAATCCCAAAGAAAGAATGTTAAGAAGACTGGATTAAAAACCGTTTAACCGCTTCATGAAAAATTTTATTCAACAATCTACGTTCTAATATCCTCATGTAGGATCTGAAGGCCTAAAATATAGAACTCTATCTGTTATTTCTTAGTTTTTTAATTTTGTTAAAGACAATTCAAATGGAGTTGGATGGATTTTTCAGGATGGCCTTTTCTAACTATTTTCGATATTTTTCGAAAGCTTTATAAATAAAATGCTCTTTAGATAGAAACATGAAAAAGGAACGCGTCTATAGGGAAATACTATACGGTGTACTTGAGAGAAAGAACCAGTTTTTTAAACAACTCGAACTTAAAGAGGCTTGTAAACTATCTCTAAGCACTGTGAACTATGCCTTAAAGCCGTTGGAACAGATGAATGCAATAGAAAAAAAGAGGTTTGGTTTCAGCGTGTTAGACCCTAAAAAAATTTTACTATATTGGGCGTCTATCAGAAGGCTGGAAAGGGACATTGTTTATCAAACTTACGTGGACGAT